>CAIXIJ010000018.1 GCA_903919455.1 uncultured Acidimicrobiaceae bacterium | reverse complement strand
CGAGAGCGGCTGCACGAAGATGGCCGTCGTCGGTTTCGGCAAGCAGCCGGGCGCCGCGCAGATCCATGCGTGCGGGCCGGAGGAAATGCGCAACCGCATCCTCGACGGCATCGAAGCGCTGCGTGCCACCGGCCGACTGCTCGGCGGTGTGGCCTCGCTGGAGTCCGCGAGCGGTGAGGTGGTGAAGGTCCAGGCCCTTACTGCCGACGATGTAGGCGGCGAGGCCGAACGCGAACTCACCGAGTATGCGCGAGCGTTGGTGCCCGCCCTGCCCTTCCCCCAGATCGATGTGCTCATCGTGGAGAAGGGTGGCAAGGACATCAGCGGCACCACCATGGACCCCAACGTCACCGGCCGCTTCTGGGTACACGGGCTCGACGACATGGCCGAACCCGACGTGAGCACCATCGTGCTGCTGTCCATCACGCCGGTGTCGGGCGGCAACGTGCTGGGCGTTGGCTTCGCCGACTTCGTACCGTCGTCGCTGGCCCTGCAGATCGACTGGAAGAAGACCTACATCAACTGCTTCACCGCCGGCATCGCCGGTGTTCGCCGCGCTCGTATGCCGATGGTGTTGCCCAGCGAGGACGACTGCATCAAGGCCGCACTCAGCATGTGCGGGCGGGCGTTCGACCAACCCAAGCGGGTGGTGCGCATCGAGAGCACGCTGCACCTTACTCGTTGTTGGGTGAGCGACGTGCTGCTCAGTGAACTACCTGCCGGCGCATCCATCGCGGAGTGACAGTGACCGACTCGCTGGTAGCTGCACTGCGCGCCGTGGTGGGCGACGCGCAGGTGCTCACCGATGCCGACGTGCTGGTCACCTATGAGAACGACTGGCTGAACAAGTACCACGGCACAGCGCGTTGTGTTGTGCGGCCCGGCACGGTGGAGGAAACAGCTGCCGTGGTGCGCGCATGCGCCGATGCCGGTGCAGCCATCGTGCCGCAGGGCGGCAACACCGGGCTGGTGGGCGGCAGCGTGCCGCGTGGCGGCGAGGTGGTGCTCAGCACCAAGCGACTGACGCGGCTCGACCCTGTGGACCTGTCGGCGATGCAAGTCACGGTGGGCGCTGGTGTCACCATCGAAGCGCTGCAGCGACACGCCCGCGCGGCGGGTGTCGACTTCGCCGTCGATTGGGGCGCACGCGCCACGGCCACCGTGGGCGGCGCAGTCAGCACGAATGCCGGCGGCTCGCGGGTGGTGCGCTTCGGCACCATGCGGGCTCAGGTGGTGGGGGTGCAGGCGGTGCTGGCAGATGGTTCCATCGTCGAGCAGATGCACGGTCTGCCGAAGGAGACCGCCGGCCCGTACTTGCCGGCGATGTTCGTCGGCAGCGAGGGCACCCTGGGAGTGGTCACTGCAGTGCGTCTGAAGGTGGTGCCGTGGTATCGCCACACTGCGGCAGCGTTGGTGGCCTGCGAGTCGGTAGCCGATGCCGTGGCGATGCTGCCCACATTGCGTTCGTTGTCGTCGCTGGATGCGGTGGAGTTGCTGATGCCCGAGGCCGTGAAGGTGGCGTGCGATCACCTCGGTATCGGTACGCCGCTGCCCGTCGACTTCGCAGGGGCTTTCGTGATGGTCGACTGCGCCGCCAACGACGATCCATCACAGGATCTCGCCCGGCTCATCGGCGATCGACGCGGGGTGATGGCCATCGGCCCGCAACGCGACCAGCTGTACCGAATCCGCGACCACATCACCATCGCCATCGGCGCCAAGGGCACTCCCGTGAAGCTCGATGTTGCGGTGCCGGTGCAACGCCTCGCCGAACTGCTGGATGAGGTGCACGATCTCATCGCTGGCATCGATGGCGGCGAGCTCATCGTGTTCGGTCATCTCGCCGAGGGCAACGTGCATGTGAACGTGCTCGGGGCCATCGACTGCGCAGCCGAGGTGACCGAGTTCGTGCTGTCCACCGCCATCGCGTTGGGCGGCACCATCAGCGCCGAGCACGGCATCGGCATCGCCAAGGCCCACTGGCTCGGTCGCCTGAAGGGCGACCCCACAGTGGCCGCCCTGCGCGCGGTGAAACACGCCCTCGACCCCCAGGGCATCTTCAACCCCGGCGTCCTCTTCCCCGAGTGACGCCGCGCCCAGCACGGGGAATCTCGCGCCCACGGGCGCGCTTTCACCCAACGGTGGGAGGTTTCGCGCCCGCGGGCGCGAAGTGACTCGAATATGGGAGGTTTCGCGCCCGACAGAGTGGCGGGGGTCAGGCGCGGCGGGCTTCGGCGGCGTCGAGTTGGGCGCGGGTGAGCAGGGCGTGCATCTGCAGGCCCTCGGCGGTGAGTGCGGCGGCGTGGTTGGGGCTGCGGTCGATGACGCACAGCACGTGCTCCACGTTGGCACCGAGCGCGCGCAGGTCGTTGGTGCTGATCACCACCTGGCCGCCGGTGGTGATGACGTCTTCCACGACAGTGACGCGCTTGCCCACGATGGGCGAACCTTCGGCGAGCAGTGCCGTGCCATAGGTCTTGGCTTCCTTGCGCACGAACGCTGCCGGAATGCCGGTGTGCAACGAGAGTGCGGTGGCGATGGGGATGCCGCCCATTTCCAAGCCGGCCAGCACCTCGGTGCCCTCAGGAATCATCGGCGCCATGGCGGCTGCGATCTCAGCCAGCAACGCCGGCTCGGCCTCGAAGCGGTACTTGTCGAAGTACTCCGTGGCGATCTGACCGGAACGAAGGGTGAACGTGCCCGTGAGGCGGGCGATGGTGTTGACCTTGTCGGCCAGTGCGTCGAGACTCATTGGGTCAGTCTTGCTTCTGGCGGGCATCGCGGACCAACACTTCTTGCGCCATGGTGGCCACGTGGGTGCCATCGAGGGCGAAGACGTGGCCGATGGAGAGCCCGCGAGCACCGACGAACGTGTGACAGGTGACGTCGTAGAGATGCCACTGGTCGGCACGCAACGGCCGGTGGAACCAGATGGTGTGATCGAGACTGGCTACGTAGGTGATGCCCTCGACTCCGTGGAACTCGGGGTGGGAGCGGCGTACGGCGTCGGCCGGCATATCGTCGCTCATGTAGGCCAACCAGCAACGGTGCAACAGTTGGTCGTCGCCGAGTTCGGCGGTCACTCGCATCCATGCTGCGTTGCGTCCCAGGCCGGTGCGTTCGTCATCGGGCAATGCGCCATCGGGAACATCTCGTCGATCGAAGCTGTCACTCCATGCATCACTGGGTAGTTCGTCGGGGCCAATAACCTCGGCTGGCATCGGAACCGTCTGAATGTCGGCAGTATCTTCCAGCGTTTGAAACGATGCCTCAAGATTGAGAATGGCACCGATCGCCTGCCGTGCGACGACACGACGCGTGGAGAAACTCCGGCCATTTCGAATGCGATCCACCTCGAATCGTATGGGCTCTGTGTGGTCGCCTCGGCGAATGAAGTAGGCGCGAAGCGAGTGAACCTGCTGCTCAGGGGCCACGGTGGCGGCAGCCGCACGCAGTGACTGTGCGACGATTTGTCCACCAAACAGTCCACCCCACGGATACCGAGGGCCGATACCCACAAAAGTATCGGGGCCGTGTGGTTCGAGGTCGAACAAGGTTCGTAGCTCCAATGTGATCAACCTTTTCCCTGGTAAATCGGGCTGGAAGAAACTATGCTGTGAATCATGGCAAAACGTGGTCCCAAAGGTCCGTTGACCGACGAGCACAAAGCGGCACTCGCTCTTGGTCGTGTAGAGGGTCGTGTGGTGCGCGAGTATCTCGAAGCGCTCCGCGGCACAAAGTCTGGCCCGGGCCGAAAGCGTACGCCCGAGTCCGTGGCGCGCCGGCTGGCTGCCGTCGACAAGGAATTGCTCGAGGCGGATCCGCTGCAGGAGCTCAAGCTCGTCCAGGAACGCATGGACCTGCAGGACGAACTGAACGCGTTTGCGATGAAGTTCGACATGGAGGCGCTGGAGCACTCCTTCATCGAGGTGGCGAAGGGGTACAGCGACCGCACCGGCGTGTCGTATGCGGCATGGCGCGCCGTTGGCGTGGAAGCGGCGGTACTGAAGGCCGCCGGCGTGAGCCGCGCCAAGTAGGGCTCAGCCCAGCGCATCGAGCGCATCGACACCACGCCCAGCGTGGCGAACACTGCGCTCGAGATCGAACGCTGCATCCAGCACCTCGGCCGGCACGGTGACCCGTTCATCGGCGTCCAGTAGTTCGCGAAACGAACGACCTTCGTCCCACGCACGTCCGGCGTTCTCCTGCACGATGCGGTACGCCTCGTCGCGGGTGAGGCCGGCCTGCACCAGACCCAGCAGCACTGGCTGGCTGAACACCAGTCCGTGGCTGGCCCACAGGTTTGCCACCATGCGGTCGGGAAACACCTGGAGGCCGTCGAGCAAACGAGTCATGCGGCGCATGACGTAGTAGGCCAACAATGCGCTGTCGGGCAGCACCACGCGTTCGACGGAACTGTGGGAGATGTCGCGCTCGTGCCACAGCGCCACGTCCTGCATACCGGCCTGCAGATTGCCGCGCAGCACGCGGCTGAGGCCGCTGATGGTCTCGGCGCTGATGGGGTTGCGCTTGTGCGGCATCGCACTGGAGCCCTTCTGGCCGGCCTTGAACCCTTCCTGTACCTCGCGCACCTCGGTGCGCTGCAGATGCCGCAGCTCCACCGCGATGAGTTCCATGGTGGCGCCTACCGAAGCGCACGCGTAGAGGAACTCGGCGTGGCGGTCGCGGGCGATGACCTGTGTAGCGGGCACGGCCTTCAGGCGGAGGGCCGCTGCGACATGCGCCTCGATGCTCGGGTCGATGTTGCTGTAGGTGCCTACCGCACCGCTGAGCTTGCACACCGCGACGGTGTCGCGCGCGGCGCGCAAGCGGGTGCGATCGCGGTCCACCTGCAGCGCCCACAAGGCCACCTTGGCCCCGAAGGTGGTGGGCTCGGCGTGGATGCCGTGGGTGCGGCCGATCATCACCGTGTGACGGTGTTCGCGGGCCATGCGCACGAGAGCGGCCACCAGGCCGTCGGCGGCTTCGAGCAGCAGATCGCACGCGTCGCGCAGCATCCAGCACCACGCGGTGTCGACCACGTCGCTGGAGGTGAGGCCGTAGTGGATCCAGGCACCCGCGGGGGTGCCGATGGCGTTCTGCACGACGTCGACGAATGCGGCCACGTCGTGGTCGGTGATCTTCTCTCGATCCTCCACGGCAGTGACGAAGGCATCGTCCACCTGCGGGGCGCGGTCGCGGCAGGTGGCGGCGTCGGCGGCTGGCACTACGCCCAGGGCCACATGCGCCTCGGTGGCCAGCAGTTCGATCTCGAGGTAACGCCCGAAACGGGCCGTGTCGGAGAACACGGCAGCCATCTCGGGCATGGTGTACCGGGGGATCATGACCAGATCACGTAGCTCTCTCGCTCGGCGCCGGTGCCGACGATCTTCACGGGGATGCCCACTTCTCGCTCGACCAGCGACACGAAGTCGCGAGCCTTGGCGGGCAGGGCATCGATGTCGTTGACTGCCCTGATGTCGGTGAGCCAGCCGGGCAGCACGGCGTAGACGGGCGAGCCTTCGGCGTCGTACTCGGTGCAGATCTTCACCTCCTCGAACGTGTCGAGCACGTCGAGTTTCGTGAGTGCCAGTTCGGTGAGGCTGTTGATGCGCACGGCCTTGCGCAGCATCACCAGGTCGAGCCAACCGCAACGACGCCGACGGCCGGTGACGGTGCCGAACTCGCGGCCGATGTCGACCAGCTTGTCGCCCAGTTCGTCGGTGAGCTCGGTGGCGAACGGACCGGATCCGACGCGGGTGGCATAGGCCTTGGTGATGCCCACGATGCGGGTGAGATAGCGGGGGCCGATGCCCGTGCCGACACACGCCCCACCCGCGGTGGGGTTGCTGGAGGTGACGAACGGGTAGGTGCCGTGGTCGAGGTCGAGGAAGGTGGCCTGGGCGCCCTCCAGCAGGAGTGCGTCGTCGCGGTCGAGCGCCTCGTGCAGCATCTCCACGGTGTCGGCGACATAGGGGGCCAGACGTGCGCCGAGCTCAGCGAATTGTGCGGCCACAGCGTCGGCATCGATGGCCTCGCCACCGAGGCCTTCGATCTCGCGGTTGTGATACGTGCAGTTCGCCCGCACGGCGTCAGCGAATGCGGCGGAGTCGAGCACGTCGCCGGCACGAAGGCCGATACGTCGGGCCTTGTCGGAGTATGCCGGGCCGATGCCTTTCAGCGTGGTGCCGATCTTCTCGTCGCCGCGCTTGGCCTCGTACAGGGCGTCGAGCGACTGGTGCCACGGGAAGATCAGGTGGGCCTGGCTGCTCACCTTCAACTTGGCGCAGCTGATGCCGCGTCCCTCGAGCGTGTCGATCTCTCTGAACAGGGTGGGCAGATCCACCACCACGCCGTTGCCGATGACCGGCACGATGTGCGGGTACAGCACACCGCTGGGGATGAGTTGGAGCGCATACCGCTCGGTTCCCACCACGACGGTGTGGCCGGCGTTGTGACCGCCCTGATAGCGGACGACATGGCTGTGCTCGGCTGCGAGCAGGTCGATGACCTTGGCCTTGCCCTCGTCGCCCCACTGGGCGCCTACGACAACTGTGACGGGCATGGCTGAACGCTCCTCGGAGGTGACCGGAACGTGACGGAAGCCTACTGGCTCGGGTCGTGACACGATGGTCCCATGCGATTCGACGAGTACGTGGAGTTCGATGCCGTTGGCCTGGCGGCGCTGGTGCGAGCGGGCGATGTCACCTCCGGCGAACTGCTCACGCTGGCGTTGGAGCGTGCAGCGGCAACCGACGACGCCATTGCCGCGGTGGTGCACGTGCAGGAGGCAGTGGCCCGGGAAGCCATCGAACGTGGCCTGCCCGACGGTCCGTTCACCGGTGTGCCGTTCATGATCAAGGACCTCGGCTGCGAAGCCGCCGACTTCCCCACCTCCATGGGCTCGCGGCTCTTCGACGGCTACCGCTACACCTACGACAGCGAGATCTTCCTTCGGATGCAATCCACGGGTGCGGTCACGTTCGCGCGCGGCACTAGCCCGGAGTTCGGCGTGGGTGTCACCACCGAGGCCGCGGTGTACGGCCGACCCACCCGCAATCCGTGGAACGTGGATCATGTGGCGGGCGGATCCAGCGGCGGTTGCGCTGCAGCAGTGGCGGCGGGGGTGGTGCCGATGGCGCACGGCAGTGACGGTGGCGGTTCGGTGCGCATCCCCGCATCGTCGTGCGGGTTGTTCGGCCTGAAACCCACCCGTGCCCTGCTGCCCGACGGGCCGGCATCGGGCGAGGGTTGGGCAGGCATGGCCATCGACGGGTTCTTCACTCGCTCGGTGCGCGACACCGCGGTGATGCTCGACGCCACTGTCGGCCCGGATGTGGGGACGCCGTACTACGCGCCACCGCATATTGGTTCCTACACCGCGGCGGTTGCGTTGGCGCCGCGTCGATTGCGCATTGCGGTCTCGACACGCAGCTTCACGGGTGCCGCTGTGCACCCGGATTGCGTGGAGGCCGTGGAGCACACGGCGCAATTGTTGGAATCGTTGGGTCACGAGGTGGTGCCGGAAGACCCGGTGCTGGACATGGAGGCCTTCATTCGCGCCTGGACCGACATCGTGGCCTGCGGCACGCAACTCACGGTGGAGTCCGTTGGTGCGGATGCGCTCGAACGCACCGAGCGTGTCACCCAGTTGGCAGTGGCGTATGGGCGAACGTTGTCCGGCGCCCAGTATCTGTCGGCGGTGCAGACCCTGCATGCATTCGGCCGCGCCATGGCCCGCTTCCTACAGCCGTTCGACATGCTGCTCACCGCAACGCTGGGTGAACCTCCAGCCCGCATCGGCCGCTTTGCGACAGGTCGGCCCGATGGATGGAACTCGTTCCTCGAGTATCGCGTGGACCATGTGTTGCCCTACTCGCCGTACACGGCACTGGCGAACGGCACCGGACAGCCCGCGATGAACCTGCCGCTATGGTGGAATGCCGCCGGCCTGCCGGTGGGTACACAGTTGATGGGGCGCGCGGGCGACGATCACGTTCTCCTTCAGTTGGCGACGCAACTCGAACAGGCCGACCCCTGGTTCCACCGGCGGCCCGCGTTGTGAGGCCGCTAGCGTCGGGGGCATGCCCGTGATGCGCCGGAACACCTGGGAAACGATGGCTGAAGCCGATCGTGTTGCCCTCTGCTCGCGGGGTCTGGAAGCCATCTTCGATGAGGATCTGAAGCAGTCGATCGGGCGCATCATCGACGACGTACGCGCCCACGGCGACGAAGCCGTGTGTCGGGCGATGCGCGACTGGGACAACGTGTCGCTGGAGCCGCATCAACTGAAGGCGACGGCCGAGGAACTGGAAGCCGCGGCGGTGGATGCGGATGTCGACGCGGCCATCGACGATGCCATCGCACACCTGCGGGCGTTCAACGAACAACTGATGCTCCGTGCTGCCGACTGGAGTTTCGAGAGTGAGCCAGGCCTGACCGTCGGCGAGAAGATCACACCCATCACCTCGGCCGGTCTGTTCGTGCCCAGCGGCAAGGCCAGCTATCCCAGCGTGGCGTATCAACTCGGCGTGCCGGCCGTGGTGGCAGGCGTGCCGAAGGTGGCGCTGGTCGTGCCCCCCATGCCCGACGGCAGTGGCCGCATCGATCCGGCCGTGCTGGTGGTGTGTCGCAAACTTGGGATCACCGACGTGTTTCGCGTAAATGGTCCGGCCGGCGTGGCAGCGCTCGGATTCGGCACCGCCACCATCCCGCAGGTGCGCAAGATCGTGGGCCCGGGCAGCCCGCCCGTGGCGTGTGCGCAGGTGGAAATGCAGCGCTATGGCGTGGCGACGATGATGATCCTGGGTCCCACCGAGAGCGTGGTGATCGCCGACGACTCCGCCGACCCGCGCCTGGCGGCGGCCGACCTGTTGAACGAAGCCGAACATGGCACCGACTCGGCTGTGCTGCTCATCACGCCGTCGGCCTCGCTGGCAGATCGCATCGACATCGAGTTGGAACTACAGCTCGCGGATCTTCCTGCACAGCGAGCCGAGGCTGCCCGCGCCGCGCTTGGAGCGAACGGTGGCTGCGTGCTGGTGCGCGATCTGGCCGAGGCCGCCGAGGTTGCCAATCGTTGGGCTCCCGAGCATCTTCAGGTTGCCGTGGCGCCCGACGCCGAGGCCGAGTTGCTCGACCTGCTGGTGAATGCTGGCGAAATCCTCATCGGTCAGCACACGCTGTTCAGCGGCGGCAACTTCGTGATCGGATGTCCTGCCAGCCTGCCCACGGGCGGGTTCGCCCATGTCAGCAGCGGCATCACGGCCGACACCTTTCTGAAGCGCACCGCCGTGGCCCGGGCCGACGCAACGGCGCTTGCCCGCATGACGCCCACCATCCTGGCGATGAGCCGACACGAAGGTTTCGCCGCGCACTCACGAGCCGCGTCGATCCGCCAGGAACGTTCGTGACCGAACACGCCGGCACCGAAGTGGCGGCCGAGCAACGAGAACGGCACGCCACCAATCTCGAACTCTTTCTCGACCTCGTCTTCGTGTTCGCCGTCACGCAGATCGCGGCGTTCATCGCACACGATCAGACCGCTGCAGGGTTGGGCCGAGGGTTGCTGCTGGCCTGGCTGATGTGGTGGCAGTGGTCGCAGTTCACGTGGGTGGGCTCCGCAATCGATCTGCAGGCCGTGGTGGCCACGCGCGTGCTGGTGCTGAGCATCATCCCCGTGGCACTGGTGGCGACGGCCAGCATTCCGTCGGCATTCGGCGACGGAGGGCCGTGGTTCGGTGCGGCGTACATGGGTGTGCAACTGCTGGTGCTCGCCATTCAGGGCAGTGTTGCGTGGGGTCACGAATCCACTCGTGGTTCGTACATCCGGTACGCCACGTTCGCTGTTGCGTCGCCGATCGTGGTGATGGCGGGTGCGCTGTTGCCCGGCAACGCGCGGGTGGTGCTCTGGACGGTTGCCGCCCTGTTGAACGTCGTCGGTGCATTACGTGCGGCCGGTGGAAGTTGGACGATCGACCCGGTGCATTTCGCCGAACGGCATGCGCTGTTCATCATCATCTCGCTCGGTGAGGTACTGGTGGCGGCTGGTGCCACCCTGGCCGGGGCTGGTCTCACTGCTCGGAACGTTGCCGGTCTCACGGTGGCCGTGGCGATGGCCTGCGTGCTGTGGTGGACCTACTTCGCGTACCTTCCGGAGGTGAGCGAACGCCACCTCCGGGCGGCGCAAGGGGAGGAACGGGGGCGCCTCGCTCGCGACATGTTCACCTTCGGCCACTTTCCGGTGGCGTTCGGGTTGATCCTCTACGCGGTGGTGGCCAAGCACATCGTCGAACATCCGACGCAACGGTTCGATCTGCAGGACCGTTGGGTGTTGGCGCTCTCCGTGCTGACCTACATCGGTGGGTTGTCCGCCATCCAGTGGCGAGCGATCCATCGCGTGGCGCCCGAACGATGGATCGTGCTGGCGCTCGGCGCGGTGGTGCCGGTGTTGGGCCGATGGTTGCCGCCGCTCATCGTGGTGACAGTGATGACGGTCGTGCTGGGTGCCATGCACACGGTGACGTTGCGGCGCATCAAGGGCCACCGGCGTACGCGTCGTTCGTGAGGGTCAGCCCTCGACGAACGGGATGCAGATGCGACTTGCCAGCGCTGCGGAGTACGCCTCATAGGTGCGCATGAAGCGGTCGTCGTCGCGATCGAGGAACCACTGCGTTTCCAGGCCGGATGCAAATGCCTGCATCTCGCCGGCAATCAGCACGGGGTCGATGTCGGCGTGGAATTCGCCGCGCTGAATGCCCGTCGTGAGCATGAACTGCAGCAGGGTGCGGCCCATCTGAAAACGGTTCACGAAGTAGTCGTGTAGCGGGTCTGACTCTCCGAGACTCTCGGCCACCAGCACACTGAACATGCGGGTGCGCATTGGGTCCGACAGGAAGTGGCGGCCCAGTTCGGGCAGGCGTGCGATGGCTCGGCGGCCACCATCTTTGAACACCTCGGTGTAGATCGCCGTGTCGCGCTCCACGCGCTCGTTGGCGACGGCGTGAAGGATCGCTTCCTTCGTACCGAAGTGGTGCAACAGGCCGGAATGCGTGATGCCCACCTCTGCCGCCAAGGCGATGATGCCGGTGGATCGATAACCGCGTTCGGAGAACAGTCGAACCGCCGCGTCGAGAATCTCGCGCCGGCGATCTTCCGCGCTGTGTCGTTGCCTTGGACTTCCTGAACCCGCCACGACCCAATCCTTGCGCATACAGGCGATGGCCCCGGGATCGGAGAACTCCCGCTTCATCCGATTCCCGGGCCATCGCCACCAGCGAGCCTCGCAACTCGCCGGAATCTCGCCAGTCAAGACGCAGGCGCGCGCTCCGTCAACACCAGCTGACAACCTTGACGTTACCTTTATTTACAGATCAGTCGGTAGCGGCTTCCGGTGCGGTTTCTGTAGAGACCGGTCGGTATGGTCGTGCTTCGAACCCGGGGGGATTTGTGGCGCACGACCTGATCATTCGCAATGGCACCATCGTCGACGGCACCGGCCGTGAGGGGTATGTGGCCGACATCGCCATCGACGGCGACCGCATCTCGGCCATCGGCAACCTCGTGGGCGAGGTGGCAACTCGCGAGATCGACGCCACAGGGCAGATCGTGTCGCCCGGCTTCATCGATCTCCACACCCACCTCGATGCGCAGGTGGGCTGGGACCCGTACATGACCTCCAGCTCCTGGCACGGCGTCACCACGGTGCTCATGGGCAACTGTGGTGTCACCTTCGCCCCGGTCCGCCCGGAGAACCGTGAGTTCCTCGCCGAGATGATGGAGAGCGTGGAAGACATTCCTCGCGATGCCATCCTCGACGGATTGCCATGGGACTGGGAGACCTATCCCGAGTATCTCGACTCCGTGGAGCGCATGGAGCCGGCCCTCAACATCGTGGGCATGGTGGGCCATTGCGCGGTGCGCTACCACGTGATGGGCGATCGCTCGCTCAGCGACGAGCCCGCCACCCCGGAAGAACTGAACGCGATGCGCGACATCGCCGAAGAGAGCATCGCTGGCGGTGCGGTGGGGTTCAGCACCTCGCGCATCCTGCTGCACGTGGTGCCCGATGGCCGCTACGTGCCCGGCACGTTGGCGCCGATCGACGAATACCTTGCGGTCGCCGATGGCATGAACGCCGCCGGCGGCGGCCTGTTCCAAGCGGTCAACGACTTCGCCACACGCGGCGGGTTGGAGTTCACGCTGTTGAAGGAGATGGCGCAGTCCTGCGGCGACGTGCTGTTCTCCGGCGGCGTCGGCAACAGCGGTCGCGGCGGCCTCGATGTGTTCGGCGGGTTTCTCGAGAACGAGAACAGCAAGCACGGCAACATCACACTTGCTTCCATGACTCGTCCGAGCGGTTCGCTGTGCGGTCTTGCTCAGATCGCTCCGGTGAAGGGCAAGCAGTGGCGCCAGCTGATGCAGTTGCCCACCATCGCCGACCGCGTGGCTGCGCTGAAAGACCCCGCCACCCGTGCCCTCCTCGTGGAGGAAGGCAAGGACAAGGGCATGTGGTACGACCCGAACTTCATCCACCCGCTCGGCGTGGGCGCCTCGCCCGACTATCACGAAGAGGGCGGCATGTCGGTGGCCGATCATGCCGCCGCGTTGGGTGTGCACCCTGTGGACTTCGTGATCGACCGACTCATCGAGAGCGATGGCCAGGAACTGTTCAACACCTGGTTCTTCAATCGTGCGACCGACGCAATGGGTGATCTGCTCTCGCTGCCGAACGTCTACCCGGGCCTCGCCGACACCGGCGCGCACGCCGGCCAGATCTGCGACGCCGATGCCAGCACGCACTTCCTCACCTACTGGCACCGCACGCGCAACAAGGTGGCGTTGGCCGAGGCCATCCGCAAGCTCACCTCGTTCCCGGCTGCAGTGCTGGGCCTGAAGGAGCGGGGCACGCTGGCGGTCGGCCAGTTCGCCGACATCAACGTGTTCGACATCGACCAGCTCGCCAGCGAGCACCCCACCTACGCGAATGATTTCCCTGGTGGCAAGGGTCGCCTCCTGGTGAAGGCGCGTGGTTATGCGGCCACCTTGGTGAACGGCAAGATCGTCACCGAGCAGGGCAAGCACTCGGGTGCGCGTCCGGGCCGAGTAATTCGCGAGTTCGCACGCAGCTAGTTCTGAAATCTTGCCGAACCCTGGCAGAGGGGCGCCTGGCTTTAACACCACCTAGCTGGTAAAACGACCTTGTCGCGAAACGAGATGAGGCACGAATGCGGATCAGGAAACTGATCGGAATCACCACAATTGTGGCAGTCACAGTTGGCGGTGTGGTGCAAACCTCCGGTGCCTCTGCTGGCGCGCCTGGCGTGCAGCGCGGGTCGTTCTCGATCAGTCGTACGCAACGGTCTGCCACGGATCGCTCCATTGCGCTGCGCAACGCTCGCATCGGCGCAGCGTTGTCGAAGGTCGCCTGGAGTCCGTTCGGGGCAACCGACCCCACGGGCGATACGGCTCCGAAGAAGTACGGCCAAGCCGACATCACGGGTGTCAGGGTGGCCACGAGCAACGAACCGGGTGTGCCCTCGCTGTTCGTGTCGGCCGCGGTCGCCGCTTGGATCCGTCCTACGAACTCCGCATGGCAGACCCCTGCATTGCAGGCCCCCGCCACCTTTGTGGATTGGCTCGTCGACGCGAATGCGGATGGCTTCGAGGACTTTGCTCTCGAGATTTCCAACTACCTGGGCATCGTCTACGGCGATGTGTACAACGCCGTGTCCGGCGCGCATGTGTGCAACGCGATCCCACTCTTCGATTCCCTCGCGAAGTCGTACGGGGTCTATGCGCCGCTGTCGTGTCTGGGCAACCCGCGTTCGGTGAAGGTGTACGCGATGAGTCGGTACTCCGTCGGCACGAGTTATGCGGCCGATGTCGCTCCGAACGCCGGTTGGGTGACGGTCGCGAGTACCCGCGCCTGGCCGAACAAGCCCGGTGCGCCCACGGCCACCGCGGCCCCTGCCTCGATCGACCTGTCGTGGGCCGCGCCGAGCGCCTCCCTCTGGCCGGTCTCGGACTACGTGGTGCAGTACTCGCTGGCCTCGCCCGTGTCGTGGAAGACGTTCGCCGACGGCGTGTCGACGGCGCGGATGGCCCGCGTCACAGGGTTGGTGCCCGGCAAGAAGTACATCGTTCGCGTCGCCGCCAAGAACAGGCTTGGAACCGGCCTGTACACGTCGGCTTCGGCATCGCGTACCGCGCTGGCCGCAGGTGTGCTGCCAACCGCTCCCGGAAGGCCCACCGGCACATCGGGCAACCGGCGCGTGACGGTTCAGTGGTCGTTGCCCGCAAAGGCCGGCTCAAAGCCCATCACGGACTATGAGCTCGACGTCTCGACGAACAATGGCGTCAGCTACACCCGCTTCGCCGACGGTGTGTCCGCCGTGCGCAACGCCGTAGTCACGGGTCTCACCCCAGCCTCGGTGATCAAGGTGCGAGTACGAGCCAAGTCGTTTGCGGGCGTGGGACCGTGGTCGGTGGCGTCGTTGCCATTGCGCCCATTCACCACGCCGATGGCGCCGACAGGGCTGGCCGGCACTCCGGGCAGCACCTCGCTGGATCTGTCGTGGCTCGCCGCTGGCGACAATGCAAGCGGCCCCATCGATTCGTACCGAGTGTTCTATCGACCCACCATCACACCCCGCTCGATCACAGTGCAGCCGCGCATCGTCGGTGGTGCGAACTCGCCGATTAGCGCGACCCCTTGGCAGGCGCGGGTCAGCCTCGATGGCAGCCTGGAGTGCGGTGGCTCGCTCATCGACGTCCAGTGGGTGCTCACCGCTGCGCATTGCACCTACGACGAGAATGATGTGAAGTACACCGCCGGCCGTTTCACCGTGCACGTCGGTATCTCCGATCAGAACGACATGAACGCCCTGAACGGTTTCGCCGTCGACAAGGTGTTCACCCACCCGGGCTGGAGCCCGTCCAGTAAGTCGAATGATGTTGCGCTGTTGCACTTGGCCAAACCGGTCACGCTGAGTTCGAACGTCGCCGTCGTCGGTCTTTACGACCAGCCAGCCGGGCCGGTGGCCACCACGAACGCCATCATCAGCGGCTGGGGCACCTTGACATCTGGAGGTTCGGTGCCGGCGGTCCTGCAGAAGGCCACGGTGCAGGTATTGGCCGAGCCTGGTGCGACCGGCAACTGCGCCAGCTACGGGGCCGGGTTCATCCCCTCCACCATGCTGTGCGCAGGCGTGGTGGGTGGCGGCACCGACACCTGCCAGGGCGACAGCGGTGGCCCACTGGTGGTCGATGTGCTCGGCGTGCCGAAGCTCGCCGGCGTTACCAGCTTCGGCGATGGCTGCGCTGATGCGACCTTCCCGGGTATCTATGCCCGAGTCAGCACCTTTGTTCCCTGGATCCAGGACAAGATCGAATCCCTCTGGCCACATCTGGATGTCTCCTGTGCCGGGCCATGCCTCGCCGCCACGATTCCAGATCTCGTACCGGCTCAGACCTATGAGGTGAAGGTGCGGGCACACAACGCCGATGGCTTTGGCGCTGCCACCGCGGTGCAGCAGTTCACCACCACTCCCTGATCTAGAGCAGCCCGCGTCGGTTGCTGCGCAGGGCCGACAACTCGGTGGTGAGGAGGGCGATATGTTCGCCCTCCTCTGCCGCGAGTTCCCGGTAGAGCTCTCGTGCCGCCGGCGATGCATCGTCGGTGTGCGTGCGGAAGAAGGCCTCGGCACGCTGCTCCAACGTGAGGGCCAACGCCAACAGATCTGCCGGGTCGTTGGGGGTGCGCTGAGCGCCGGCCTGCAAGGCGCCGGGGTTCAGATCGCCACTGGCGTCGTCGGGTGGCGCGAGGTGATAGCGCTGCACCAACGTGTCGATGTGCTCCCGCTCCATCTCGGCAAGGCGCTGGAACATGTCGTGCAACTGTTCGTCGCTGGTGTGCTTCGCTGCCGCCACGTAGAAGTCGCGCCCACCGAGTTCGATCTCGAATGCCGTGCGCACCGCTTCCATCGCCTCGTCGGGCACGGCCGAGGCGGGGTCGACGAGCGACAGCGTTCCTGCGCATGCCGGGCAGCGCCCGTAGGGGAAGGCAAAGCCCTCGCTGCGCTTGGCGCAGTCGTTGCACTTCCATGCCACCACGGCATCCGCGCAGCAGATGCCGTCGTCGTCGCCAGCTTCCACCGGCCGATGGCACCGGGGGCACCGATGTTCGAGATGGTCGATGGCAGCGGGCATGGTGCCGCCACCCAGGTAGTCCAGGATCGACGCAGCGGCGCGGCGGCCAGCACCCATCGCGAGGATCACCGTGGCGCCACCGGTGACGATGTCGCCGCCCGCGAATACACCGGGGATGCTGGTTGCCTGCGTGTCCGCATCGGCGGCCACGTAACCGCGGGAGTCGAGTTCCAGTCCTGCGGTGTTGCGAGTCACGATCGGGCTCGGGTTGGTCCCCAGCGCCACGATCACCGTGTCGCAGATCACCTCCGCATGCTCGCCGGTGCCAACCGGCTTGCGGCGACCGAGTTCGTCTGGCTCGCCGAGTTCCATTCGTTCCACCAGCAGGGCGCGTACATCGCCATGGTCGTCGGTGAGTACCTTCACCGGGCTGTGCAGCCAGAGGAAGCCGATGCCTTCTTGCTCCGCGTGGTGCAGTTCCTCGATGCGCGCGGGCGCTTCGGCCTTGGTGCGCCGATACACGCAGCGCACTTCGGCGCCGAGGCGTCGGGCAACCCGCAGGCAGTCCATCGCCGTGTTGCCGGCGCCGACGACCACCACGTTCGTGCCGATGCCGACGGGTGTGTCGATGTCGGGGAAGCGGTCGCCGCCCATCAGGTTCACACGGGTGAGGAACTCGTTGGCGCTGATGACCCGTCCGGCGTTCTCTCCCGGGATGCCCAGGAATGATGGTGCGCCGGCACCGACACCGAGAAACACCGCGTCGTAGCCACGCGAGTGCAGCAGGTCGTCAACGGTGAAGGTTCGGCCCACCACCTTGTCGGTCTCGATGGTCACGCCGAGATCCAGCAGGCCGGCCACTTCGCGATCGATGATCTCGCGCGGCAGCCGGAACGATGGGATGCCGTACCGCAACACGCCACCGGTCACGTGAAGCGCCTCGAGCACCGTCACATCCGCTCCACCGCGTGCGAGGTCGGCGGCGCAGGCGAGGCCCGCAGGCCCCGAACCCACCACGGCGACTCGTTTGCCCAGCGACGGTGACAGTGACGGTGTGGCCACCTTCCCGTGATCGCCAACGAACCGTTCGAGGCGGCCGATGGCAACCGGTTCCATCTTGCGAGCGATCACGCACTGGCTCTCGCACTGGGTCTCCTGCGGGCACACTCGCCCGCAGACCGAAGGAAGGATGCTGGCTTCGCGGATCACGCCTAACGCGCCATCGACGTCCTTCACCAGAAGATGGCGAATGAACCGGGGGATGTCGATGCTGACGGGGCAACCGCTGATGCAGGTTGGCCTGCTGCACTGCAGGCATCGCTCTGCCTCGCGCATGGCTTCGCTGAGGCTGTAGCCCAGCGACACTTCATCGAACGTGTGCGACCGCACCTCCGGGTCGCGCTCGGGCATTGGCACCTTGGTTGGCTCGATCTCGCGCAGCTTCTTGTACGTGCGCTTGCCGTCCACGAACAGCGTCTGCTCCACCTGGCAACGGTGCTCGTAGTCGGCAGCGGCGGCTTGCTCTTCGTGTACGAAACGACGCTGGCGAGCGACCAGTTCATCGAAGTCCACGGCGTGGGCATCGAAGTCGGGGCCGTCCACGCAGGCGAAGCGGGTGACGCCATCCACGGTGACGCGACACGAACCGCACATCCCAGTGCCGTCCACCATGATCGTGTTCAGGCTCACCATGGTGCGCACGCCCGCAGAGCGGGTCACCTCACCGCAAGCCCGCATCATCACCATCGGCCCGATGGCCACCACCAGATCTGGTCGATCGGTGGCCACCACGTCGGCGAGCGCCTCGGTCACCAACCCGGATCGACCTGCGCTGCCATCGTCGGTGCACACGATCAGCGTGTCGGCCCATTCGTTGAGCTGCTCGGTCCAGAACCGAAGGTCGGCGCTCCGGAACCCGACGATGGCCGTCGTCCGGTGCCCAGCCTGCTTGAACGCTCGAAGTTGGGGAAACACGGGAGCCACTCCGAGTCCTCCCCCCACGAACACCACATGGCTGTCCGCGCCGACGGGCGCCGCCTCGATCACGGTGGGCATGCCCAGCGGGCCCACGAAGTCGGCGAAGGTGTCGCCCGTGCGATACCTGTCGCGCATCTCGGCGGTGGATCTGCCAAGTGACTGCACCACAACCGTCACTGTGCCGTTGGAAGGATCGAAGTCGGCGATGGTGAGAGGAATGCGTTCGGCGCCGTCGTGGAGGCGAATCATCACGAATTGGCCGGGACGCGCGGACGCGGCGACATCGGGTGCATCCACTTCCCACAGGAATGTGTTCGGGGTGAGGTGCTTGCGTCGAACGATCCGGAACGCCATCTCATGTGGAGCGTAAGACGGACCTGCTCCTGGCGGCTATGGACCTTGGTCCCTGCTTCAGCGCAGGGAGCGGGGCGGCATCCAGCGTGAGGTGTCGGGCTCGCCGAGCTTGCGGGCGATGCGCGCCAACGCGTCGCGGTCGGCCTTCGACAGCGCTGTCATTGCTGGCGGGGGCTCCGTGACCACGGCGTCGAGACGGCGGGCCACCTTCTCGCCTTTGGCAGTGAGAGCCAGCTGCTTGGCCCGACGGTCGTCGGGGCTGCTGCGCCGCTCGACCAACCCAAGCTCTTCCAGCCGATCAGCGACAGCGGTGATGTACGAGGCATCGCACACCATTGTCTCGGCCATGTCGCCCATGCGAGTGGGGCCAGCGTGCAGCAGCGACATCAACGCCACACCGTGGGGCGGGTTCAGCCCCAGTTCGGCGAGCTGCTCGAACAGGGCGTCGCGTCGCGACGAGAACAGGCCCGAGAGTCGCGCCCAAGTGTCGGCGAGTTTCGGATCGCTGTCGGCCATTGGTGGACAGTGTAGCCCAGAAGTTGACATCACTCTATAGTTGATAAGAGTCAACTATTGGGTATGATCCAGAACATGACAGAGAATGCGATCCTCGCCGAGGAACTCCGCAAGACATACGACGAGGTGGTGGCTGTCGACCACATCTCGCTGGCCGTGCCTCGTGGCACGGTGCTGGGCCTGCTCGGTGCCAATGGCGCTGGCAAGACCACCATGGTGCGGATGCTCACCACCGTCGCTCCTCCCACGTCGGGTCGTGGCGTGGTGAACGGATTCGACGTGCACGCACATCCGCAGGCAGTTCGCCGCAGTATCGGCTTGGCAGGCCAGTACGCCGCGGTCGACGAGAACCTCACCGGTCGCGAAAACCTGTACCTCGTCGGCCGCCTGAACCACATGTCGAAGCCGGATGCCCGGTCGCGTGCAACCGCTCTGCTCGACCAGTTCCGTCTCTCCGACGCCGGCGACCGTCCCGTGCGCACCTACTCCGGTGGTATGCGCCGCCGTCTGGACCTTGGTGCGGCCCTGGTGTCGCAACCCCCGGTGTTGTTCCTCGACGAACCCACCACTGGCCTCGACCCTGCGAGTCGCCTCGATCTGTGGGAGGTCATCGAAACCCTCGTGGCCGACGGCACCACCGTGCTGCTCACCACTCAGTACCTCGAAGAGGCCGATCGCCTTGCCGACAACATCGTGGTCATCGACAAGGGTTTGGTTGCCGCCGAAGGTACAGCGAAACAACTGAAGGCCCGCCTCGGCGACACGGTGATCGAGCTCGAGTTCGCAAAGGCGGCTACCGCGGAGGAAGCCGCAGTGGTGCTCGGCACCACCACCACTGCCAGCACCATCGTGCGCACCGTGATGGCCGATGGGCCTACCACCCTGCGCGACGCCCTCAATCGCCTCGACAAGCATGGCATCGTGCCTGCGCACGTGGCCTTGCGTGAACCCACTCTCGACGATGTCTTCCTCGCCCTCACCGGCACGAATGGAGCAGCGCAATGAGCGCCACGGTCGCCCCCACGCACACGCCGATCTCGCTCAAGAAGGGCGCCGGCGTGGGCTGGGCCCTTCGCGACAACCTGTCGATGACGTGGCGCAACCTCACGGTCATCCGGCGCGTGCCGGAGTTACTCGTGTTCGCCCTCGTGCAGCCGTTGATCTTCGTGCTGATGTTCCGCTACGTGTTCGGTGGGGCCATCCAGGCTCCCGGTGGCGTGAGCTACGTGAACTACCTGATGCCCGGCATCTTCGTGCAGACCGTCGTGTTCGGCGCCATCAACACTGCGGTGGGTCTTGCTGAGGATCGCCAGAAAGGTCTGCTCGAGCGGCTCAAGAGCCTGCCCATGGCGCGCAGCGCAGTGCTGGGCGGTCGAGTGGCAGCCGACAGCGTGCGCAACGTCGTCACCGTCACGCTGATGATCGCGGTCGGGTACGTCGTCGACTTCCGGCCGACGGGTTCATTCCTCGAGAACGTGGCGGCGATCGGCGTGATGGTGCTGTTCGGTCTGTCGATGTGCTGGATCTTCGCCATCGTCGGTCTGGTCGTCTCCAACGCCGAGGCCGCGCAGGCTGCAGCCTTCCCGTTCATTGCGCCGCTGGTGTTTGCGTCGAACGCCTTCGTGCCGGTCGACACCATGCCGAGTTGGCTGCGCTGGTGGGCCGAGCGCCAGCCGGTCAGCGTCACCGTGCGTGCGGTGCGTTCGCTGATGCTGGGTACCGACCCTCGCGCCTATGTGTGGGGCAGCCTCGCCTGGTCGTTCGGCATCATGGTCGTGATGGCCCCCATCGCCATTCGGAAGTACCGCAAAGCCTGACCCGCGCAGGGGCGTGGCCGAACTCGGTGGTGTGGTTCCCGGAAACCGGGAACCCCACCACCGGGAAGCCGGTTTGGGAAACATCCCGCCGCGAAACCGCTGACCCGCGCAGGGGCGTACCATCAGCGGGTGGGTGTGCGTCGAGGAGTGGTGATAGCCGCCGTGGTGGCGGGAGCTCTCTTGGCGGCCTCGGCCTCGGTCACCAGCAGCGCGCCACGTGTGCTGGTGGCGACGGTGACGGGTGCCGCTACTGCCACCGCGCCAGCCGTACGCGCTGGCACACCGCTGCGCAGCTTCACCGTGGCCGCCGTGGGCGACTTTCTGGCGGAAGGTCACCTGAACACCCTGGCGTCCGGCCTCGCTGGGCCGGGCGTGCGCTACGACTTCGAACCGTTCCTTCGGCCGGTCACGGCACTCATCCGCAACGCCGATCTAGCCATCTGCCACATGGAAACACCCATCACGGCACGTGGTGGCGATGTGGGTTACCTGGGCACCAGTTACACCGGCACGCATCTGCTGGCGGCGCCACACGAGGCGCCGTTCGACCTGGCGCAGGTGGGGTTCGATCGGTGCAGCACCGCGTCGAACCATGCCTACGACCTTGGCGTGGACGGTATCCGCACCACGTTGGCTGCACTCGATGCCGCGCACCTCGGTCACAGCGGCACCGCCCGTTCGTCCACCGAAGCCGCTGTCGCCTACTTCACGGTGAAGGGTGTCCGCGTGGCGCATCTCGCCTACGCCCGGAACAGCAACGTCGGTTTCCCCGCCGACCTGTGGCGAGTGAACCGGGCGGTGCAGCCTGCGCAGGTGATCCGCGATGTGGCCGTTGCTCGCCGTCTCGGTGCCGAGGTGGTGATCGTCAGTCTTCACGTGTACATGGAGATGCAGAACGGTCCGATCGCTGAGGACCGCGCGGTGGTGAACGCCATCACCAGCGCGGCTGCCAAGCCCGACCTGATCGTGATGCACGGACCGCATGTGCCGCAGCCGATGGAGACCGTGCACGGCGTCGTGACGTTCTGGAGCCTGGGCAACTTCATCTCGGCGATGGGTGTGCCGGATCGCGGTAAGTACGCGGACCTGCGCACGCTCGACGGTCTGTTGGCCGATGTGCGCTTCAGCGAACGCGCCGACCATACGTGGGCTGTCCGGGCCAGTCCTGTGCTGCTCTGCAACGTGCTGCCGGATCGCCGGGTGTATCCGGGGGTGCGGGCGCTTCGAGACCCGGGTCTGTCGGCGGCGGTGCGCGTCCAACTGCAGGCGTGTCGGGCTCGGGTGAGCAGTGTGGTCAGTGGCCTTACCTGATCTGGTGGAGCGTTGGGTCTTTCGTACCTAGTTCGACGCGGTACGTCATCGGTACGTTCGCCTAGGAGCGGTGGAGGCCACCGTGCGATGCTCGACATCGAACCCATGGGATCAGGAGCCGTCATGAGTCAGACCGCAACACTCTCGGGCATCGCTGGTAGCGAGGCCACCGAACATTTCGACGTCGTGGTCGTCGGCGCCGGAATTAGTGGCGTGGGTGGCCTCTATCACCTCGCAACGCAGTGCCCGGGGAAGACCTTCGTGGCCTTCGACAAGTTCGAGAGTTTCGGTGGCACCTGGCACTGGCACAAGTACCCCGGCATTCGTAGCGACAGCGACCTGTACACCTTCGGGTACCGCTTCAAGCCCTGGACGGGCGCACCCATCGCCACCGCCGACGAGATTCTGAAGTACATGGGCGAGGTGATCGAGGAGAACGATCTCGGACAGCACATCCGCTACGGCCACAAGATCGAACACGCCGGCTTCGACAGCGGAACGAACCTGTGGACGCTGCATGTGCGCGACCTCGCCACCGACCAGGTGAAGACCGTGACGTGCAACTTCCTCTGGATGTGCCAGGGCTACTACAAGTTCGAAGAGGGCTACACGCCCGAGTGGCCGGGCATGGACACCTACAAGGGCACCATCGTGCACCCGCAGACGTGGCCTGAGGACCTGGAGTACAAGGACAAGAAGGTGTTGGTCATCGGATCCGGTGCCACCACCGCCACGCTGGTGCCCGCCATCGCCGGCGACACTGCGCACACCACCGTGCTGCAGCGCTCGCCCACCTACTTCTGGACTGGCGAGAACGTCGATGAAACGGCCGACATGCTGCGCTCCCTGGACATCGACGAGACCTGGATCCACGAGATCGTTCGGCGAAAGAAGCTGGCCGACGCCCAAGCCATCACCCAGTTGTCGTTCGACTCCCCCGATCTGGTGCGCGATGAACTGCTGCGCATCGTGCAGGAGAAGTTGCCCGAGGGCTACGACATGAAGCACTTCACCCCGCGGTATCGCCCGTGGCAGCAGCGCCTCGCGTTCGTGCCCGATGGCGACCTCTTTGCCGGCATCCGCGCCGGCAAGGCCTCGATGGTGACCGACGAGATCGCGACCTTCAACGAGACCGGCGTACTCACCAAGGGTGGCGTGCAGATCGACGCCGACATCATCGTCACCGCAACCGGCTTCAACCTCAGCGTCCTCGGCGACATCCCGTTCGAAGTGGATGGCAAGGCCGTGCACTGGCCCGACACGGTTACGTATCGCGGGATGATGTTCACCGGCGTGCCCAACATGCTGTGGGTGTTCGGGTACTTCCGTGCCAGCTGGACCCTGCGCGCCGACCTCATCAGCGATTTCGTATGTCGCCTGCTCGGCTACATGGGCGAGCACGGCTATCAGCGAGTGGTGCCGGAGGTGCGTGCAGCCGAGGATGCCGACATGCAGATCGGGCCGTGGATGGACCCCGACAACTTCAACCCCGGCTACCTCATGCGCAGCATGCACCTGCTCCCGCAGAAGGGTGACAAGCCGGAGTGGCAGCACACCCAGGACTACTGGTTCGAGAAGGAAGCGTTGCCGAACGCCAGCCTGGAAGACGGCTGCTTGCGCTACAGCTGAGTGCGCGCCAGGTAGACCTGGCGGGTAGCGCTCGACAATTCACGGAACACCGTGTGCTCCGGATCTGCGTCGAACAGGCCGTGATCCGCGAGCACTTGGTGATCCACGCCGTCGGGTACTCCAATGGCCGGGCCGATGATCGGTAGGCGGGCAGCGGTGACATGCACGGCGCTCCGCACCGGTCGGCCGCCTACATCGAGGCACCAGTCCAGCACCTCGCGGCCAAGCAGTGTGTTGGACGCCTGGTTGGCGGCGATCATCTGGAGTACCTCCTGCGCGCGAGCGTCGAATGCTCGCTCGGCGCGGGCGCGTGCCATGCGCCCGGCGTAGCTCTCCAGCAGCACGCCGTCCAGCAGTGTTTCGGCGGCCAGTGACTGCAGTTCGACCGAACGCGACCGTGGGAGGCGCAGTGGGCGACGCAAGCGTCCGGGGTGCATGCTCTGTCCGAGGTATCGGCCGGCGAGTTCAAAACAGCGCATGACATGCGTGGTCTGGTGCTGCGACGCAACCCAGGATCTGCGGACCAGTTCGTCAGGCGCTTCGAGTAGTGCCAGACGCCGAGCCAGGTCTTGGTAGGCGACGACCGATGAGTGTTCGAGTTCGCCCTGCATCCGCCAATGATCAGCGAGCGCCTGGCGCAGGGGGTGCGCCAGACGCAAGGCCGACTGATCGGTGAGGTGCGAGTGGCCCATGCGGGCGCGGGCGAGGTGCACTCTGCCGTGCCACCCCCGAAGGGGGCGACCCTCGACGATCGCCAGGTCCATTGCCATACCGGATCTTGATTATGGCCCAAGTATCCGAGGTTGTCATTGGAAAATCTGAAATAGTGTCAGGCCCGGCTCACGACAAGACGAAGACGGCCCTCCGCGGCGTCGACAGTGACGGTGTCGCCGTCGCCCACCTTGCCCTCCAGAATCATCAATGCGGCTGGGTCGGCGATCTCACGCTGAATGACACGCTTCAGAGGTCGCGCTCCGTAGGCGGGGTCGTAGCCCTCGCGTGCCAGGTGCGCCATCGCGGGTTCGGTGACGTCCATCGTGATGCGGCGGTCTGCCATACGGCCGCGTAGATGCGCCAACTGGATGGTGACAATGCGCTCGAGGTCGGCCTCGGTGAGGCTGCGGAAGCGGATGATGTCGTCGACCCGGTTGATGAACTCGGGTTTGAAGAACGACAGAGGGTCGCCGACGAGATTGCTGGTCATGATGAGCACCACGTTCGTGAAGTCGACGGTGCGGCCCTGGCCATCGGTGAGGCGGCCGTCGTCGAGCACCTGCAGCAGCACGTTGTAGACGTCGGGGTGGGCCTTCTCGATCTCGTCGAGCAGCACCACGCTGTACGGGCGCCGACGGACAGCCTCGGTGAGCTGACCGCCCTCGTCGTAACCCACGTAGCCCGGGGGCGCACCGATGAGACGGGTAACGGAGAACTTCTCCATGTACTCGCCCATGTCGATGCGAACCATCGACTTCTCATCGTCGAAGAGGTACTCGGCCACCGCCCGAGCGAGTTCGGTCTTGCCGACGCCGGTGGGCCCTAGGAACATGAACGAGCCGATCGGACGATTCGGATCAGAGAGGCCGGCGCGCGATCGTCGGATGGCGTTGGCCACGGCTGTGACAGCGTCGTCCTGGCCGATGACACGTTGATGCAGCATGGGCTCGAGGTGGACGAGCTTCGACATCTCGCTCTCGATCAGGCGACTGACGGGCACCCCGGTCCACTTTGCGACAACTTCCGCGATGTCGTCGCTGTCGACTTCTTCTTTCAGCATCCGGTTTCCAGCCTGCAGATGGTCGAGGTGTTCGGTGGCTTCGGAGATGCGACGCTCGAGTTCTGGAATGCGGCCGTAACGGATCTCGGCAGCGATGGCCAGGTCGGTTTCGCGCTCCACCTGGGTGCGCAACTGCTCGAGTTCTTCCTTGAGCGAGCGGATGGCGTCGATGGCCTGCTTCTCGTTCTCCCAGTGCGCCTTCATGGTGTGGACCTGCACGTTCAGCAAGGCCAGTTCCTCCACCAATGCATCGAGCCGCTCGTGCGAGGCGGCGTCGGTTTCCTTCTCCAGTGCAACCTGCTCGATTTCGAGCTGGAAGATGCGTCGCTGCACCACATCGATCTCGGTGGGCAGGCTGTCGATCTCGATGCGCAGCTTGCTGGCAGCCTCGTCGACGAGGTCGATGGCCTTGTCGGGCAGAAAGCGGTTGGTGAGATAGCGGTTGCTCAGCACAGCGGCGGCCACCAGCGCCGTGTCTTGGATGCGCACGCCATGGTGCACTTCGTAGCGTTCCTTCAGGCCGCGCAGGATGCCGATGGTGTCGTCCACCGACGGCTCGCCCACGTAGACCTGTTGGAACCGACGCTCGAGCGCAGGGTCTTTCTCGACGTACTTCCGGTACTCGTCGAGCGTGGTGGCTCCCACCATGCGCAGCTCGCCGCGGGCGAGCATCGGCTTGATCATGTTGCCGGCGTCCATCGCACCCTCGGCCCCGCCGGCGCCGACGATGGTGTGGATCTCGTCGACGAAGGTGATGACCTCTCCTGCGGCGTCGGTGATCTCCTTGAGGACCGCCTTCAGGCGCTCCTCGAACTCGCCGCGGTACTTCGCCCCGGCGAGCATGCTGCCGATGTCGAGCGAGATGAGGCGCTTGTCCTTCAAGCCCTCGGGAACATCGCCGTCGGCGATGCGTCGGGCCAAACCCTCCACGATGGCCGTCTTGCCCACGCCGGGCTCGCCGATGAGGACGGGGTTGTTCTTCGTTCGACGGCTGAGCACTTGGATGACGCGGCGAATCTCGTCGTCTCGCCCGATGACGGGGTCGATCTTGCCGTCGCGGGCGCGTTGGGTGAGGTCTTGGCCGTACTTCGCCAACGCCGCGAAGTGTTCCTCGGGGTTCTGGCTTGTGACGCGGTGGCTACCGCGCACCTCCTTCAGCGCCTGGAGCAGTTCCTCGCTGCCCACGCCGAGCCGCTGGTTCATCGCCAGCAGCAGGTGCTCGACCGATAGAAAGTCGTCCTTCAAGTCCTTCTGATACTGCTGAGCGTTCTGGGCGACGTTGTCGAGCTCGCGGTTCATTCGCGGTTCGCTGCCACCGAATGCCTTCGGCAGCTTGGCGACGGCTTCGTCGGCCTTGTTGCGCACCATCAATGGGGCGAGGCCCAGCTTGGCGAGCACTGCCGGGACGATGGTGTCGTCCTGGCGCATCAGCGCAGCCATCAGGTGGTCGGGTGTGAGCTCGGGGTTGCTGAGGGATTTCGCCTGGTCGATGGCGGCCGCGAAGGCCTCGTTGGTCTTCAGGGTCCACTTCTTGGGGTCGAGCGCCATGGGATGAGACTACCTGACTTCACAAAACCTGCTAAGGGTCGTATCAACATTTGGAAGATCAAGAAAATCTTGATCTGAAGATCAACTTATGCTCAAGAACTGAGTGAACCCGCCGATCATGTACCTGCCACCAAATCGGTGGTGATGAACATGAAGGGACACTCCAATGCACATTCCTCGCAAAATTGCACTCGCCGTTCTGGCCAGCGTCTCGGTAGCCGGCATGGCCGGTGCCTCGGCTGCCACGCTCGGCGGCCTCACCAGCGGTGCGGTTGGTTCCGATGACGCGACCGTTGCGTCATGCGACACCGACGGCATTGCGGTGAGCTACACGACGAGCTACTCGGCTACGGCCCAGAAGTATCAGGTGACCGCAGTGAACTTCGGAGGGGTCAACTCCAACTGCAGTGGTAAGGCCGCTGCAGTCTCGCTGCGCAATGGCACCACACTGCTGGGCTCGGCAACGTCGGCAGCCATCACGGTGAGCGGCACGAACACGTTCTCGCTGACGCTGTCGGCAGCCGTCGACGCCGGCTCGGTGAGCGGCAGCTCGTTGATCATCTCGGGCTGATGATGCGACGCCTCGGGGTACGGAACTTGGCGCGTGGAGTGCGTGCCGCGGTCGTCGTCGCAGTGTCGACGGTGCTTGTGGCCGCGCTCCACGGGTCGAGTGCCGCAACCCTTGGGGCGTTGAGTTCTCAGGCGCTGCGGGCGCAGGACCAAGCGGTCGCTGCGCTCGCGGGCACCCGACTGGCGTGCGACGACTTCTCGCTGGCCGCGGCCACCGGTGCCGCGATGGCGAGTCGACCGGTACAACTGCCGGCCAACTGCGGCACAGGAACCTGGACCTCACACACCGGCACGTGGTCGATCACCACCGGCCAGGCCGGCTCGACCAGCGTTGCCAACGCAAATGCTTCGTTCCCGGTCAGGAGTACCGACATGTCGGCCGAGGTCACCTTGCTCAACGCGAACGTGGCCGGCCGTGTGGGTGGCGTCGCGGTGTCGCACACCGGAACGACCCGCATCTACGTGGCGGGTGTGGTCTCGGCCCTCAATCAAGTGCAACTCCGCTTCATCAATGTCAACAGCGTCACCACGCTCGCCACGGCCACGGCCACCATTGGCGCCAGCACCGTGCTGCGCCTCACTCGCCAAGGCACGGCCATCACCCTGAGAGTGGATGGCGTGGTGGCGGCTACGGCCGTCCTCACAGCAGCGCAGGTGACCTCGTTGGCCCTCGGCACTCGCGCCGGGCTGTACACCAACACGAGCGCCACGCTTCGCTTCAGCCGCATCTACGTCACGACCCCATTTCCATGAGCACTTCGACGATCACCTTCCACAGAGTTGGCCGCGATGCTGCTACTCCGCAGCGCGCGCGTCGCAACCTGCTGGACCTGCTGCTGTTGTTGCTGGTCGGTCTTGCCGCGTGGTTTGCATGGCCGGCCGCCCTGGGTGGCAACACCCGCTTCATCATCGTGCAGGGCTCGTCGATGGAACCGGTGTATCACCTCGGGGATGCCCTCCTCGTGAAGCGGATCGACCACCCGAAGATCGGCGACATCGTCGTGGTTCAACTCCCGAAGGGAGGGCCAGCACCCGGCATGATGGTGGTTCACCGCATTCATGCCATTCGGCCCGATGGCACGTTCGAAACCAAGGGCGACAACCGCCGCTACCCGGACCCGTTCAAGATCGCGAAGCGCGACATCCTGGGTTCGCCGAGGTTCACGCTGCCGCACTTCGGCCGACTGGTGGGTCTCGCGAGCAGCCCGCTGGTGGTGGGCTTCAGCTTCGGATTGATGTCGATGCTGTTCCTACTGCCCGCGGCATGGAAGGAACACCGGGCCAGCCTCGAGGATGATCAGCCGTCCGAGGCGAGCGACGCAGAGCGGTAGACAGGAACACCGTCGGCAGCCAGACGCTCGGTGGCCGCCGCAAGTCGAGGCGCAAACGAGGGCCATGAGCGCTGCGCTTGTTGCGTCCAGCCCACCTCGGCGAGACACAGCAGGCGCGGAAAGCACAACGTCTGCACCTGTTCGAAGGTGCGCACCTTCTCGGTCCACAGCGGTGCCTCTACGCCTGCGATGCGGTGATCGTCGACATCGGGAATCTGCGTAGCTGGGTCCCAGTCGTGGATGGTGGGCAGATCGATGGCGCCAGCCCAGCGGCGGCCGATGGGGTCGCCCTCGGCGTGTTGCATGTCGAGGTAGGTGTGGCGTGCCGGCGACATGATGATCCGGCAGGCTCGGGGCGCTTTGGCGGCGGTCTCCGGTCGGAGCCAATGCTGTACGAGGCTGTGCCGATTCAATGGCGCGGCCGTGATTTCCTCCCACCCCACCATGCTCTTGCCGTGGCGCTCCACCTCCATTTGCAGGAAGGTGATGAACTCCACGTACGCGTCGGGATCGGTGGAGTGGGCCTCGTCGCCGCCGATGTGGAGGTACTCGCCCGGCGTGACCGCGGCCAGCGTGGCCACCACGTCGCTGACGAAACGGCGCGTGAGGGGAAGGTCGAGCCGTAAGGAACTGAAACCGACCTCCTTGCCGGTGTACAGCGGGGGAGCGACGCCATCGGGGTTCAGGTTGGGTACCGAAGCGAGCGCGGCGTTGGTGTGACCCGGCATGTCCACCTCGGGCACGATGGACACGAAGCGGTCGCTCGCGTAGGCCACGATGTGGGCCCAGTCCGACAGGGTGAACCAGCCGCCAGGATCGCCCCCGGTGGCGGTGCTGCCGCCCACCAACGACAGCGCAGGCCAATCGGGAATCTCGAGCCGCCATCCCTGATCGTCGGTGAGGTGGAGGTGCAGCCGATTCAGTTTGTGGCGAGCGATCAGGTCGACGAAACGGCAGACATCGCCGGCGGTGAAGGGGTGACGGGCCACATCGAGCATGGCGCCTCGCCATTCGAAGCGCGGCATGTCGAGGATGTGCGCCGCCGGCAAGGTGCCGTCAACGTGGATGAGTTGCAGCGCCGTGCGCGTGGCGTTCCACAAACCATGTGGTGTCGCTGCCACCAAGCCCAGCCCATCCGCCGCGGCGAACAACTCATAGCCCTCGGTTCCCAGATCGGCGCGGTGGGCGTGGAGCTGCAACGTGACATCGATGCCTCTGGGCTCAGCGGCCAGGTGCGGCCGTATGCCGGACTGCGTGGCGAGGTCCATCACGAACATCGTGGCAACCGCCGCAGCGTCGGGTTGGTCGGCCACCACAGCCACGTCGGATGGCAATGCGCAGATGCCGTCGTGCCATTCCACGTGTCGGGGAAGTGGCACCAGCGGATGAGCCTCGTGATCCTTTGCGACCATGGTCGGAGCGTACGCCACCCCGAGCAAGCCCTTTGCTTAGGCCTGTTCCTTCATGCCACTCATGACGCCGTACATTGCCTGCACGAGTGCGACGGCCACGAAGCCCACGATGAGGCCCACCATCACGATCATCAACGGCTCGAACATGGTGGTGAACTTCTTGATACGGCCTTCGAGCTCACGGTCGAAGTAGATGCTGGCCACCTCGAGTTGTTCGTCGAGCGTGCCGGTTTCTTCGCCCACCTTGAACATCTGACGGGCGGCGCCGGGAAACAGTTCGGTACGAGCCAACGGCTTGGCAAAGCCGCTGCCTTCCATCATTTCCAACTGGGCCTCTTCGAGGCGCTCGCGGAACACGATGTTGGACGTGGCCTCCGTGGTGGTGCGCATGGCATCCGGCAGCGGCACGCCGGCGCGAACCATGGCACCGAGGATGCGGCAGAAGCGTTCGAGGATGGAGTACTCCATGATGCCGCGGATGACCGGAAGCTTCAGGACGAGTCGGTCCTTGAAGGTTCTTCCCGCAGGCGACTTGAACATCCAGACCATCCAGGCCATGAACAGTCCGGCCACGGTGAAGGGGATGTACCAGAGCGTGGTGAACAGCGTCGCCACGAACAGCAGGGAGCGCGTGGCGAGCGGGAGATCGGCGTGGAGTTCTTCGAACAGCGGCTTGAACTGCGGCAGCACGTAGCCGGCCAGCACCGCCACCGTGAAGACCGCAAGCACCATCACCACGCCCGGATAGGAGAGCGCCGACACCACCTTCGACCGCGTCTCGAGCTCGCGCTCGAGATAGCCGGCCAGGTTCTCCAGCGTTTCGTCGAGCTTGCCCGTGAGTTCAGCCGAGCCGAGGATGCCGATGTAGTACATCGGAAATGCCTCGGGATGCTTGCCGGCAGCCCCGGAGAGGGTGCCACCGTTGCGGAGGTCTTCGACCATGTGCGAGATGGTGCGCTGCAGGGCCACGTCGGTGGTCTCGTCGCCGATGATCTCCATCGCCTCGGTCAGCGGAATACCCGCCTTCACGAACACTGCGAGCTGACGCGTGAAGTGCATCAACTCCTTCTTCTTCACCTTCTCCTTGGTGAGTTCGAAGGAGAGCGAACCGCGCTTCTCCTCGATCTTCACGGGGTACAGGCTCTTGTCGAGCAGGTGCGTGCGCGCCTCGCCAACGGTCGAGGCCTTGGTGATGCCTTCCACGGACGTGCCGTTGGCATCAATGGCGGCGTAGGCGAACCTGGGCATGAGTGGCTCCTAGCTGGCGAACAGAGTTCGGACGACTTCAGGGATGGTGGTCACGTCGTTCTCCACCAGCGCCATGGCTTCGCGCAACATGGTGCGCATGCCCTGGGCGACGGCGAGGCGACGCAGTTCTTCAGTGGTGGCCCAGCCGACGATGAGGCGGCGGAGTTCGGGCGTGATGCGCAAGAGTTCGTAGACGCCGATGCGGTCGCGGTACCCGGTGCCGGCGCAGAAGTTGCAGCCGGCGCCGCGGTAGAAGGTGCTCTTCTCGCTGCCGCCGCTGTGCTGCCGGAACACGGCCAGTTCGTCGGCGCCCGGGGTGTAGGGCTCTTTGCAGGAATCGCACACTCGGCGCAACAGACGCTGGCCGATGACGCCCACGACCGATGAAGCAATGAGGAAGGCCTCGATGCCCATGTCGAGGAAGCGGTGCAGTGCTGCCACGCTGTCGGTGCCGTGCAGCGAGGACAGCACGAGGTGACCCGTGAGGGCCGACTGCACGGCGATGCGGGCGGTGTCGGCGTCGCGGATCTCGCCCACGAGGATGACGTCGGGGTCCTGACGAAGGATGGCCTTGAGGCCGGTGGCGAACGTGAGGCCAGCCTGATCGTTGGTCTGGATCTGGTTGATCCCGGGGAACACGTACTCCACCGGGTCTTCCACGGTGGTGATGTTCTTGCCCGACGAGTTCACCTCGAGCAGCGAGGCGTACAGGGTGGTGGTCTTGCCGGCACCCGTGGGGCCGGCGCAGATGACCATGCCGAACGGCGAGTGGATCATCTTCGAGTAGTGCAGGTAGGTCTCGCGGGGAAAGCCCAGTTCCGACAGGCCGATCATGGACCGCGACTTGTCGAGGATTCGCATCACGATCTTCTCGCCGAACACCGTGGCTACGGAGGCGACGCGAACGTCGACCTCCTTGCCGTCGATGACGGTGGAGAACTGGCCGTCCTGCGGGCGACGCTTCTCCACGATGTTCATGCCGCTCATGATCTTCAGGCGACTGGTGAGCGCAGCATGCACGGCGTGCGGCAGGCTGAACGCTTCCACGAGGTGACCGTCGATGCGGAAGCGGATGCGGAGCTTGTCGTCGAGCGGTTCGATGTGGATGTCGCTGGCACGGTCGCGCATTGCCTGGCTGACGATCCGGTTCACCAACTGGATGACCGGTGCCTGGTCGTCGAGGCTCACTTCCGACGCGATAGCGGCCAGCTTGGCTTGCTCGTCGTTCATGTCGAGCGAGGAGAGGATGCGGTCGATGTCGGCGTCGGCTCGGTAGATCGAGTCGATGAAGGTGCGCACCGTGCTCGGGTCGGCGACGAAGTACTTCACCGGGCGCTTCGCCTCGGCTTCGATGGCTGCCTTACGTGCCGGCGACGGGTCGACGAGCAGCACGATGAGCGTGTCGCCCTCTGCGGCAAGTGCCACGGCGCACTGCTTGCGCACCACGGCCTCGTTCAACACACCCTTGATGTCGTCCGTCACCACGATGTTCTTGGTGTCGACGGCGGGCACGCCGGTGGCAGCGGAGATGGCGAGCGCCAACTCCGTGCGGCCCACCGTGTGGCTGGTCATGAGATGGTCGGCGAAGGAGAGGAGATCGCCGTTGGCTGCGCCCAGTGCTTCTGCGAGGCCTTCGGGGGTGAGGTGGCCACCCTCCACGAGGACCTGGCCGGCCTTCATGCATTCGGCCGCGCTCTCACCCTCGGGGGCGGAAACACTCTGATCTTTGCTCTTGAAAAGTGCCATGGTGCCCGTCTCCGCTTAGGAGGGCTTGGTGCGAGTCGTCAGAACGACGACAGGCTGTGCTCGGATGTGTTGTGGGCTTCGCCGCCATTGCTGGTGGGCACGCCCGGGTGTGAACCGGTGTCGAGCGACATGCTCGGGAAACCGTTGGGAACGGTGGGTGACGACGTCCGTGAACCGGCATCGTCCTTGCGAACGAATTGATCGGGGTTGATCTCGACGATCGCCCGCTCGAGCTCTTCGAGGCGTTCCAGCTGTACTGCCGCGCTCACGTCCATCTCGTCCGACAGTTGGGCTTCGATCTCCGCCATACGAAGAGTGGCCTTGTCGAGCTTCTCGTCGGTGGTTGCCGCCATGCGGTCGATCTCGATGCGAACGAGCATCGCTTCGCCGACAGCGGTGGACAGCTGCTCACGGACCTCATGGATGGCCTTCTCGTCGACCTTGCCGACCTGCTCGGTCAGCAGGCCGAGGCGGTCGTTGACCTCCATGAAGTGATTCTCGAGTTCGAGCATGCGCTGTGACAGCGCACCAATGGCATCGTCGAATCCGGAGCCGATGCGGCCGACCGTTGCTTCGAGATGAGCGATCTTGGTGCCGTTGGACTCATTGATGCGGTCCTCCATGGCCAGCATGCGATCGGTCACCTTGTGCTCGGTGAAGTCGATCCGCTGCGCCGTCATGGAAGCGTGCTCGGTGAGCTGGCGCTGCACTTCCGGACCCACGGATTCCAGCGTGGTCCTCACGAAAGCCAGCCGCTCTTCCACGGCACTGGCGAGGGCCTGGTTGCCCTCATCCATGCGCTGGGCGAGCGCAATGGTGGTGTCGTTCACGTGCTGCACGAGCGCCGAGGCCTGCTCGTCGAAACGGCGGGTGGCCTTGTTCAGATCGTCGATCCGGGCGTGCGCAGCGGCGCTCGATTGGTCGATCTGGTCCTTCAGGTTGGCGATCTCTACGGGGTCGACGCCCCCATCGGTGCTCACCGGCATCTCGAGCAACCGGTTCTCCACCTCGGCGAGGCGGCGATGCTGGTGCTGGGCGAAGTCGGCCAGCCGGTCTTCGAGGGCGGTCTGCAGGGCCTTCTGGTAGGCCTCGCTGTTCTGCTGCCCCGTCTCCACCCGCTGTGCCACTGCGGCGATCTGCTGGGTGAACTCGGAGCGAAGGTCCTGTTGGGCCTGCTCAGCTGCTTGGCGAGCGCTGTCGACTTGCTGCGACATGAGACCCATGTACTGCTGGAGCTGGCGCTCCACAACTGCCGCGATGGTCGCAGCCAGCACTTCGGTCGCGGATTGCGACAGCCCGGTTGCGTTCGTGGTGGGGGTGCTCATTGCGTGCCCTTCCCTGTTGTTGCCATCCCCTCGAGGGGGTCCTGCTCCTGCGCCACGTAGTTACATCGGCCGGTCTTGCCGCACTCTTGAGAGACAGATACGCGCGAGTCGCGAATCGCGTACGGTGGGGCTCGTGCCAGATTCCCGGTTCGCCGACTTCTCCATCGAACGACTGCCCGCCAACCGTCACGATGACGCACTGGCTGCGCTGGCGCGTGCCTTCTGGCCCGACCCGCTGTTCGGCTTCTTCCAGCCCGACAAGCTGAAGGAGCACAGCATGCTGCCGAAGGTGTTCCACGCCTTCCTCGCCGATGCTGCACCCTTCGACCGGGTGTGGGGAGCTACCTCCGGCGGCCGAGTGGTGGGTGCTGCGGTGTGGGTACCGCCGGGTGGCATGCCGCGCAGCTCGCGGCGCGAAGCAATGATGCAGGTGCGGATCGGTCGATTGCTGGTCACCGGCACCAACCGGCGCGTGGGTCTGAAACTGCTCGACGAGGTGGACAAGGTGCACCCCTCCGAGCCCCACTGGTACCTGGCCCTGTTGGGTACCGACCCCGTTGTGCAGGGTCGCGGAGCCGGCAGCGCCCTGTTGCAGCCGGCCATTGCGGAGGCCGACACACAGGGTGTGCCCTGCTACCTGGAGACGCAGAAGGAGGAGAACCTGGCCTTCTACGCCCGACATGGGTTCGAACTGCTGCACACGATCGCCGTTCCCGGCTCGCCCACGGTGTGGGGTATGCGCCGGGCCCCCAAGTGAGTGAGGGCCCTGGAATGAACGTTCACCTCATCGACGGCACCTACGAGCTGTTTCGCCAGCACTTCGGCATGGTTGCCAAGCACGGATCGCCCGGCCCCAACGATGCCGCCATCGGTGTGGTTGCCAGCACCCTGCAACTGGTGCAGAAGGGTGCCACCCATGTGGGCGTGGCCAGTGATCACACGATCGAGAGCTTTCGCAACGACCTCTACGAGGGCTACAAGACCGGTGAGGGCATGGACCCTGTGCTGCTGGCCCAGATTCCGGTGATGGAAGACCTGCTGGAGGCCGCGGGGTTCACCACGTGGCGCATGGTGCAGTGGGAGGCCGACGATGCGCTGGGCGCCGCCGCCGCGGTGGCTGCGGCCGACCCGCGTGTAGAACAGGTGCGCATCGTCACCCCCGATAAGGATCTCGGCCAGTGCGTGGTGGGTACCCGCGTGGTGCAGTACGACCGGCGCAAGGACGAGGTGGTCGATGAAGCAGCCGTGACCGAGAAGTTCGGTGTGCCACCGAGTTCCATCGCCGACTATCTCGCGCTGGTGGGCGACGCCGCCGATGGGTACCCGGGGTTGCCCGGGTGGGGCGCCAAGAGTGCCGCTGCCGTGCTGCGTCGCTACGGCACCATCGAGGCGGTGCCCACTGCTGCCGCCGACTGGGATGTGCCGGGGTTGCGCGGCGCCGACAAGCTGGCCCGCACGCTGGCCGAGCAACACGACCTCGCTCTGCTGTTCAAGCAGGTGGCCACGGTGGCCCTCGATGTGCCGGTGGGTACGGTCGACCAGTGGCGCTGGCAAGGCCCCACGGCCGCTTTTCGTGCAGTGGCGGAGGGCATCGGTGCTCCGCAGTTGGCCGATCGGGCCGAGCGTCTGGCCCGGAAAACGAACAACCCCGCCGGCTGAGGTGGCGGCCAGGTGGCCTGCGGCACACGAGCGGCACCGTTGAAGGCTGCTACCTTCCGGTCCTGACCTGATTCCCGGACGCCCGTCGCACAGGGCCCGACCGTCACCTCACCCGGCGGGTGTTGTTCTGACGGAAGGCTAGCGACAATCCGGCCTTGTGCCGCTACCCTTTCCGACCGTCCCGGGAGGGGTGCGAGAGCGGCCGAATCGGCACGCTTGGAAAGCGTGTGAAGGGCAACCTTCCGTGGGTTCGAATCCCACCCCCTCCGCTCATGTCCGATCAGCCGCCCGCTGCACTGCCCGATGAGGCGGCCATGCGGTTGGCGATGGCGGAAGCTGTCGCTGCCGAGGCCCACGGCGATGTGCCCATTGGTGCCGTCGTCGTGCGCGACGGTCGGGTCATAGCGGCGCGGCACAACGAGCGCGAGCTCACGGGCGACCCGACGGCCCATGCCGAGGTGCTGGCGCTGCGCGATGCGGCTGCGGTGGTGGGGCACTGGCGCCTGCTCGACTGCACGCTCTATATCACGCTCGAGCCCTGCGTGATGTGTGCCGGGGCAACGGTGAACTCGCGCGTCGGTCGGGTGGTGTTCGGGGCGACCGATCCGAAGGCTGGCGCGGTGGCGAGCCTGTATGAGATCTGCAGCGACAGCCGGTTGAACCACCGCCCGCCGGTCACCGCAGGGGTGCTGGCCGATGAATGTGGCGCCCTGCTGAAGGCGTTCTTCGCCGCACGTCGTGGCTGACGAGTTCGGGTGAACTCAAACTTCGATGCTGGCCAATGCCTGTCGCACGGCTTCGGCCACTTCGTCCTTGAGTGAACCGGACGTGAGGGTCGGCGTGACGACCATCGCAGGGGCTGGCACCGGAACGACCACAGGGACGGTCAACGTGGGCGGCGGCGCCGGCATGCGCATTTCGCCGGTCACGGGAGGCGGTGCCAACTGGGGCCGATGCCTTGGGGCCGGCGCCGGTGTCGGCTCCGCGTCGGGGTCAGCCGCAGCGATCGAATCGACGAGGTGGGTGATCACTTCCACTCGCGTGGGCAGCCACCGATCGAGGCCGCTGGGGTGGCGCTGGTACATCTTCATGCGCCACTTCTGCACCTCCTCGTCAGCAACGTGGATCAGTACGTCGTCGGTCATCAACTCCACGCACAGTTCCACTGCTTCTCGGTCGATGGAGCCGTCGCGGTCGAACATCCGACCCAGGTGCTCTACGCCGCTCACCTGCAGGATCGAGCGCTGCATTTGCTCGCGGGTGACGACACCCTCCACGAGCAGGCGCACTCCGAGTCCGCCGTCGGTGGTGCGTTCGGCGAAGTAGACCTGGCCGTCACGGAGATACACGTTCGTGGGCGGATTGGTCTCGAGTTCCAGGCGGCCGGTCAGATACCGCCGGCGCGCGGCTTCGACCAACTGCCACGCGGGGCGTGTGTCGGGCGAGGCGCCGGTGTCGAACAGGTCAACTTGCATCACCGATGTTTCGGCACCGCCTGATCAGAACTTGAGGAATGCCAACACCCGGTGTTGCGTTTGCCGCGAGCCGCTAGCCTCCTCCGACGGAAGGGTGCCCGAGCGGCCAAAGGGACACGCCTCGAAAGCGTGCGAGGTGAAAGCCTCCGTGGGTTCAAATCCCACCCCTTCCGCCATTCGACACCGCCCGCCTCGTGCAGGGCGGTGTCGTCGTTTTGGTCTCCTACACTCCGCACATGGCTGCCGACCCGTTCGACGACCCGCTCACCGACGAGCTGTTGGTGGGTGAGGCGTTGGCTGAACACCTTCGGTTGCTCCCGCTGCCGGGCGAGGGTGGTCTTTTCCGAGAGACCCATCGCGACGAGCACTCCTCCGCAATCCACTTCATGCTGCTGAGCCCGATGTATTCGGCGCTGCACCGATTGACGGGCGACGAGATCTACCACTTCTACGCCGGCTCACCGATGCGGCTTCTCTTGCTGCACCCGAACGGCAGGGTGGAAGAACCCGTGCTCGGCCCCGACGTGATGGCGGGCCAGATGCCGCAACTACGGGTGCCCAAGGGCGTGTGGCAGGGCTCGTCGTCGCTGGGTGCCTGGAGCCTCGTGGGCACCACGATGGCGCCACCGTTCGACTGGAACGGGTTCGAACTGGCACCAGCAGATATCGCAGTGGTGTACCCCAAGGCTGCAGACCGAATCGCCGAGTTGCTGCCGCCTGCCTGAGCCGTCAGGTGGGTACCGGCACCGACACGAATGACGGGCGGTAGAGGGCGGCGTTGCGCTGCCACAGGTTGAACGGCCCTCCGTTCGACCACGCCACGATCATCTTCCCGTCGGGGCCGAGGTTGGGCAGGATCACCGCGTGATAGATGCCGCACTGGCTGCACTTACGACGATTCACGACATCGATGGTCTGGGCGCGGGTCCAGGGGCCCTGCGGCGCGGGAGCCCGGTCCACGTACACCGACGAACCCCACCAATCATCGATCTTGGTGACGTTCACGTACACGCTGCCGAATCTCTGCACGTCCATCGGGTTCGCGCTACCGCGGGTGAGCACCGGCTTCGCGAACTTCGCGCTGTTCGACCATCCACTGCCGTTCCAGAACGACGGCACTGCATCGAAGTGACCCTTTGGCACTCGGGCCAGGTAGGTGGACGGCATGCAGCCAGCATCGAACTGCCCCACACCGCTCACCTGATGCACGTACTGGCGGTAGCAGTGCCCGTAGAGGTAGCTCCACTGGTTGTCGCTCACCACTGACCATCCGTAGAGCCGGATGCCACCGACGCGCGCCTTGGCGAAGCTCAGCACCTTCAGCGTGAGTGGGTCAATGCGCGCCACCCATGTGCCGACCGGTGCGGCGCCCCAGGTGGCACCCGTGCCGTTGGGGTTGGCCATCTCGGCCATGAAGATCCACAACTTCCCGTCGGCACCGCGCTCGCCGTCCATCGGCCAGAACCAGTGGCGCAGCGGTGTGGTCTGTGCTGAACCGACGAAGTTCTGCATGTGGCCTGCACCGACGGTGCTCCAGCAGATGCCGCGTTGCAGCAGGCCAGCATTGTGCGCGGCGTCCGTCATGCTGTCGCGCAGGTCGTTGTCGTTGCTGAAGAACACGTCCTGGAACAGCCACAGTCGGCGGCCGGTGCCCAGGTCGTAGACGTGCTGATAATCGCCACCGCCATAGCCGGTGGTGGTGGCGGTGCGGCCCACGCCGGGCGAGGCGAACACGGTGTTCAGTTGAGCCGCCGAGAGGTTGCCGGTGCATGTGGCGGCAGCGGTGGGTGCCGCGGTTGAGGCGATGAAGGTGCACCCCACCAGCGCGGCCGTGGCCGCGAGCAACGAACCAATGGACGTGCGCCTCACATGAGGGTGATCGGCCCGACGCAGGGGCGCCTTGAGCCAGTGTCCATCACTTGCACTCCGTGCCGTCGGCTGGCGCGTCCTTCACCGGGTCGATGAGGTACTTGTCCACCACGTTGCCGCTGCACTCGCCGCTTGCGTAGCCGGTGTGGCCCTCCGCGTGCACGATCACCAGTCGGCCGTCATCCAGGGCCTCGGCCATCAGCCGAGTGCTGGCCAGTGGCGTGGCTGGGTCGCCGGCGGTGCCCATCACCAGAATGGGGCCGGCGCCTTTGGAGTTCACCTGCACCTCGGGGTCGGGGCTCTGCGGGAAGAACGTGCAGAAGTATGAGCCGATGGTGGCCGGCGAGTAGCGCGGAGCTACTGCCTCGAACCTCGCGGCCGATGCGTCTTCTTCCTCCACGGTCAACCGCGCAGGTTCGTCGGCGCACGAGATGACCTGGAATGCCTCCAGCGAGTTGTCCCACGTGCCGTCATCGCGACGCCGGAAGTACTCGTCGAACAGCGTGAGCAGGCCCGCACCGTCGCCCTGTTGCGCATCGGCCAATGCCTGGTCGGCCTGATCCCACAGTGACTCGCTGTACATCGCCTCGGCGACGGCGGTGAGGGCCATGGATCGGGTGAGCTCCGGTCGACCGGCGACAGTGGGAATCGGGTTGTCATCGATCGCGAGCATCAGTCGATCGAAGGCACCCTCGGCATCGCCGTCGTTGTGGAACGGGCAAGCGGGCGTGGCGCTGCAGCTGGCGAGGAAGTTGGTGATGGCCTGCTCGAACCCCGCCGCCTGCTGCAGGCCGGCATCGATGTAGCCGGCGTTGGGATCGACCGCTCCGTCGAGCACGGCGGCGCGCACGGTGGAGGGGAACAGCGTGGCCCAGGTGGCTCCGAGTTCGCTGCCGTAGCTGAAGCCGAAGTAGCTGATCTTGGCTTCACCGAGCGCCTGGCGGATGTCGTCCATGTCGCGGGCCGACGCGTTGGTGCCGATGTAGGGCCAGATGTCGGCGTTCTTCTCCAGGCAGGCGTCGGTGAACTCCTTGGCCAGGTCGATGGGCAGCTGTCGTTCGGCGGGCGTGTCGGGGGTGATGTCGACTCCGGTGTAGTAGCGGTCGTAGTCGTCGATGCAGTCGATCGCCGGCGTGCTGTCGCCGGTGCCTCGCGGGTCCCAGGCCACGATGTCGAAGTGGGCCAGCAGAGCGGGGCTGTAGATCTGGTCGGCGAACTTGGCGAAGTCGGTGCCGCCGAAGCCCGGGCCACCGGGGTTCACCAGTAGCGATCCGATTCGCTGCTTGGGGTCGGCCACGTGCCGAGCCAGTGCCAGCTGGAAGTTGCCCTTCGCGGGGTCGGCATGGTCGACGGGCACCTCGATCGTGGCGGTCTGCACCTTGCCGTCGTCGCTGAACTTGGTCCACTCGATGGTGGTACCCGAGTCGCCCGCGCTGCTCGCCGTCTCGGCTGGCGCGGTGATGGTGCTGCCGCCCGCCGCTGTGGAGCAGCCAGCGATCGATGCGACGGCTGCGACGAGGATCAAGAGCCGGCCGCGCATGGGCGCAGGTTAGGTCAGGTGCAGTCGATGTCGGTGGGCAGGTCGGCGGAGGGGTCCAGCAGATATGTGTCGACTGCGTCATCGACGCAGCGGTTGGTGCCGTACCCGGTGTGCTGCTCGGCCTGCACCACCACGAGGTGGCCATCCTCCAACGCCTGTGCCATATGGCGTGTGCTCTCTAACGGTGTGGCCGGGTCGCCCGTGGTGCCGACCACCAGAATGGGTCCGGCTCCGTTGCCGGTGATGGTGATCGTTGGTGCTGCTGGCTCGGGCCATACGGAGCAGAACGTCAACTCGGCCAGCCAACTTCGGCCCAGACGGGGAGCCACCTTGGCGAACTCGGCCTCGTGGCCGAACAGGTTGGCGGGGCCGGTGCTGCCCGAGTCGTCGAGGCAGCCGATCGCGAAGTAGGCCTCCAGGCTGTCGTCCCACGAACCCTGGTAATAGCCGTAGTACATGTCGTAGAGATCCAGCATGGCGGCGCCGTCACCGGCCTGGAGATCGGCCAACGCTTGCGCAAGTTGCGGCCAACCGCTCCGGTCGTACATCGCCTGCGCGATACCGCTGGTGAGCACGCCCTGTGTCACGTTGGGTCGTCCCGTTCGTCCCGACGACACCGGCGTCGCGTCGATGGCAGCGTTCAGTGCGTCGAACGCGCCCTCTGCATCGCCACCGTTGTGGAAGGGACAGGCGGTGCGTGCGCTGCAGTCGGCGAGGAACGTGTTGAACGCGGTCTCGAAACCTGCCGCCTGCTGAAGGTTCTGCTGGAGATAACCCACCGTCGGGTCGACAGCGCCATCGATCACCATGGCGCGCACCGTGCTGGGGAACAGCGTGGCCCAGGTGGCCCCCAGTTCGCTGCCGTAGCTGAAGCCGAAGTAACTGATGGTCGTCTCGCCGAGGGCGTTGCGAATGGCATCCATGTCGCGGGCCGTGTCGGCGGTGCTGAGGTACGGCAGCAGCGATGCGTTCGTTCGTTCGCAGGCCGCTCCGAACTTCTTTCCGAGGTCGATGAGTGTCTGTCGTTCCGCGTCGGTGTCGGGCGACGAGTCGACGGCGAAGTAGGGGTCGTAGTCGTCGATGCAATTCACCGCCGGCTCACTGAGACCGGTGCCGCGCGGGTCCCAGCCGATGATGTCGAACCGATCCAGGAGATCTTGGCCGTAGGTGCTGTCGGCGTTGAACGCTAGGTCGCTGCCGCCGAAGCCCGGGCCTCCGGGGTTCACCAGCAACGCACCGATGCGGTGGGCCGGGTCGGTGGCGCGGTGCCGGGCGAGGTACAGCGTCACCGTGTCGCCGTCGGGGTGCGTCCAGTCGAGCGGCACGTCGAGGAACCCCTCGTCGATCCCGTCCTCAGCCTGCTGCCAGCCGAACGGGTCGAGCTGCGCAGAAGGGTCGGTGGCAGGCACGCCGGTCGGTTCGGTGACAGGTGCACTGCTAGCGGGTGCCTGGAGCACTACACCGTCAATGGTGCCGCGAGGCCCACGGCCTTCGTTCGCACCTTCGTTGATGCCATCACCGCACCCGGCGAGCACTGCGCAACCAGCGAGCAGCACGCCGACGACGGCAAAGGGCGGGCGACGCATCGATCCATCGTAGGAGGTCGCCCGTATCCTCCTTGTCATGCGTATGGGTCCTCACATGATGATGCCGGGCGATGCCAATGCGGTGAAGGGCAAGCGCCTGAGCAGCAGCTCGCTGCGCCGCGCCTGGCAGTTCGCTCGGCCCTACCGACGCATGATCTTCCTGTTCCTGGCCACCATCGTGGTGGCGGCACTCATCGAACTCGTGCCGCCGTTCGCATTCCGCCGCATGCTCGACGTGTCGATCCCCTCGGGCAACCTGCGCGGCATCAACATCCTCGCCGGGCTCGTGGTGGCCTCCGCACTCGTGGATGCCGGACTTGCCATCGTGCAGCGCTGGTGCAGCTCCACCATCGGCGAAGGCCTCATCTACGACCTCCGGGTGGCGCTGTTCAGCAAAGTGCAGCGCATGCCCGTGGCCTTCTTCACCCGCACGCAGACGGGTGCCCTCACCAGCCGCCTGAACAACGATGTGGTCGGTGCGCAGAACGCCGTCACCAGCACGCTCGGCAGCGTGGTGAGCAACGTGGTGGTGCTCACCACCACGCTCATCGCAATGGCTGCGCTGGAATGGCGGCTCACGCTGCTGGCGCTGGTGGTGCTGCCGATGTTCATCATCCCGGCGAAGCGCGTGGGCAAGCGGCTGCAAGACATCCAGCGCCAGAACATGACCACGAACGCCGAGATGAACAACCAAATGGCCGAACGGTTCAACGTGGCCGGTGCCCTGCTGGTGAAGCTGTTTGGCCGCCAGAGCGACGAGGTGGGCATGTTCTCGGGGCGCGCGGCGATGGTGCGCGACACCGGCATCCGCGCAGCGATGTACGGCCGTGTGTTCTTCGTGGCCCTTGGCCTCGTGGGTGCGCTCGGTGCCGCCGCCATCTACGGCGTGGGTGCGCATCTGGTGGTCAGCAACGACATCAGCTCCGGCACCCTGGTGGCGCTGGCAGCCCTGGTCACTCGCGTGTATCAACCGCTCACCGGACTCACCAACGCGCGCGTCGATCTGATGACCGCAATGGTCAGCTTCGAGCGTGTCTTCGAAGTGCTCGATGCTCCCGAGTTCATCACCGACCGTCCCGGTGCAATCGACCTCGTGAACCCCACCGGCCTCGTGGAATTCCGCGACGTGTGGTTCCGCTACCCGGCTGCCGCCGACGTGACGGTGCGCTCGCTGGAGGCACCGAGCGCGGTGGTGGGCGCCGACCCCGACCGCGACGTGCTGCAAGGGGTGTCGCTGGTGGTGCGTCCCGGTGAAACGGTGGCCCTCGTGGGCGCCTCCGGGTCGGGAAAGACCACCCTCTCGGGTCTCATTCCGCGCCTTTACGACGTGACAGGTGGGGCGCTGCTGGTGGACGGGCACGATGTGCGCGACCTCACCCAGCACAGCCTGCGTGAGGCCATCGGCGTGGTGAGCCAAGACCCGCACCTGTTCCACGAGAGCATCGGCCAGAACCTGCGCTACGCCAAGCCCGACGCCACGTTGGAAGAGCTCGATGCGGCCTGCCGCGGTGCTCGCATCATGGACACCATCGCCGAGTTGCCCGACGGCTACGACACGGTGGTGGGCGAGCGCGGCTACCGCCTCAGCGGCGGCGAGAAGCAGCGCCTAGCCATCGCTCGGTTGTTGCTGAAGAACCCGGCGGTGATGATCCTCGACGAGGCCACCAGCCACCTCGACAACGAGAACGAAGCTGCGGTGCAGGCGGCGCTCGAGAACGCGTTGGAGGGTCGCACGGCGCTCATCATCGCCCACCGCCTGTCCACCATCCGCGACGCCGACCGCATCGTGGTGCTGGCCGACGGCAACGTGGTGGAAGACGGCACGCACGACGAGCTGATGCATCTCGACGGTGTCTATGCAGCGCAGGTGCGGGCCGGCGAGGCAGCGTTCCTCGCCTGATTCGGGCTCGCGGGCTTGAAAGTGGGCCGTATCGGCCCATTTCGGTGCCCGCGGTGGTGTCGGGGCCTGGCCTGGGGAACTTCCGCGCACCCCTTAGGCATGATGGCGCCATGGACATCGTGCTGGTCGTGTTACTCGTCGTCGCCGTGGCGGCACTCACCTGGCTGCTGGCAACGCGTACCCGCGCTCCAGGGTTGGCGGTCGCCACCACCGACCCTGCGGTTCAGGCGCAGTTGGGCCAACTCACCGAGGCGGTGCAGCGGTTGGGGCAGCATTCCGCCCGAGAGTTCGGCCAGGTGGGTCAGTCGCTACGCGAGCAGGCGTCGGTGTCTCGCGACCTGTACTCGGCCACGAACGATCTGCGCGAGGCGCTCGCCAACACCAACACCCGCGGCCAGTGGGGCGAGCGCATGGCGGAAGACGTACTGCGTCTTGCCGGTCTGCTGCCGGAGGTGAACTACACCAAGCGCACCGCAGTGGTGGGCGACGGTCGCATCATCCCCGACTTCACGTTCCTGCTGCCCGATGCGCACGTGCTGTTCATGGACGTGAAGTTCCCCATCGACGGTTACCTCGCCTTTCAGCAGGCCACCAGTGAGCTCGAAGCCGTGGCCGCTCGCGACTCGTTCATCAAGGCGGTGCGCGGCCACGTACGCGAACTGGCTCGGCGCGACTACGCGAAGGTCGACACCCGGCCCGCCATCGACAACGTGCTGATGTTCGTGCCGAACGAGACCATCGTGGGTTTCATCCACGAGCACGCACCCACGTTGGTCGACGATGCGCTGCGCGAGCGGGTCATCCTCTGCTCTCCGCTCACCCTGTTCGCGTTCCTCGGTGTCATTCGCCAGGCATTCGAGAACTTCCGCCTGGAACAGACGAGCAAGGAGGTGCTGGCCCTGCTCGGCCAGTTCGACCTGCAGTTCGGCAAGTACGCGTCGCAGGTGGAGAAGGTGAAGAAGCAGCTCGACACTCTGGTGGGCAGTATGGACGAGCTGGTCGGCACCCGTCGTCGCATGCTCGAGCGGCCCTTACGCGAGTTGGAGTCCTTGCGCCGCGAACGCCACATCGAGATTGCTCCCGACACCTCCAACCCCATCCCTGAACTCGGCGTCTGACGTAGCCTCTGCCCTCATGTCGAATCCGTCGTCCGTACAGCCGTTGGATCCCACTCCACTTGCCGTGGCGCAGGTGCGGGCTGTGTTCGGCGCAGCCTTTGCCGACGACCCGATGCAGCACTGGATCTTCCGTGGGGTCGAGGCCCAGGAGCACGCCATCGCAATGTGGATCGGCCTGTTCGTGGATGCCTTCGCGGCGGTCGGCACCATCGATGTGATCCTGGGCGACGAGGGTGAGGTGGTCGCAGCAGCGATGTGGCGCACCGACGGTCGGCGCCAGCCGTACCCGGAGTTGCCCAGCATCGGCGGGATCATGACGGCGTTGTTGGGTTCCACCCGCGCCGCGGAGGTGGGGGCAGGTCTCGCAGCCTTCGCAGCGAACAAGCCCGAGCCACCGTTCCACTACCTCAACTTCCTGGGCGTGCATCCCGCCCACCAAGGCCGCGGTCTGGGCCGGCTGCTGGTGTCCGCGGGCCAAGCGCGTGCAGCTGCTGATGGGCAGGGCGCGTACCTGGAGAGCACCAACGCTCGCAACCTTCCCTTCTACGCCACCATGGGCTTTCGGTCGCTCGGTGAGTTCACCTTGCAGCCCGATGGCCCGCCAGCATGGCGCCTCGGGTGGTCTGAATGAGCCAGCGCGAGATGTCGTTCGAGCCCGATGATGGGGCCGAACCCACCTACTCGGTGTCCGAGCTCGCCGACGCCATCAACGGGGTGCTGCGGCGCGGGTTCGACCAAGGCGTCTGGGTGCGCGGCGAGATCCAGGGTTGGAACGAGCGCGGTCCGCACGCCTACTTCCGGCTCGCCGAAGTCACCGACAACGGCAAGGCCCAACTCAACGTGCAGTTCTTCGCCCCGCAACGCAACAAGCTTCGCTCGCTGCTGATGAAGAACGGCCTGCAACTCTGCGACGGCTTGAAGGTGCGGATCTTCGGGCAGCTCGATTACTTCGCTGGCAACGGTTCGCTCGGCCTGAAGATGAGCGCCATCGACCCGCGGTTCACCCTGGGCGAGCTCGCCCTGCAACGCGACGATGTACTGCGTCGACTGGGCGAAGCCGGCTGGCTCGAACGAAACCGGCAGGTGCCACTGGCTGTTGCGCCGTTGCGGGTTGGCGTGGTCACCAGCAGAGCCAGCGCCGCCTGGGCCGACTTTGCGCATGAAATCGAGCGCAGCGGAATGGGCTTCCAGTTACGGCTGGTGGATGTGCGAGTGCAGGGCGAGACGGCGGTCCGCGAGATCACGGGTGCGCTGCGCACGTTGTCGGCAGCCCCCGATCTCGATGCCGTGGTGCTCATCCGCGGTGGTGGCAGCCGCGGCGAACTTGCCACGTTCGACGACGAAGCCATTGCCATGGCCATCGCTCGATCGCCACTGCCGGTGCTCACCGGCATCGGCCACGAGATCGACCGAAGCGTGGCCGACGAGGTGGCGCATCTCGCATTGAAGACGCCCACGGCGTGTGCTGCAGCGTTGGTCGAGCGCGTGCAGGCCTTCCAACAGTCGGTGGAAGGCGCCTGGACGCAGATCTGTCACGTTGCTGCGATGTCATTGCAGGCATCGGTCACCGATGTGGCCGGCTTGGGTGAGGGCATTCGCCTGCGGGTGAGCAGCGCCGTGTCGCGCAGCGACGAACGTCTGCACGAACGGGCCCGCCGGGTGCAGCGCGGTGCCCAGCGCGTGCTCGAGCGTGCCGATGGTCGCCTTGCCGCCGCTGCCACTTCGGTTCGGAGGGCGCCGCAGCGGATGGACCTACCCGAGCAACAGTTGCAGCACGTTGCCGAACGCGTGCGCCTTCTCGACCCCGCCACCACGATGGCGCGGGGCTGGAGCATCACCCGCACCATCGATGGTCGCACCATCCGAGCCGCCGACGAACTGCAGTCGGGCGACCAGATCATCACCACGTTCGCATCTGGCACGGCCCGGAGCCGTGTGGAGGAGACCAACCCATGACCAGCACCCCCGGCCCTGTGGCCGCCGGCTACGCCGACGCACTCGCTGAACTCGAGGAGATTCTCGGCGCCCTCGAACGCACCGACGTCGATGTCGATGTGTTGGCAGCGCAGGTGCAGCGCGCTGCCGCACTCATTGCGTTCTGCCGAGATCGAATCGGCAACGCCCGGTTGCAGATCGACGAAGCGGTCGCCGCTCTGGGCGACGACTGACGACGCCCGAATGCCCCTAGCCTGCCCACCGTGACCCAACCGGTAGCCCCGCCCTCGCTCGGCGTCATCGCGACGCGTGTGCAGCAGCGACTCCGGGAGTTCCTGCAGCCTGAAGAGGCCCGCTGGTCGGCGTTTGACGACGACCTAGCCGAGCCGGTGAAGGAGATCGGCCGCTTGGTCCTCGTGGGCGGCAAGCGACTCCGCCCGGCCTTCTGCCACTGGGGTTTCGTGGGTGCTGGCGGCGACCCCGCCGACCCGATGGTGGCCAACGCCGGCGCAGCATTCGAGTTGATGCACGCGTTCGCCCTGTTCCACGACGACGTGATGGACGACGCCGCAAGCCGTCGAGGTGAACCCACCACCCACACCGTGTTCACCGGCTACCACCGCGACGCCGAATGGGCTGGCGAGGCCCGGCGATTCGGTGAGGGCGTGGCCATTCTGGTGGGCGACCTGGCATTCGTGTACGCCGATCAACTGATGGCCGAGGCATCGCCCCAGGCGTGGCGAATCTGGAACGAGTTGCGCATCGAACTGAACATCGGCCAAGTGCTCGACATCGTGGGCAGCGTGCGCAACGAGCGTCGCCGTCACAAGGCCGAGCTCATCTGCCGCTACAAGAGCGGCAAGTACACCATCGAGCGTCCGCTGCACCTCGGTGCCGTGATGGCGGCGCCCGACCGTGCCGACGTCCTGCTGCCTGCCCTCAGCGCGTACGGCCTGCCGCTCGGAGATGCCTTTCAAATGCGCGACGACGTGATGGGCGCCTTCGGCGATGCGGCCGTCACCGGCAAGCCCGTGGGAGGCGACCTGCGCGAGGGCAAGCCCACCCCGTTGATGGCCCGAGCGGTGGAAGCCGCCACCCCGGCGCAGGCGCAGTTACTCGACCTGGTGGGCACCCAGCACCTGTCCGACCACGATGTAGCGCGAGTGCAGCAGGTGATCATCGACACCGGAGCGCTGGCCGACCTGGAGACCACGATCACCCGTCTCACCGACGAAGCGGTGGCCGCCATCCGTCTCGCGCCGATCACGGCCGAGGCGCGCCAGGAACTGGTGGCACTGGCCGCCTACGTCAGCCAGCGCAGTACGTAGCCAACGCCTGTGCTGCGTCGCCCACGGTGACGCCCATTTCATCGAGCACGGCTTCCAGCCACGGCGGCCGCACCACGGATGCAACGGTGATGGGTTCCTCCATCCCGGAGTTCTCCACCGCCAGTCGGGCGAAGAGCGCCGCGTAGTCGCGGGGCCGCAGGTCTCGCGACAACTCCAGCAATGCGTACGGATCGGGGCAGGTTCGAGCGTCTTCCAGGGTGACGAAACTGGTGGAGGTTGGCCCGCTGGGGCCGCCCCACAGGCCGGGACCGTCGCAGATGACCGCACCGCGCACCTGCGTGGCGCGAGCACCGGCCAGCAGCAGCGCGATATATCCGCCTAGGCCTCGCCCCAACACGGTGGCTTCACCCAGGTGGGCCAGCGCCACATCGGCGTCGCCGAGCAGAATCTCGGCCGAGTATCCACCGCCTGCCGGCACCGTCGAGGCGCCGTGGCCGGTGAAATCCAGTGCCATCACGGGCCCCGGCCAGGCGGCGGCCACGTCGGGCACGCTGGCCGGCGACTGTTCTCCGAGGCCGTGCAGCAGCAGCAATGGGCGACCGGATCCGGGGCGCACCTCGTGGAGGGCCAGGCGGATCTTGTTGTGGGTGAGGTGGTGGATGGTCATCGCGCGCCGCCGAGAAAGTCGAGCACCATGCCGGCCACCAGCTCGGGTTGCTCGATGTGCACGAAGTGGCCCATGCCGGTCATCACTTCGAGGCGACCTGTGGAGGGGATGAGCCCATCGAGGTCCTTTGGGCGGGTGCCCCAACCCATGGGCTCCTGCTCGTCGGCGAGAAGGCCGAGGAAGGGCATGCCGAGGCCCGGCAAGCGAGTTGCCGTCCATTCCGGTCGCCACGGTCCGAATCCGCCGAACCGCATGGAAGGATCGAGCTTCCATCGCCAGCCGTCGGGGTCCTGCCGTGCGCCGACGGTGACGAGGTGGCACAACCACTCGAGCGACAGACGCGGGTTCATCTTTGCTCTGCGGCGAGCGAGGTCTTCCAGCGTGCCGGGCCTGCGTTCGGCCGTGGCGGTGGTGCGGCGGTGATCCAGCCAGCCCTGCAAGTCGCCGGCCACCATGCGGGTGCGTTCGTGCTCGCTCACGTCGCTCATCGGTCGCTTCGAAGGAAGGCCATCGAGGTTGATGAGATGGCTGAAGCGGAACGGCTGGGCATCGGCCAACTGAATCATCAGCGCCCCGCCCTTGCTGTGCCCGACGACCGGCGCAGGCTTGGAGGTGATGCTGCTCATCACGGCGACGGCGTCGCGAATGTCGGCGTCCCAGCCGTACAGCGCAGCGTGCTCGCTGTCGCCGTGGCCGCGCTGGTCCCAGGTGATGCAACGCCAGCCGGCACTTGCCAGTCGTGGTGCAAACTCTTCGTAGGTGCGGCCGAAGTCGGAGCCGCCATGGACGAGAAACAGTGGCTCGTGGCGCTCGTTGCCCCATTCGTGCACTGCGATGCGCACGCCGGAACTGATCACGTCGTAGTTGCGGACGGGCGCTTCCGCCCCGGGGAATGCCACCGACGTCATGCACTCGACCCTACGCGCCGGGGTGCCGCGTCACCGAACCGACCCTCTATGCTCCGGCTCGTGAACGGTGCTCGGATGGCAGCCTTGGCCATGCTGACGACGGCGATGCCCTTGGCGGCGGTGGCCTGCGGCGACGATGGCATCGCGGGCGGCACTTTGCCACCGATGATCACCACCACCACGAGTACCACGGTGCTCGCCACCACCACCACGACCGTCACGTTCTACCGCGTGCAGTCGGGCGACACGCTCAGCAAGATCGCGGTCCGGTTCAATGTGGACCAGGTCGAGTTGATGGCCGTGAACGGCATCACCGACCCGGACCATGTGGAGTTGGGGCAGGAACTGAAGATTCCGCCGCCGAAACAGGTGGTCGACACGCTGCCGCCCGCCACCTCCAGCACCGCTGCCCCCTGACCCGACTCGTCGCTGGGCGTGAGTCCCATTGCAACCTGAGGTAGCGCAGAACGCCAGCCGCGCGCCCGTGGGGTTGGGCGCGTTTCGTCCCCTTGGTGGGACCGTTCGCTCCCACGGGCGCGGAGTGACCCGGGTTTGGGAGGTCCCGCGCCCGTGGGCGCGAAACCTCCCGGCGGATGACGGCCGGAGCGTGGTGTGCCCGCTAGGGGCGCTCGTGGTTGAGGTCTCCGAGTGCTGAAATGGGGCCCACCGGCTCCGGCCGAGGTGTTCCGGGTAGGAGACGTCGTGGTCCTGGTCCCTCGTGCGACATTGCATCGGCGGGGTTCACCAGCAGGCATCGCTGGAACGACAGACATCCGCAGCCGATGCAGGTGGTGAGGTCGTCGCGTAGCCGTTCGAGCTGCTCGAGCTGATCGTCGAGCACCGCGCGCCAGCGGATTGCCACCGCAGCCCAGTCGTCCTCGCGGGGGGTTCGCTGCTGCGGCAGTTCGTCGAGCGCCTGCCTGATGGAGGCGAGCGGGATCCCCACGCGTTGCGACGCGCGGATGAAGGCAAGTCGACGCAGGGTGTCGCGGCCGTAACGCCGCTGGTTGCCGCTGTTTCTGGCGCTCAGGATCAAGCCTTCGCGCTCGTAGAAGTGGAGCGCAGAGATGGAGATCCCGCTCCGCTGGGCCACCTGACCGACCGACCATTCGTGAAATGACGTGTGACCTCGGGGCATCAGTCGAAGATACCGCTTGACCTCAACTCTTGTTGAGGTGTGAGAGTGCCGGGAGGACGAATCGTCGAGACAGAAGATCGCGACGACGTCGAACAACAAGGGGAACCCGAAGCACATGGCAGCATTCATGGTGGTCAGCACCTTCAAGCAGGGCACGGTGATGGACGAGGTCGTTGCCGTCGTTGGCGAAGAACGGGCGAAGTGGTGGGACCTCGACGTCGTTCCGCTTGGCGCTCCGACGGTGCCCGGTGGTGCGTCATGAGCGCATTCACTACGGCCGAACTCGAGTACCTGCGCACGCAGCCCCTGATGCGCTTCGCCACGGCGTCGCCGACGGGCAAACCCGATGTTGCGCCGGTGGTGTTCGGTGTCGACGGTGACGACATCGTCAGCGGAGGTTTCGACATCACGCACACGGTGCGATACCGAAACATCCAGAGCAACCCGCAGGCCACCCTGGTGATCGACGATCTCGCCACCACCGATCCGTGGTCGCCGCGCGGGATCAAGATCGTCGGCTCTGCGGCGATCGAGGAGGCGGATGGCGCTCCCCGCTTCCGCATCACTCCGCACGTCATCATCAGTTGGGCCATCAACGACACCACGCCCGGTATCCCGAAGATGGAACGGCGCTCGGTGCGCTGACGATGCATGGGACCGAAGTCCCTGACAGTCAAAAAGGAGTCGGGGTAGGCTACGGGGCATGAGCTTTTGGCCGACCAAAGAGCACTGGAGCGTCGACATTCCGCTCCGTTCCGAGCACTACATCTGCCCCGCCCTCGAGGAGACCGGCTTCGTGGCCCTCACTCCCTATCCGGGGGAGATTCCCACCGAGGAGTGGGAGGGTCTGGAGTACATGGACTGGAAGAGCGGTGGCGACACCAACTTCGCGCCGCTCGCGTCGGCCGACGGCACGCTCGACTGCCGTGGTTTCTGGGACAAGGGCAAGACCGACAAGGACGCTCTCTGGACGCCCAACGCAGAGAAGGCCCCCACCCTGAAGGCGTACGTCGACAGCATCGGCGCCAACTTCGGCCGGGTGCGCATCATCAAGCTCGAGCCCCAGGATCATGAGCAGGCGCTGAAGAGCTTCCACCGCGACGACAACAACCGGTTCAACCCGGCCGGCACCGGCTGGGTGGTGCGGAGCTGGATCGAACTCACCGACGACCCCGACAGCTACATGCTGCTGATGGATCTCGACGAGGACCATCTGCCCATCCCCAGCACCGAGCGGCGGGTACCGCTGCCGAGGTTCGCCCGCTTCGTGGTGGACACCCAGCGCCTCTGGCATGTGGTGGTGCACAACAGCACCACGCCTCGTTACAGCCTGATCACGAGCGTGGAGTGCACTCCGCACCTCCAGGGCTGGATTGAATCCCAGGTTCCAGCGCTCGTCTGAGGCCCTAGCCTTCCAGGCGTGTCGCCACTCGCATCTGTCGAACATCAACCCATGGGCGCCGCGGTGCGTCTGCACGACGCACCGGAGGAACTGCGCGCCGCAGTGGCGGCCGGACTGGCGCGTTACCCGGCCGACATGGGTGTGACGGGCGATCTCGACGTGCGCTGCGTGGTGGTGGGCAACGACCCCGACATCGACCCGGCGTGGCCCGTTATGACTGCTGACGATGGCGACGAGACGTTGGTGGTGCGTTGTGGCACGGCGGTCGCCACCCTGCACTACGAGTTCGCCGTCGCCATGCTGCAACTGCCTGAGTCCATCCTGGCCGAGCAGGATGCACTGCGGTTGTTCGTGGAGGCCGCATTCACGGCGTTCCATGTGCGTCGCGGGCAACTGCATGCAATGCATAGCGCGCTCGTGGCTCACGATGGTGTGGGCTTGGTGCTGCGTGGGCCGTCGGGCGCAGGCAAGAGCACGCTCACCTACTCGTGCATGCGCCTCGGCATGTCGGTGTGTAGCGACGACTGGCTCTACGCCGCCACCGGGAGTCCGGCGGAGCGGTTTGCCGGCTATCCGTGGCGGATGATGATGACCGAAGACGCAGCCTCGCGGTTCCCCGAACTGGCTGACCTGGCCACCGTGCCGCACCCGGCCGCAGAAGGTCGCAAGGTTCCCGTGTTGCCGCCCGAGTCGCAGCAACTCATCACGATGAACGCCGCAGCGGTGGTGTTGCTGGACCCATCACCTGAGCTGTCGCTTCGGCGGGTCTCTGCCGAAGAAGCACTCGAGCGTTTCTGGGAGCCGGCACTGCCCACCGAGCGTGCCCACCTCGCCCAGGAATGGGTCTCCGAGTTGCTGGACCGGCCCGTCTACGTGTTGCGCCGCGGCACCGATCCGCAGGCTGCAGCTCAGGCGTTGCGCGACCTCGCTGTGAGCCTGCGGTAGAGCAGTTCAAACGTCGTCGCCGTGAAGTCGGCGTCGTGGGTACGCGCCCACGCGAGCGCTGACTGCCCGAAGGCGTTGCGGCGGTCGTCGCGCAGCATGTCGAGGATGGCTGCTGCGAGCGTGGCGGGCTCTCGGTCGGCCACCGCCCACGCCGCGGGGGGAGTGAGTGAGGCGAAGTCGGCGACGTGCCCCACGCGGGTGCCCACCGTGGGCACCCCGCACGCTGCGGCCTCGAGCACGGCCAACGGCCCTGCATCGTGATGCGAGGTGAGCACGTGCAGCGCCGCGCCATCGATCGCTGCCGCCAGATCCTCATGTGCGATGTGGCCTCGGAACGTCACCCGGTCGGCGATGCCCAATTCCTCAGCCAGCCGGGCGTGGTGGCCACCGAGGGTGTCGCCACCCATCACGTCGAGCGTGAGCCGGGGTTCGGATGCGGAGGCCAGGGCCACGGCGCGCAGCAGGAGATCTTGGTCCTTGACGCGATTGAGGCCTGCCACATGCACCAGGTGATGCGGTCGGTGCGCCGCGCCGCCGGGCGAGAACCTGGTGAGGTCGGCACCCAACGGCACGATCTCGTGCACCGGCGCGCCACACGCCGTCACATGGCGATGCATCCACTCGGTGGCCACGGTGACCGCGGTGGCGCCGCGCAGTGCCCCGAGAGCGAGTCGGCGCGTGCCGTCTCGTAGGCCGCCGCCGTACTCGATCGCCGGCACCGACGCGAGTTCTCCGCCGCACACGCTCACCACCGACGGCACTCGATACCGCATCGCTGTGGCGACTGCGGCCAAGCCCGGCAGGTTCGCCCATAGTCCATGCACCACGTCGACCCGACCCATCGCGGAAGGCACGGAGGCCAACACTCGAGCGATGTCGGCCTTGCCGTGCCGGCCGACGGGCACGTTCACGACACGCGCTCCGTGCAGCGTCCACTCGCCCGGCACTGTGTCGTGGCCGACTGCAATCACGGTCACTTCGTGGCGTGCGGCCATTGCTCCCACGAGGTGATGCACGAACGGAATGACCCGCTCGCCGCCGGGAGGGTCCACCCCACCGGGCACCACGTACGCAATTCGCATCCTCGCAGTCTCGCGGATCGAGTGCCGTGGCTAGTGTCCTGCGATCGTCGTTCCTACGGTCACCCCGTGGCGTGGCCAGCAACTGATGCTGGTCGATGCCGTGCTCGCCCGCCTGACGGGTCGTGAGTCGGCGCTGCCCGAATGGCCACTGGCGACGGTGCAGCAAGTGGGGTTGGCCACCGGATTGACGGCACTCGCTGGTTCGCTGGGGCTGTTCGATACGGCGGACTCGGATGTGGTGGCGTACGCGCAGGAGCAGCAAGGGCAGGTGCAGGCCCGAGCCGATCGATTCGCTGCGCTCACCCCGAAGGTGCTCGGTGCCCTCGCTGCCGCCGACCTGTGCGCCGTGCCCGTGAAGGGAGCTGTTCTGGGGGGTAGCGCTGGTGGCCAGGCGGTGTGGCCGTCGCCCGGCACGAGACCGATGAGCGACATCGACGTGTTGGTGCCGGCTCGTTATCGGGCTCAGGCCGGCGCGGCTCTCGCCCGCGCCGGCTGGTCGTTGTACGCCACCGAGGACCACGAAGATACGTTCCTCGCATGGGGTGACGGCAGCGTGGGCCGCACCGATGGCGAATCAGCCGACCACAACGGACGTGTTGAGGTGCACCCCGGCTGGCTGGAGTTTCTCCACGGCTACACGGCCCGAGGATTCGACATTGAAGTCGAGGCGCATCGAACCGACGATGGGCAGTGGCGGTTCGCTGAACCGGCCTTCGCCGTGCACGTGGTGGGTCACCTGGCCTCCACCGTGGTGCGCGCCGAGGTTCGGGCGGTGAACCTGCTCGATGTGTATTTCCTGCACCAGCGAGGCCTCGACTGGACTGCCATCGGGCAGGTGATGCGCTCCGTTGACCCGCGGCTCACCGGGCCTGGTCTGTGGCTAGCGGACCGCGTGCTGCCCCACGTGGTGCCGAGTGAACTGCTTCGGTCCGAGCTCGATCGCCTTCGACATGCCGAGTTGCTGGCGGTCACCCCCACCGCTGCCGTCCTGCGCGACCCGACGCAGCGCACCACCTCGCGCTGGCGCTCGGCATTTACGCAGTCACCCGCCGAGCAGGCGAGCGTGGCGCGCCAACTGGGTCGTTCGGCGGTCGGGCGGTTCCGATGAGTGACGCGTTGCGCGTGGCGATGGTGATGCCGCCCATCACTGCTGGCCGGTTCGACGACGTGGTGGATGGTTGGCCCACCGTCACCTCCACCGTCGAGGGATTGCACCGGGCAGGTGTCGAGGTGACGGTGCACGGGCGCACCAGCGAGGCGGAAGGTTCGTTGGAGCGCGGTGGAGTGAGGTATCGCTTCCACCCATCCGACGCGGCGTTGGCGGCGGCGGTGTCGGCTGATCGCCCGAACGTCGTACACGTGCATGGCCTTGGCTGGACTCGGTTGCTTCGCCGATTAGCCAAGGTGCAGGCACCGTTGCTGCTGCAACACCATGGCGAACCGGTGTTCAGCGGTCGCGCTCGCGTGGGCCATCGCTGGGTGCGACGTAGCGTCGCCGGCTATCTGTTCACGGGTGCCGCTGAGGGCCAGGTGCAGCCCTGGATCGATGCGGGGGTGATCGAACCGGGCGCCCCGCTGTTCGAGGTGCTCGAGGCCGCGTCGATGCTGCCGGATCCCGAGCAGGCTCCGGAACCGCTGGCGGGCGCCCCAGCGGTCCTCTGGGTGGGACGCCTGATTGCCGGCAAGGACCCTCTCAACGCTGTCGAGGCGTTTGCCCTCGCTGCGCTGCCGGATGCGCAGTTGCACATGCTGGCCACCGACCGCACGATGGAGGCGGAAGTGCGAGCCCGAATTGCGGCGACTGCCAGCCTGCGCGATCGAGTACATCTTCACGCTGCCGTGCCCCATCAGCGGATGGCCGCCTGGTATCGGGGCGCCCACATCTACTTCTCCACCAGCCATCGGGAAGGGTCGGGCTATTCACTCATCGAAGCCATGGCGTGCGGTTGTGTCCCTGTGGTGAGTGCCATCCCGCCTCATCGGGCGATCGCGGGCGATGTGGGGGCGCAGTTCCCCGTGGCCGATGCACCTGCTGCGGCTAAAGCCTTGGAGAACGCAAGTTGGCGCTCAGGTGAACCAAGCCTCGAAAGATCACGTATCGTCCTGTCCTGGGAACATGTAGCCGGCCAATTGGTGGCGGCCTACGACACTGTTGCGCGCAGACGGGATTGAGCAGTTGGACGACACCATCACTGAATCGACTGTGCTACTCGGCCACTCGTACTTCCTGCTGCTCGACCCGAAGCAGCACGCGAAGATGAAGCCGTACCCGCCGCTGAACACCCTGCATGCCGCCACGGTGTTGCGCCAAGAGGGCCTCAGCGTGGGCGTGTTCGATGCGATGCTCGCCAACGACGAATCCGATTTCCTCGCCAGCCTGCAACAGCACCGTCCAAAGATCGTCGTGCTGTTCGAAGACAACTTCAACTTCCTGTCGAAGATGTGCCTCACCCGCATGCGCGAGGCGGCACTCACGATGATCGGTATGGCCCGCGAGGCAGGCTGTCGTGTAGCCGTGTGCGGTGCCGACGTCACCGACCACCCCGAGGTGTATCTCGAAGCGGGCGCCGAGGCATGCCTGCTGGGAGAGGGCGAGCACACCATGCGCGAGGTGGTCTCGCGCTGGCTCAGTGACGATCCGCAACAGTCACTTGCCGACATTCCCGGTATTGCGGTGCTGGTGGATGGTGAGGTGTCATCGAACGGGCGCCGGGCCATCGAACGGCATCCCGACGTGTTCGGTCTCCCGGCTCGCGATCTCATCGACATGGAGGCCTACCGCGAGGCGTGGGTGTCGGCGCATGGCAAGTTCTCGCTGAACCTGGTCTCCACCCGCGGGTGCCCGTATTCGTGCAACTGGTGTGCCAAGCCGATCTGGGGCCAGCGCTACGCGATGCGCTCGGCCACCGAGGTGGCTGATGAAGTGATCCACATCGCGAACGACTACCAGCCCGACCACCTGTGGTTCGCCGACGACATCTTTGGGCTTCGGAGCGATTGGCTGGCCGCCTTCGCCGACCGTGTCGAGGCCGCGAATGTGCGAGTGCCGTTCACCATGCAGAGTCGTGTCGACCTGATGAACGACCAAGCGCTCGATGCGTTGGCACGTTCGGGCTGTCATGAGGTCTGGCTCGGCTGCGAAAGCGGCAGCCAGCGGATCCTCGATGCGATGGACAAGGAGATCACGGTCGAGCAGATCCGCGTTGCTCGGCACGGACTTCTCGAGCACGGTATCCGTGCCTGTTTCTTCATCCAGTTCGGTTATCCGGGCGAGACCTGGGACGACATCGAGAAGACCATCGCGCTGGTCTCTGAACTCATGCCCGACGACATCGGGGTCAGCGTCAGTTACCCGTTGCCGGGCACGCGGTTCCACGAGATGGTGAAGCTGGAACTCGACGATCAGGCGAACTGGGAAACCTCCGGCGACCTGGCAATGATGTTCCACGGCACGTACCCCACCGAGATCTACCGCGAACTGCACCTCAGCCTGCACGACTTGCTCGACCTCAAGCGTCGTGAGGCTGGTCTCAGCCGGGCGCAGCACACGCTGCTTGCCGACGTGCCGCTCGAGCAGCAGCGTGAACGAGTGGAGCAACGCTGGGTGGCATTGCGCGAACGTGAGGTGGGCGCCCGGAACCCCAACCCCACGCGTCTGCGCATCTCTGTTCTCTCGGAGTAGAGCATGGTGGGTCACACCCCCTGGTGGAAGGACGCGGTCGTCTACCAGATTTATCCGCGTTCGTTCATGGATTCGAACGGCGACGGCATCGGCGATCTGAACGGCATCACGTCTCGTCTCGACCACCTGCAGGTGCTCGGCATCGACACCATTTGGCTCAGTCCGCATTTCGACAGCCCGAACGCCGACAACGGTTACGACATTCGCGATTACCGCAAGGTGATGGCGGAGTTCGGCACGATGGACGACTTCGATCGAATGCTGGCCGCCATCACCGAGCGAGGGATGCGCCTGATCATCGACCTCGTGGTGAATCACAGCAGCGATCAGCATGAGTGGTTCGTGCAGAGTCGGTCGTCGCGCGACAACCCGTATCGCGACTACTACGTCTGGCGCGATGGTGTGGATGGCGGCCCACCGAACAACTACCCGGCCTTCTTCGGTGGCTCGGCATGGGAGTACGACGCCGCCACCGACCAGTGGTACCTCCACTACTTCGCGCCACAGCAGCCCGATCTCAATTGGGAGCACGAACCCGTTCGGCGTGAGGTCTACGACCTGATGCGTTTCTGGCTCGACAAGGGTGTTGCCGGTTTTCGAATGGACGTAATCCCGTTCATCTCCAAACAGCCGGGCTTGCCGAACCTGGAAGGCGAGCAGCGTGCGCGCCCGCATTACGTGTACGCCGGTGGCCCTCGGGTGCATGAGTTCCTGCACGAAATGCACACCGAGGTGCTTGGCCCCTACGACGCGGTGTCGGTCGGCGAAGCGTTCGGCGTGGAGGTGTCGGAGATTCCCAAGTTCACCGACACGGCACGCGAAGAACTGTCGATGATCTTCCAGTTCGATCTGGTTCGCCTCGGTCATCCGCACTGGCGGCAACGGTCGTTCACGTGGCCGCAGTTCAAGCGCATCGTGGCCGACATGGACGAGGTGGCCGGTACCACCGGCTGGAACACCAGCTTCCTTGCCAACCACGACAACCCTCGGATGGTGAGCCAGTTCGGCGACGACTCGCCGGCATGGCGTGAGCGATCGGCGAAGGCGCTCGCCACGTGGAACCTCACTCAGCGCGCCACGCCGTTTGTGTACCAGGGTGACGAGATCGGCATGACGAACTACCCCTTCACCGACATCGAGCAGTACGACGATGTGGAGGTGAAGGGTCTGTGGCGCGGCCTGGTGGAGACGGACAAGGTACCTGCGGCGGAACTGCTCGAACATCTGGCGCACACCAGTCGCGACCATTCGCGCACGCCGGTGCAATGGAGCGCAGAGGCTGAAGGCGGGTTCACCGCCGGAACGCCGTGGCTCGCTGTGAACCCGAACCACACCGAGGTGAATGCAGCAGCGCAGATGATGGACGACGGCTCGGTGTTCCACCATCACCGCCGGCTCATCGCGTTGCGTCGGGCGCATCCGGCACTGGTGCACGGTGCGTATCGCGATCTCGACCCCGAGCACCCCACCGTGTTCGCCTACACGCGCACGCTCGACGACGTGAGCGTGCTGGTGCTCTTGCACCTGTGCGGTGATGCGCTCGATTACTCCCTGCCTGCCGGCGTCACCATCGCCGACACCTGGTTGGCCGAAGCACACGCTCCGGAGCCGATTCCGGGCGCAGGGTCGGTGCGCCTTGCTGCCTGGCACGCCTCCATCCACCTACTGTGAGGCCGTGATGCGTGTGCATGGGCCCGAGCGATTGCAGGGACAGGGACTTCATCCTCAACAGGACGAGAGCGGCGATCGAGCCATTCATGCGCTGCTCACCGATCCGGTGGTGGGCGAGCAGGCCGATCTGGTGCTCACCTGGCGCGGAGCCGATGCGACCACTGGGTCGTATGAGGTGTGGTCGACGCGCGGCATGGTGCGGTTTCAGCGCATGGTCGACGATGCCGGACGCCTGCACTTCGTGGTGCTCGAGGTGATCGGCGAGAACCCACTCGCGGCCGACGATCAGTTGGCGTTGAACACGATGGACCTCGAGCGAGCGGCAGCCTCGGCGTCGGGTTTCGAAGCCGACGACCCGACGCGACGTTTCATCGCGCCAGAACATCAGACCTACCCGTTCGGCTACGAGCGCGTTGCCCAACTGTTCGATTCGCCGAATGCCCCCGACCTCGCCGTGTCGCCGAAGGACTGGTGCGCGGGCAGCCAACCGGGCACCCACGGCGCCCTGCACGTGCGCCAGGCGCGAGCCCCGCTGTGGTTCAGCGGCCCCGGTGTGCGCACCGGTCGACACGAACTGGCGGCCCGCGCCGTCGACATCGCACCAACGGTGCTGAAGGCCCTGGGGTTCCCCACGATCGAGGGACTCGACGCTGCTGGCGATCCATCGAGCGATGTGTACCTGGCGCGGCAGGACGGGCGAGTGCTCGACGAGATCCTTCAGCAGGATGCTGCGCAGCCGACTGGGCTCTACGTGTTCCTCATGGACGGTATGCACCAGACCGAGTTGGAAGATCGTCTGACGCGCGACCCCGACGGGTTGCCGAACCTTCGTCGCTTACGCGAGCGGGCTGCGGTGCTGGCCGGTGGTTCCATGGTGAACTTCCCCTCCATCACCTGGCCCAGTCACACCGCCATCGTCACCGGCACGTGGTGTGGGCATCACGACGTGGTGAACCCCACCTACTACGTGCGCGAGCAGGCTGAGACGGTGTCGCCGCAGGGCATTCAGATCGGCACCGAACGCTTTGCATCACAGCAGGTGGAGAGCCTGCACGAGGCGTTCCACCGCGAACGCCCCGATGGACTCACGGTGGCCATTCATGCACCATTCGGTCGCTCCGCCCAGCACGCCGTGCTGGAAGGCCGCAACCTGTGCGATCGCGCTGCGGTGAAGGAACTGAGTCTGCAGTTCGCCGAACAGATGAACCCTCGTTGGTCGCAGGAGCATCCGGCCGTGGCGAGCGAGTCGCTACTCGACACCCGTGGCCTCGCGCAGATCATCGAACTGCTGCGTCGCGACGACCTGCCTGCGCCGGTGTTCGTGTATCACGAGCTCGCCCTCACCGATGGCGCTGGCCACGAGTACGGCCCGCACGACGATGGCCTCGCCGACGCACTCACCGAGACGGATGTGCGTATCGGCCATGTGCTCGCCGAACTGGATCGGCTCGGTCGTTTCGACGACACGCTCTTCGTGGTGAGCGCCGACCACGGTATGGCACCGCAGGACGTGTCGCTGAACGCCAACGTTGCCGGCCACGTGCTTGATGCTGGCTTCGAGGCAGTGGTCGCCGAGCCGATGATCTGGCTCCGCGACATGGAGATCACCGTGGAGCGCAAGCCCGATGCCCGCACCGCCCGCGTGGAGGTGACCGATCACGATGCCGATGCCGCTGGCGAGCACCGGCCGGTGGAAGGCGCAGTGGTGTCGGTGATGGCCCATCGCGACGGCACCACGCCCCGCGAACTCGCTCGCGGTCGCACGGATGCGAACGGCTTGTTCGGCTTCGCCACGCCCAGCGACGTGGCGTCGAGCGATGTCACCATCGCAGTGCACGCCACCGGTTTCAACGCACGGCATCTCTGCCTCGACGGCAGATCGCTCGGCCTCGACCTCCGCGCCGCCCTCTACGCCTGACCGGTCAGCTGTGGCGGTGTGCCGCGGCGAGGTTCGCCACGTCGCGCATGATGCGCGACATCTCGAAGTCCTTCGGCGTGTAGATGGCGCTGACACCCGCTGCCGCAAGGCGGTCGCGGTCGACCTCGGGGATGATGCCTCCCACGACCACCGGTGCGTCCACACCCTGCGCCCGGAGCATGTCGACGATGCCGGGCACCAGCGCAAGGTGTGAGCCGCTGAGAATGGAGAGCCCGATGACATCGGGGTCTTCATCCACTGCCGATGCCACGATCTGCTCCGGCGTGAGGCGGATGCCGCTGTACACGACCTCCATGCCGGCATCGCGCGCGGCGACGGCGATCTGCTCGGCGCCGTTGCTGTGCCCATCGAGGCCTGGCTTGGCAACCAGGAAACGCGGCGGGCCACCAGCCATGGTCTTCACGAACTCGGCCACGCTGGCCAGCTCGCCCACGCGACGGCCGACGGCTGCGTTCACCCCGGTGGGGGCGCGGAACTCGCCGAACACCTCGCGCAGGCACTCGCTCCATTCGCCGGTGGTGCCGCCAGCCTTCGCCAGAGCGATGGAGGGCTCCATGATGTTGCCGTTGCCCACGGCGGCGTCGTGGAGCGCAGCGAGCGCAGCATCCACGGCCGACTGGTCGCGAGCTCGGCGCCATTCCGTCACTTCGTCGATGAGTTCGTGTTCCACCGCCGGGTCGACGGTGAGGATGTTGCCGGGCGAGTCGAGCGGCGATGTTTCGGTCTCGGTGAATGCGTTCACGCCCACCACGGTCTGATCGCCGGCTTCGATGCGGCGGGTGCGCTCGGCCATGGAGCGCACCAGGCGGCCCTTCAGTTCGTCGACGGCGCCAAACGCGCCACCCAGGGACAGCACTTCCTGTAGCTCCGCCCAGGCGGCGTCGCGCAGTTCGGTCGTCTTCGCCTCGATGACGGTGGAGCCGTCGAACAGATCGCCGTACTCCAGCAGGTCGGTCTCAAAGGCGAGTACCTGCTGCATTCGCAGCGCCCACTGCTGGTCCCACGGCCGCGGTAGGCCGAGTGCTTCGTTCCAGGCCGGCAACTGCACGCTGCGGGCACGAGCGCGCTTGGACAGCGTGACCGCCAGCATCTCGAGCACGATTCGCTGCACGTTGTTTTCCGGCTGCGCCTCGGTGAGGCCGAGGCTGTTCACCTGAACGCCGTAGCGGAAGCGTCGAGCTTTCGCATCGGTGACGCCGTACCGCTCGAGGCCGATGCGGTCCCAGAGATCCGTGAAGGCACGCAGCTTGCAGACCTCTTCCACGAAACGGATGCCGGCATTTACGAAGAACGAGATGGCGCCGAACACTTGGCTGAACTGGTCGGGGGCCACCTGGCCGCTTGCCTGCACGGCATCGAGCACATCGATGGCGGTGGCCAACGAGTAGGCGATCTCCTGCACGGGTGTGGCGCCTGCCTCCTGCAGGTGGTAGCTGCAGACGTTCATCGGGTTCCACTTCGGGGCGTGCTGTGCACACCACGCCACCATGTCGACGATCAGCCGCTTGCTGGGCTCCGGAGGGAAGATGTACGTGCCGCGAGACAGGTACTCCTTCACGATGTCGTTCTGCGTGGTGCCGCGCAACGCCTGCGATGGCACGTCCTGCTCTTCGGCGTTGGCGACGTACAGCGCCAGCATCCATGCTGCCGTGGCATTGATCGTCATCGACGTGTTCATCTGCCCAGGCGGGATCTGGTCGAGCAGCGTCTTCATGTGGCCAAGGTGCACCACGGGCACCCCGACCTTGCCGACCTCGCCTCGGGCCAGTACATGGTCTGGGTCGTAACCGGTCTGAGTGGGGAGGTCGAACGCGATGGACAGACCGGTCTGGCCCTTCGCAAGGTTCGTCCGGTACAGCTCGTTCGATGCTCGGGCCGAGGAGTGGCCCGAGTACGTGCGCATCAGCCAGGGCTCGTCGCGTTTCGTCATCCCGGAAGTGTTACCGCTCGGTAGGGGTAGCCGCCACTTGGTGGGGGTCGGCGATGCGTGCGTTCAGCACTTTGATGATTTCTTTCAAGAAGTCCTCAAGTGTTGGCGAGACGTGCCGATGATTTCTGTACATCAGGCGGCGGAACGCCTCATAGAGGCCCATCGGGTGGCCGGGATCACTCCCCGGCCACCGCGATGGCCACAAGGCCGAGGTACTCGGTTCGAGGAATCTCCACCACGCCGAGCGATGCCAGATGCTCTGTGCTCCATTGCACATCGAGCAGCGAGGCACCCGAGGCCCGCAGATGCTCCACCAGCGCTACCAGCGCCACCTTCGATGCGTCAGTGGCGGTGTGGAACATCGATTCGCCGGCAAAGAAGCCGCCGATGCGCACGCCATACAGACCGCCGACGAGTTCGCCGTCCAGCCAGGTCTCCACGCTGTGCGCCCAACCCAACTCGTGCAGCCGTACATAGGCGCGTATGAAGTCGTCGTTGATCCAGCCGTGCGGCCGCCGAGGGTCGCCGCAGCGTCGCATCACCGCCTCGAACGCTGTGTTGTGACGCACCTCGAAGCGGGAGCAACTCTTGCGCAGCGAACGCGACACGCGCAGCGCATCGAGGGGAAGGATGCCTCGCGGGTCGGGCGACCACCACCCGACTCGTCGACGGCTGAACGGCATCGGAAACAGCCCGCTGCGATAGGCCTCCAGCAACGTGCCGGGCTCGAGGTCCGCGCCAACGGCCACCAGACCGTGCTCGTCGGCACGGTCGGGTGATGGAAACTGCCAGGGGGTTGCCGGAGGCTCGACGGGCATCGCTGCCAAGTCTGCCGCAGCCGCGGTCAGTACGTGTAGAAGCCGCGCTTGGTCTTGCGGCCGAGATGACCGGCGGCCACCATGCGACGCAGCGTGGGGACTGCCGCGTAGTTCGGGTCGGCGAACTCGGCATAGAGGGCGTCGAGGATGGCGAGCGAGGTGTCGAGGCCCACCAGGTCGAGCAGTGCGAACGGACCCATCGGGAAGTTGCAGCCGCCCTTCATGGCGGTGTCGATGGACTCCATCGAGGCAGTGCCCACTTCCCACATGCGGATGGCGTTGTTCAGGTAGGGGAAGAGCAGCGCGTTCACGATGAAGCCGGCGCGGTCCTTCACTTCCACGCCGTCCTTGCCGCAGCTGGCAGCAAAGGCCAGCGCCGTAGCGATGGTCTCGTCGCTGGCGGTGATGGGACGCACCACCTCGACGAGCTTCATCATCGGGGCCGGGTTGAAGAAGTGGATGCCAACCACCTTGTCGGGGCGCTGAGTGACCATGGCCATCTCCACCACGGGCAGCGTGCTGGTGTTCGTGGCGAGGATGCCGCCGGGCTTCACGATCTGCTCGAGTTCGGTGAACAGCGCCTTCTTCACGGCGAGGTCTTCCACCACGCTCTCGATGACGAGATCGCAGTCGGCGACGGCGCCGAGGTGGTCGGTGGCCTGGATGCGGCCGAGCACAGCGTCGCGCTCTTCCTCGGTGGACTTGCCGCGCTCGATGGCCTTGTTGAAGCCCTTGGCGATGCTCGCCACCATGGCGTCGGCAGATGCCTGGCTGCGGGAACGAACCACCACGTCGTAGCCGGCCCGCGCCGCCACTTCTGCGAGGCCCGAGCCCATGATGCCCGAACCGAGGATGCCAACCTTTTTGATCTCAGTCATAGGGGAGCACAGTAACTACCTACGGGTAACTTCGACGAAGCGAGTACGGTCGATGTCATGTCCGCAGCAGACCCCGACCAGCGCCGCGCCGGCACCGAAGCAGCCCTGCAGTTCTTCATGGAGGCCGACCGGTTGAAGGGTGTTGAGCGCAGAAACTGGCTGGCGGATGGGTCGCGCCGAGAGAACACTGCCGAGCACTCGTGGCATCTGGGGATCGCTGCGATGATCTTCGCCGGTTACGCCTCCGAGCCGGTCGACGTGGGGCGCGCTGTGTGCATGGCGCTCGTGCACGACATCGTGGAGATCGATGCTGGCGACACCTTCGCCTACGACACCTCGGAACTGAACGAGACCAAGCAGGCGCGGGAGGAAGCCGCCGCCGAGCGTCTCTTCGGCTTGCTGCCCGCAGCCACAGGGCAGTTCTTTCGCGCCTTGTGGGACGAATACGAGGCGGGCGACACGGCAGAGGCGCGTTACGTCATGGCGGTCGACCGGGTGGCACCGATGTTGCTCAACATGGCCGAGGGTGGCAGTGCCTGGAACGAGTACGGCATCACCCGCGCTCGCGTGATGGCCCGCAATGGTGTGCATATCGAGCCGGCCCTGCCGGAGTTGTGGGCGCTCGCCCAGGCGCAACTCGATGCGATGACCGCTGCCGGCACCCTGCCCGCCGAGTGACCGGTACGGTGGCTCCGCCATGGCATTTCGCAAATCGCCCCGCTACGTCGTCGAACGCACCTCGCGCGGCTACGTGGTGCACCTGCAGCGCGAAGAGATCGAACTCATCGTCCGACTGCTGCAGGAGATGCGTGCGCTGATCTCCAGCGACGATCCTCAGCACGCCCCGCTGGTGCGCCGACTGTTTCCCCCCGCGTACCACCTTGCCGACGATGAAGAAGCCGAGAGCGAGTTCCAGCGTCTGATGCACGACGATCTGGTGACGTCACGGTTGGAGAGCATCGGATTGGTGGAAACGGCGCTCACCGAGGGCCGGCCGATGACCGAGGGCGAGGTGAATGGGTTCATGCAGTCACTGAATAGCGTGCGTCTCGTGCTGGGCACACTGCTCGACGTGAGTGAAGAGCACGACCCCGACGTGGTGCGCGACGACGACCCCATGGCCGGCGAGCATCATCTGTACACGTTCCTCAGTTGGTTGCTGGAGAACACGGTGCAGGCCATCAGCCGGTAGGGCTGACCACGCAACCCACGGCACCGGGCCCGGTGAGCGAGCCCATGCTGGGACCGATGCGGAATCGCACCACCTCGAACACGTTCGCCACCTCGCCGAGTGCGGCGGCCAGCGCGTCTGCGGTCGGCAGGCTGCTGGCATCACTGTGGCCTACGCCGACGCGCAGTCGTTGCCCGCATGCCACCGCCCGCCTTGCCATTTCGTCGATTGCGTCGGCCGCGTGCGGGAAGGTTCCCAATGCGGCGGCGCTGCCACTGGTGACGTTCACGAGCACCATCGACGCGTCGGTGTGGGATGGGTGGAGGAGCACGAAGTGGCCGAGCGTGCTGGCTGCCTGTTCCGACGCCACGGCAGCTTGCTCGAGCGTGGCTCCGTGGCGCACGGCATCGGCGGCGGCCCATACGCAGCAACCCACTCCGAACCCCACGCTGGTGGAATCGACCACGCGCACCGGGATGGCAGTGGCGTGTGCCGCGAGCCGAGCAGCGTTGACCGCCCCGGCCACCGTGGGGGCGACGTGGATGGACAGGATTTCGGTGCAGCCACGGGCGATGAGATCTTCGTAGGCCGCGGCGAACTGCCCGGGGCTGGGCTCGCTCATCGAAACCTCGGGGGCCGTGTCGGCGGAGAACCGCGAGTAGAACCCATCGGCATCGAGGTCCACCCCATCGAGGTACTCGACGCCGTCGATCGTGACGGTCACTGGCACGATCTCCACCCCGAGGTGGTCCACCAGTTCCGCAGGCAACTGCGAACTGGAGTCGGTGCAGATGCCGATCACGCAGTGGACCGTAACGACCCAAGGTGAAGGACGCGTGACGATCTCGGAACGATCCGAGATGGGCTTACTCCGTGGACAGCGCGCCCAACCAGGCTGGCATCCGCACTGGGCGTCCTTCGGGGTTGACGCAGCCGTGCACCGTGACGGCGGTGGCGCGGACCCCTCCCTCCACCGTGAGCAGGTAGGCCATCTGGAACGACGCCCGAGTGGCGGCCCCGAGCCTCAGGTGCACGGCCACCTGATCGTCGAACTTCAGCGGCTTGCGGTACTGCACGAACGCCTCGAGCACGGCGTAATCGATGCCCTCGGCGCGCATCTCGGTGTAGGGGTGGCCCAGATGCCGCAGGTACTCCACGCGGGCCTCTTCCAGGTAGGGGAGGTAGCGGCTGTGGTGCACGATGCCCATTGCATCGGTCTCGGAAAACCGGACCCGAACGTGGTGTACGTAGGGGTAGTCGGCGGAAACGAGGGTAGGTTCGAGTTCGAGACGCACCCGAGGAACCGTACCCGCAGAAGTTCGCGAGAATCGGCTGAGTGAAATCGCCCGGAGGGCTGATAATGTAGTTCCGCTCTCAACCGGAGTCGTCCAATGCCCCCATCGTCTAGTGGCCTAGGACACCACCCTTTCAAGGTGGCGGCACGGGTTCGAATCCCGTTGGGGGTGCAAGAAAGATCAATCTGGTCTTCCAGTTTGGTCCCGTGGTGAAGTTGGAGTTCACGCCGGCCTGTCAAGCCGGAGGTCGCGGGTTCGAGTCCCGTCGGGACCGCTCAGAGCGCAAGCTCTGACGGCAAGGTCGAGTAGCTCAGTCGGCAGAGCATACGCCTGAAAAGCGTAGGGTCACCGGATCGACGCCGGTCTCGACCACTGGGCGGCAGACCCCTCTGGGGATGCCGCCCGTCGTCGTTTTCGGGCCCCTTGGGCGGCTCGGGCGGCTGGGTTCGGGCTCCTGCATATGGAGGTTTTCCGAAGGTTTTCCGAACCTCGATGGAGCACCATGGTCCTTGCACATCTCGCTGGCGGTTCTCCTCGCCGCTTCGGAGTTATCGAACGCAGTTCGATTTTCTCTGGCGCCCGACGGCGAGATGTGCCAATGTCGTTCGAATCGAGCGGCATCCGGCCGCCCAGGCTGAAGGGGGGAGCCGATTCATGGGCTTCATGGACAAGATCACGGGCCTCGTCAAGGGCAACAAGTCTGCCGTCAAGGACGGCGTCGACAAGGCCGCTGACGCGGTGCAGTCGAAGACGCCTGACAGCGTCGACGCTCAGGTTGAACAGGGTGCCAGCGCCGTCAAGGATGTCATCGACAAGATCAACTGATCGCCCACTCGATCCAACGGATCGCGTGCCACGCCCCGGTGCACCGCATGGTGCCCGGGGCGTGCTCGCGCCCCGGGGCAGCGGTGTTCCGCGCCCTCACGATCGACGGCTGACACCGGTAGCAGTTCGTCTGGCACACTTGCCGGGTGTCGGCCATCGAACGTCCTGCGCTGGAGCAACAACTCGTTGACGCGATCGAAGCGCTGGATGCAGCCATGCCGAGCGCGCCGCCTGCTCCGGACGATCTCGTTGCGTTGGAGCAGCTCTTCGATGTGCAGGTGGCCAGCCGGCACACGGACCTCGCGGCGCGGTGGCTGCGCAGCCAAGGCCAGGGCTACTACACCATCGGCTCGTCGGGTCATGAGAGCAATGCCGCTGTGGCGATGTCGCTGCGTCCCACCGACCCAGCCTTGTTGCACTACCGCAGCGGTGGCTTCTACCTCGCTCGTTCCGGGGTGGAGGGTGTCCGCGACATCCTGTCCGGTGTCGTGGCCGCCAGCGACGAGCCGATCGCAGGTGGACGACACAAGGTCTTCGGTCGGCACGACCTGGCGATCATCCCGCAGACATCCACCATCGCATCGCACCTTCCTCGCGCCGTTGGCGTGGCGTTCGCCATCGGCCGCGCCCTCAAGCTGGGTATCGACAGCCCGTGGCCCAATGATGCGCTGGCGGTGTGCTCCTTCGGCGATGCGTCGTCGAACCACTCAGTGGCCACCGGCGCGATCAACACGGCGTTGCACTGTGCACACCAACGCCTCCCGCTGCCGCTGCTCTTCGTCTGTGAAGACAACGGTTTGGGCATCAGCGTTCGCACGCCCGCCGGTTGGGTGCGCAGCGCCTACGGGAACCGTCCTCACCTGCGCTACGAGTTCGTCGAAGGCACCGACCCCGAGGCTGTGCTGAGCACCACTCGCGAGTTGGCCGAATGGGTGCGTACCCAGCGCCGTCCAGCCTTCCTGCATCTGCGCACGGTGCGGTACGGCGGCCACGCCGGCACCGACGTAGAGGCCGCATATCGCAGTGCCGCCGAGTTACGCGCCGACGCAGCGCTGGACCCCATCGTGGCCACCGCTGCCCGATTGGTGGCCAGTGGGCGGCATTCCTCGGCATCGCTGCTCGCTCGACACGACGCACTGCGCACGTTGGTCTACGACACGGCACAGGACGTTGCCCGTCGCCCCCAATTGGGCACCGCTGCGGAAGTGATGGCCCCGTTGGCACCTCGGCGACCCGACGAGATAGCCGGCGAGGTGTTGCAACCGCGCCCGCATCACGATGATGTCGACGATGAGGCTCCTCGCCTCACACTGGCTCAGGCCATCAACAGCACCCTCGGCGATCTGCTTGCTGAGTATCCGAACATGCTGCTCTTCGGCGAAGACGTTGCCGTCAAGGGCGGTGTCTATGGCGTCACCAAGGGTCTGCTCGCCAAGGCCGGGGCAGGCCGCGTCTTCGACACGTTGCTCGACGAGACCTCGATCCTCGGTCTGGCCATCGGTGCCGCCGTATCCGGGTTTTTGCCCGTGGCCGAGATCGAGTACCTGGCCTACCTCCACAATGCAGAGGACCAGCTCCGAGGCGAGGCCGCCACGCTGTCGTTCTTCTCCAACGGGCAGTACCGCAACGGGATGGTGGTGCGCATCGCTGGCCTGGGCTACCAGGAGGGTTTCGGGGGCCACTTCCATAACGACGACTCGTTGGCGGTGTTGCGCGACATCCCTGGCCTGGTGGTCGGCGTGCCGGCACGAGCCGACGATGCGGCAGCGATGCTGCGCACCATGGTGGCGGCTGCCCGGGTGGACGGCACCGTGAGCGTGTTCGTGGAACCCATTGCTCGCTACCACACCGCCGATCTGCTGGGCGCCGGCGACAAGCTGTGGACGGCGACTCCCGACCCGCTGGCGCATGTGCCGATTGGCCGCGCTCGCACCTACGGTGGTGGTGACGACCTCACCATCCTCACGTTCGGCAACGGTCTGTTCCTGTCGTTGCGGGCGGCGAAGCGTCTGGAAAATCGCGGCATCGACGTGCGCGTGGTGGATCTGCGGTGGGTAAGCCCACTTCCTCTGGACGACATACTGCGCGAGGCGAGGGCCACGGGACGGGTGCTGGTGGTGGATGAAACTCGCCGGTCCGGTGGCGTGGGCGAGGGTGTGCTCGCTGCGCTGGTGGACGCAGAGTTCTCCGGCCGGATGATGCGCGTGACCAGTAAGGACAGCTTCATACCGCTCGGTGATGCCGCCAAGCTGGTGCTGCTGAGCGAGGACGAGATCGTGCAAGCGGCGGAACGCCTCGCCGGCGGGCCACCCGATGCCTCATAACAAACTCTCACCTTCACGCGAACTGGCCCACAACCTCACTCACCAACATGAGCACCCATGAGCGATTGGTTGTGGTACCTCACCCGGGCGACGGGCATCGTCGCGTCGGTGCTGGCTGTCGCTGCGCTCGCGTGGGGTCTGTTCTTCTCCAGTCGCAACACGGGCACCAAGCTGAAGCCGAACTGGTGGCTTGCCCTCCACAACTGGCTCGGTGGCCTCACCCTCGCATTCGTCGGTGTGCACATGGTGGCCTCGTTCCTGGCCGGAAGCTTTCATCTCGGCGTGAAGGACCTGTTCATTCCCAGCGGCGACATCGGCTGGGCTATCGGCTGGGGAGTCGTGGCCGCCTGGATGTTCGCCGTCACGGTGATCCCGTCCATGGCACGTATCCGTCGTCGTCTGCCCCGCAAGGTGTGGCATGCGGTGCATCTCATCTCCATCCCTGCCGTCGTGCTGTCCATGGTGCACGCCTTCCAGTCCGGCTCGGATTCCGCCACCGCGTACTTCACCCGGGGCCTCGCCCTGCTCGTGGGTATCTCGATGTACCCCATCACCATCCGTCTCATCGGCCTCTACCAGGCCCGCCGCCCTGCAGCGGCCTGACCGAAAGCACCAGCACCATGTCGAAGCAGACCCCCTCGAACAAGAAGCCCGGTAACAAGGGCGTGCGTCCGCCAATCGATCCGTTGTTGCTGCAGCGCCTCGAGACCCTGGGTCAGCGTCGGCCCGCCGGTGCGCAGCTGCCGCCGCCCGCCCCTGGTACGGCTGCCAAGGCTGCCAGCACTGCAAACGCTGCGAAGGCCAGTGGCCCCGCCCCGGCTCCGGGTTCCCAGGAGGCCAAGCTCGCTGCCGCTACCGCTCGTGCCGCTGCTGCTCGCGCCGCGAAGGCCGGAGTTCCCGATGCCCGGCCGGTGCCAGCTGCCGGCCGCAAGGGCAAGCCTGCTGCTTCCAGCAAGGTGGCGGCGCTCGCCGTCAGCGTGGCCAGCACGGCCGCCCTGGTGGGTCTGTTCGCCCAGCAGGACGGCAACACCTCCGACTCGGTGATCCTCACCGGAGGCACCGTTGCCGCTGGTGGGCTGGCGCTCACTCCGGCCACTGCTGCCCCGGCCACCACCGTTGCCCCGGCCACCACGGTTGCGGTTGCTGGAGTCGTTACCCCGGCCACTGCAGCCCCCACGACGGCGGCACCGGTGGCCAACTCCGTCAAGGACGGCACCTACGTGGGTGACGGCTCGCGGAACCGCTTCGGCACCGTCCAGGTGCAGGTCGTGTACGCCGGTGGTCAGCTCACCGACGTGCAGATCCTTCGCTACCCCGATGGCGATCGCCGCAGCATCCGCATCAACCAGTACGCGTTGCCGATTCTCATCAGCGAGGCCGTGCAGGCCCAGGGCTCGAACATCAACGGCGTCGGCGGTGCCACCTACACCTCGAACAGCTACTACCAGTCGCTGCAGTCGGCGCTCGACGTGGCCAAGGCCCAATCCGGCATCACGGGCTGAGCCCACACATGGCGCTGCACCACGTCGAGGCCGTGATGGGCACGACCGTGAGCATCGACATCGTGGACTCCCACGATTGGTCGATCATCGAGGAGCTGGTGGCATGGTTCCATGAGGTCGACGATGTGTTCAGCCCCTACAAGAACGACAGCCCCATCAGCAGGATCGGCAGGGGAGAGGTGGGGCCAGGCGACCCGGATCTCACCGACGATGTACTCGAGGTGCTGCGGCGCTGCGAGGAGCTGATCTCGGAGACCGATGGTGTTTTCGATGTGTGGAACCTGCCCTCTCCCAACGGCACCCGCTTCGACCCGTGCGGCTACGTGAAGGGTTGGTCCATCGAACGAGCGGCTGCATTGGTGGAGGCGCAAGGTGTGCACGACTACTGCATCAACTGCGGTGGCGACATGGCGCTCGGCGGCCGGAACCACGACGGTGCACCGTGGCGCATCGGTATTCGTCACCCCGACGATCCGGCCGCCATTTCGATCGTGCTCGAGGCCGAGGGCCCGATGGGCATCGCCACGTCGGGTAGTTACGAGCGTGGTGCCCACATTCTCGATCCTCGCGACGGGCTGCCGGTCACCGACCTGGCTGGCGTCACCGTGGTGGGTCCCTCTATCGCCGAGGCCGACGCGTTCGCCACCACCGTGTACGTGATGGGACTGCCGGGTCTTGCCTGGCTGGATCGGTATCCGGGCTACAGCGCGTGTGTGATGACGCATGACGGCGAAATGTTCACCACCGACCAGTTCGACGCCCATCTCGCGCGTTAGTGCAGCTTCGCTGGCAGGATGAATCCGTCATGCCGCTGCAGTTCACCTTCGTCACCTCCGCCAAACGCCACGTCGACCTTCCGGAGTCGCCGTGCGAAGTGGCTTTTGTGGGTCGCAGCAATGTGGGCAAGTCGTCGCTCATCAACGCCCTTGCCAACCGCAAGCAGTTGGCGAGAGTGTCGAACACCCCGGGCCGCACACAGCTCCTGAACATGTTCCGGCTGCCGAACTCGGCCACCGTCGTCGACCTACCCGGGTATGGCTACGCCAAGGTGCCGGGCCGAGAGAAGGTTGGCTGGCAGCGGATGATCGAGGACTACCTCATCGACCGCGAAGAACTGGTGCTGGTGTACGTGCTGGTTGATGGCGAGATCGGGCCCACCAAGCTCGATGTGCAGATGCTCGACTGGCTGCGCCAGAGCGAAGTTCCCCACACCGTGGTGGCCACCAAGCTCGACAAGGTGAAGCCCAGCAAGCTCGCCACCCGCAAGAAGGAACTGGCCAAGGGGGCCGACCTCGACCAGGGCGACATCATGTGGGTGAGCGCGTCGAAGGGCACCGGCATCGAGAACCTCGCCAAGCACGTCACGATGATGCTCACCCCCTGAGGGGCGAGGCTCAGGCTTTGTGGAACCAGCCGCGGGCCTTGGCAACCACGTCGCGCGGGTCAGACATGGACATGCCCTTGCGGATGAGCTTGAACTTCTTGGCCGTGTAGGGCGGGTAGGTGAACGACGGGTCGATCTTCGTAGAACGAGTGTGCACGCCGCGCTGGTGGCTGAACGCGTCGAATCCGAACTTGCCGTGATAGGAGCCCATGCCACTCTCGCCAACGCCGCCGAAGGGCAGGTGCGGGTTGCTGATGTGGAACAGCGTGCCGTTCACGCACGCGCCGCCACTGGTGCACTCGGCGACCACCTTGTCGTTCTCGGCATCGCTCTCGCTAAAGGTGTACAGCGCCAGCGGCTTGTCGCCCATTGCTGAACCGTCCTTCACGAAGCCGATGGCCTCGTCGAGCGACTGCACCGAAATGACGGGAAGGATGGGTCCGAAAATCTCCTCGGCCATCACCGGGTCGTCCTTGGTGATACCGGTGAGCACGGTGGGGGCGATGTAGCGGGTGTCGACATCGCTCTGTCCTCCAACGGCGACGGTGCCGTTGTGCAGCAACTTCTCCAGGCGGTGGAAGTGCGGCTCGTTCACGATGCGCGTGAAGTCGGCGCTGGCCTGCACGTCGGTGCCGTAGAACTCCTCCACGGCCTTGCCCATCGCGGCCACCAGCTCGTCGTGCACCGACTCCTCCACCAGGACGTAGTCGGGGGCGATGCAGGTCTGGCCGGCGTTCACGAACTTGCCCCACGCGATGCGCTTCGCCGCGACCGCGATGTTCGCGTTGCGGCTGACGATGGCCGGGCTCTTCCCGCCGAGTTCCAGAGTGACGGGCGTGAGGTGCTCGGCGGCAGCCCGCATCACGATGCGGGCAACGCGGCTGTTGCCGGTGTAGATGATGTGGTCGAAGCGCTGGGCGAGGAGTTCGGTGGTCTCGGCCACCCCGCCCTGCACCACGGTGACGGCCGGGTCGCCGATGGCCTCGATGAGGTCCACGAGTTCGGCGGCGGTGTGCGGTGCCAGTTCGCTGGGCTTGGCCACTACGGCGTTGCCAGCCGCGATTGCGGCGACCATCGGTACCAGGAGCAACTGCACCGGGTAGTTCCACGGGGCGATGTCGCACACCACACCCACGGGTTCCGAGATGATGTGCGAGCTGCCGGGCTTGAACGCAACCGGGGTGCCGACGCGATCGGGCTTCATCCACAACGCCAGGTTCGCCAGCGTGTGGTCGATGTCGCCGACGGTGAACCCGATCTCAGTGAGCCAGGCCTCGGCACGCGGCTTGCCGAAGTCGGCGACGAGTGCATCAAGCAAGCGCTCTTCGCGCGCTTCCAACAGCGATCGCATGCGCTTCAGAGTGGCGATGCGCCACGCTGCAGGGCGAGTGGTGCCCTTTTCGAACGCGGCGCGGGCCGCAAGCACCTTCGGGGCGATGTCGTCGAGCGGGGTGGTGATGAACTCCATGCCCGAAACCCTAGGCGCGGGTGTCGGGCAGTGCGATCTCGTGGGTGATCGAGCGCTGATGGAGGCCGAACCCCAACCGCCGGTAGAGGGCAGCTGCACCGCTTGGGTTCTCGCTGTCCACACCAATGGAAGCGTGGGAGAAACCGGCCGTGGCGAACGCATGGAGCGAGTGCGTCACGAGCGCTGCTGCAATGCCCTTGCCCCGCCACTCGGGCAGGGTGCCGAGGTTGTCGATCCATCCATCGCTCCGACCGGTGGTGTCGTCGTCGCTCGGATAGCGCTTGTTCAGACAGTGCGCCACTACGCGGTCGTGCGCATCGAGTGCGACGAACGACAGGTCTGGCCGTGCCCCGTAGCCGCGAACGGAATGATCCCAATGCATCGGCGCGGTCGGGGTTGAACCCCAGTGGTCGGCGAACGCGATGTTCTTCGCGATGCGGATCTCCTCGTCGCGATCGACCGGCCAGGGCACGATGTGCACGCCCGACGGCACGGTGAGGGGCGGCAGGTCGGCGAGAGGTCGCAACAGTTCCTCCATGTAGCGCACGGGTCGCATACCCATCTGAGCGAACAACACGTGCGCGCCATCGATGTAGTCGTAACGATCGGTGCGGATGAACTGGGGCAATTGCCTGCCCGTGGAGCGCAGTTGCTCTTCGGCGCGAGGTAGCGCCCACTGCATCAACGCGGTGCCGATACCGCGCCGCCGAAACGCCGGGTCGACCTCACCGAAGATGTAGCAGCGCTCTTCGCGCACCTCGCTGGGCAGGTGGAACGTGTAGGCGTAAGCAGCAAGTTCGCCGTTGATCTCGGCGACTCGGGTGTCGGTAGCGAGCACCACTGCGTCGTCGTCGAGTTCCTCCGCGAGTTCTTCCACCTCCGTCGAGCGCTGCACGCCGTCGTGCGCATACGAGCGAAGAATGAGCGCCGCGATCGCAGGGAGGTCGGCGGGGAGCAGTGGGCGAAAGTCGACGGTCTCCATCGGCCAGACAGTACCGAATAGGTCATTCGACCCCTTCGGCTATTTCCGATGCCGCTGGCAGCCCAAGCGGATCCATACTCATCCCGATGTCGCGGGAGACGTCACCAGGAAACGCCGAACGGGCACTGAACGACTACGGGAGAGTCAATCAAATGTTCACCACTCGAATCACCAAGCGAGCGACCATCATCGTGGTCTCGACCGTGTTGATCGCGGGTACCGCTGCGGCGGCAGCGGGCGGCGCCCTTCCTACGCCCTTCTCGAGCCCGGAGAGCACCACGCTCCCGACGCTCGTGACCGATACCACGACGGAGGCGGACGGCACGGCGGGTGCTGTTCCGTCTGGTACCGGTGAGGGCACCACTACTTCAGACGTCGCCACTTCGGCGACGACGGCGGACAGCTTGCCGGCCTCATCGCTCGTGACGGGCGACGATGAGTGCTCGGCGGGCTCGACCGACACGTCGGTGGAGGATCAGAGCTCGGACACTTCGGTGGTCGACACGCTGATGGCCCCAGCGGGCGACGACAGCTGCGACGACAGTGCAACTGGGTCGAGCATCGACGACGACGATGATCACGGCGATGACAGCGTCACCGGTTCCAGCATCGATGATGATGACGATGACGACAGCGCCACTGGCTCGACCATCGATGACGATGACAGCTCGGATGGCAGTGGCTCACACAGTGGCTCGAACGGTGGCGGTCACGGCAGTGACGACAGCTCGACGACCGTGTCGAACAGTTCGCCCGCCACCTCGAGCGACGCTCCGGCTACCACGGTCGACGACGACAGTGGCAAGGGCAGTGGTAAGGGCAGTGGCAAGGGCAAGGGCAAGGGCAAGGGCAGTGGCAAGGGCAGCGGTCACTCCAGCGACGACACTGCGCCCTGACGCGGCGTACGTTGGTCGTCGTGGACCAACTGCCTGAGCTTGCCTTCTACGGACTACCCGGCGCCCCCAAGTCGCCCGCCGATCTGCTCACCGAGTGTCGCGATGGCGAGGCGCTGGGCTTCGGTTCGGTGTTCCTCAGCGAACGCTTCAACATCAAAGAGGTCGTCACGTTGTCGGGCGCTGCAGCAGCAGTGACTCGCACGATGGGCATCACCACCGGCGTCACGAACCACAACACGCGCCATCCGATCGTGACCGCCAGTTATGCCACCACGATGCATCGGCTCACGGGCGGCCGCTTCGCACTCGGTTTGGGTCGAGGGATGGACCGCATGTTCGATGCCTATGGTTTGCCGCGGATCACGACTGCTCAGATGGAGGATGTCGCCGGGTTGATGCGCCGCCTGTGGCGCGGCGAGGTGGTGGTGGGCCACGATGGGCCGGCAGGCAAGTGGCCCGTGTTGGCGCTTGACACCGAGTTCGACGAAGACATTCCGCTGCTGGTCAGCGCGTTCGGCCCGCAGAGCTTGAAGTTGGCTGGTCGGGCGTTCGATGCCGTACTGCTGCACACGTTCTTCACCGACGAGACCCTGCAGCGCTGTGCGGCCACGGTGCGCGACAGCGCCGAGCGTGCCGGGCGCGACCCGAACGCGGTGCGAGTGTGGAGTTGTCTGGCCGTCATCGGCGACTGGTTGCCTGCCGATGTGCGGCTGAAGAAGACGGTTGGTCGCATGGCCACGTATCTGCAGGCGTACGGCGATCTGATGGTGCGCACGAATGGCTGGGATCCTGCGGTGCTGGCAGCGTTTCGGGCCGACCCGTTCGTCGCAGGTTTTCGCGGAGCGCTTGACGGCAAAGCGACGACGTCCGAACTCGAGCACGTCGCCACCCTGATCCCCGATGAGTGGTTGGCTGCGGCGGGCACCGGCACGCCTGAGCAGTGCGCGGCCGAGGTGCTTCGGCAGATGGACCTCGGTGCCGACAGTGTCATCCTCCATGGCGCTGCGCCAGATGAGTTGGCACCTGTGGTGGAGGCCTACCGTCGCATTCGACCCTCGGGCCGTTTCGACCACCTGTCGGCGAATCCGGGTCGCTGACCTCCGGAGCGTCGCGGGTTTTCGAACCGAGTGGCGCTGCGAAGGTCGCCAACCCTGCCATCCTGTGGGCCATGTTCCTGGCGCTGAAGGAGATGAAGCGGGCCAAGCTCCGCTTCGGCCTTCTCTCGGGCGCCGTGGGGCTGTTGGTCTTTCTGATTCTGTTCCAGCAGGCTCTGCTCGGTGGCTTGGTGAATCAGTTCATCGGCGCCCTCAAACACCAATCGGCTGAGGTGTTGGTCTACAACGATCAGGCCCGCAAAAACCTCGATGGCACGGTGATCCTTCCGGATCAGTTGGCGGCCATCGGCGAGGTGCCGGGTATTGCGTCGGTGTCGCCGTTGGGCGAGGGCACCTTCACCGTCACCGCTGGTGGGGAGGTGCGCGACGCGGTCATCTTCGGATACCAGTTGTCCGGAGCGGGGGCGCCGACGACGTTGATCGACGGTCGTCTCCCCAAGACCGTTGGCGAGGCTGTTGCGAGCTCGAAGGATCGTGCCGATGGGTTCGACATCGGCGACGTGGTGCAGGTGCAGCCCGACGGCGTGTTCATCACCGTGGTGGGCGTTGCGAGCGACATCAACTACTCGGTGCAGCCGGTGCTGTTCACGGCATTCGAAACCTTCCAGCAGGCGAAGTCGTCGAGGAACCCCGATGCCCGAGTGGTGCTGCCGAATGCCGCCGCCGTGCAACTGGAGCCGGGTGTGACGCCGGAGGAAGCCGTGCGCCGCATCAACGATCGCGTCGATGGTGTGGAGGCGCTCACGCGTCAGCAGGCCGTGGATGGGTCGCCCGGTGTGAGCAGCGTGCGGTCGAGTTTTGCGGTGATTCTCGGTCTCTTCTATCTGGTCGTGCCGTTGGTGACCGGCCTGTTCTTCTTGATCGTCACGTTCCAGAAAGCCTCGGCACTCACGCTCCTGCGCGCCATCGGCGCGAGGGCATCCACCTTGGTGAAGGCGCTGCTGGTGCAGGTGGTCTTCGTCATGCTCCTGGGGTCGGTCATCGCCTTCGGTCTGTACGCGCTGTCGATCCAGGGCGTGAAGAACCTCGGTGTGCAAGTCGAGCTGTTGCCAGTGCTCGTCACCTCGGCGGTCGTGTTGGTGCTGGCATTGGGAACTTCGCTGTTCGCCGTTCGACGAGTGCTGCGGCTCGACCCGTTGTCGGCCACCACGGGTGCGGGGGTGAACGTATGAACCTGCCGCTGCTGGAACTACGCCGTCAGCCCGGACGCTTCGTGGTGGCCACCGTGGTTCTCGGCTTTCTCGCGACGCTGCTGCTGTTCCTCGGCGGTCTGTTGGATGGGCTCTACCTCGGTTCCACCGGCGCCATTCGCGCCCAGAACGCCGATGTGTTCGTGTACTCCGAAAGCGCTCGCGACTCGTTCCTACGCAGCCGCATCACGGCCGAGCAGCGCGCAACGGTGGAAGCGGCGCCGGGGGTGCAGGACGTCGGAGGCTTGGGCTTTGTGTTGCTCGGAGCGGTCATCCCCGGCGAGACCAAACTGGCCGACGTGGCCGTGGCGGGCTACGAACTTCCCCCGAAGGGCGTGCCGGCACCGCCGAATGAGGGCGAGGGAATCGCCGACTCGCGTTTGCAGGACGCAGGGGCGTCGGTGGGCGACACGCTGCTCATTGGCCCGCAGCGTTCACCCATCACCATCATCGGCTTTGTCGACGACAGTTCGTATCTCTTGCAGAGCACGATCTGGGTGAGCCTCTCCACGTGGCGGTCGGTGCAGAACGTGAACCGCCCCGATGCCGCGGTGGGCGACACGGTGGTGCAGGCACTCGCGGTGCGTGGAACAGGCGATCTGGTGACCTCCATCGACGCCGCCACCGACGGCGACACGAAGTCGCTCACCAAGCCCGAGGCCGTGCTGTCGCTGCCCGGTGTGAAGCAGCAGAAGGACACGTTCAACCAGATCATCTACTCCACGCTGGCCGTCGTGCTGGCGGTGGTCGGACTCTTCTTCAGCTTGCTCACGTTGGAGCGACTCGGCCTCTACGGCGTGCTGAAGGCCATCGGTGCCACGACTCGCCGACTGTTCGTCGGCGTGGTGTTGCAGGCAGTGGTGGTGGCGGTCATCGCCTTCGCGGCCGGTTCGGTTCTGGCGGTGTTGGCCTCCTCGGTGCTGCCGTCGGGCATCCCCCTACAGCTCACGCCGGCCCGTTTCGTGTCCACGTTCATCGGTCTGCTGGTGGCCGCTGTGCTCGGCAGCGCCATCTCGCTCCGCAGGGTCACCAAGGTCGATCCTGCCTCTGCCATTGGAAACGCATCATGAGACCATTCCTCTCGAAAGGTGGCTTGCCATGACGGTCCTCGACATGCGCGATGTTCGCAAGGTGTACCGCAGCGGCGACGCCGACATCGTGGCGCTCGACCACGCCACCGTGCAGGTGGAGCACGGCGAGATCGTTGCCCTGCTCGGCCCGTCGGGCTCGGGTAAGACCACGTTGCTCTCCATCGCCGGCGGTCTGCTCACACCCACCGAGGGCTCGGTGGTGGTGGGAGGCCACGACATCTCCGAGTACGACGCCAAGCAACTCACCGAGTTCCGGCGCGAGAACGTCGGTTTCGTGTTCCAGTCGGTGAACCTGGTGCCGTTCCTCACGGCCGAGGAGAACCTGCTCGTGGTCGATGAACTCGGCGGCGGCAAGGGTGGCAAGGCAGCGGCTGCGCGTGCTCGGAAGCTGCTCGACGAACTCGGCCTCGGTCATCGACTGAAGAACCTTCCGGGTCAGCTCAGTGGCGGCGAGCGCCAGCGCGTTGCCATCGGGCGCGCCTTGTTCAACAACCCGAAGTTGGTGCTGTTCGACGAGCCCACCTCGGCGCTCGACACCAAGATCGGTGCTCAGGTGATGGAGCTCATCCAGAGCGAGATGAAGGCCCGCGACACCGCTGCCATCATCGTCACCCACGACACGCGTATGACCACGTATGCGGATCGCACGGTGCACATCGTCGATGGTCGCCTCGATGCCGACGTCGTTGGGGCCGACCACTGATCAGTACATCGGTCGCCGCGCTGCGGGGTCTTGGCGGAAGTAGTCGCGCAGCACGCGGTAGAGGTCGGGGTTCTCCTCGCGTAGTGCTGTCGGACGCGTGAAGAAGACTTCCGTGGCCACCGCAAAGAACTCGGCCGGGTTGGTCTCGGCGTAGTTCCGCAACACGGAGGGTTCGTCGTGGGCACGCAATTGGTGCAGCGACCGTGTGCACACGCGGACCCAGTCGGCGAGTTGGTCTGCGTCGTTGAACAGGGGAGTGCCGTCGCTGATGCCGTCCAGCATGTCGAGCCGATGAGCGAACTCGTGGAGCAGCACGTTCTCGCCGCGCCATGGCTCGCGGGCCTGCCGGGCGGCGGCGTCCCAACTCACGAGCACCGGCCCGCGATGCACCGCCTCGCCGATGATGGGATCGTCGTCGTCGCTCCACATACCGCCGCCGACGTACTTGGCGCCGCGGTGCACGATGGTGCTCGGGTGCATGATCACTGAGGAGACCTCGTGGTAGCTCTGCAGGCCATCGTCGAAGGCCACCACTAGGAGTGCGGCGTGCGCGGCGACGGCAACCCGCATGGTGTCGGTCACTTCGAACCCGCTCGCGGCCTCCCAGCGAAGCTGATGCACCAGGGTGTCGGTGAGCTGCAGAAGGTAGGCCTGTTCGACGCCCGACAGCGTGGACCACGCTGCGAGCCACCGCGGGACGAGCCGGTTCAAACAATCCGGCGGCACCGTGAGGTTGGGTCGCCGCCAGAACCGGAGTGATGCCACGTGGGCAGGTTAGGTGAGGCAGTTCAGCGGGCCATCGCGGCGGCGACGATGGCGTGCACCTCGTCGCCGCTGAGCTCGTCCTGCTCCACGAGGCCGTCGGCCAGGGCCAGCAGTGCATGCCGGTGTTCGAGCACCGCACAGGCGGCGCGATCCGCGGCGCGGTTCATGTATTCGTCGGCCTTTGCGCGGGCGATGTCGTCGTGGAAGACCTTGGCAACCAGGTTGCCTGCACCGGGTACATGCGCCGCTTCCAAGCTCAGCAGGCTGCCACCGGCTCCCAGCATCCCGACCAGTTGCGCAGCGATGGCGGTGGCGGCGGCGAGGTCGCTGGCGATACCGCTGGATGCCTCACCGAACTCCTGGATCTCTGCGGCTCGGCCGGCGAGAGCGACTGCCATGAGGTCGGTGGCTTCGGTGGGGGTCTTCAGGTAGCGCTCGTCGATCTCGCCGTGCGCCACCAGGCCGAGCGAGCCCGAACGCCGCAGGATGCTGGCGAGCTTCACATCTCGACCGTTCAGCGCAGCAACCAGTGCGTGGCCGGCTTCGTGGATGGCGACTCGGCGTCGTTCCTCCGGGTGATAGCCCACGTCGTGCGACACCCCGACCTCGGTGACCATCTGTGCGTCGACGACGTCGTTGCGGTTCATCTCGCCGCGTCCGGCGCGCAGGGCCACCACGAGCGCTTCATCGAGCAATTTCTCGATGCGAACGGGTGTGTAGCCGGCGGTGAGATCCGCCACGAATGCGGCAGACACCGACTGGTCGTGGCGTTTGCGCTCGAGGTAGTACTCGGCGATGGCAAGTCGATCGCTGCGCGGTGGCACGTCGAAATGGATGGTGCGGTCGAAGCGGCCAGGGCGCAGAAGCGCAGGGTCGAGATCTGCGGCACGGTTCGTTGCCGCGACCACCAGCACGTTTGCCGGGCGCAACTTGGGCCGGGCGATGGAGGTGTGCGAGGGCAGCAGGCGGTTCAGATGATCGATGAACCAGCTCTTCATCTTCTGACAACCGGTGGGCAGTTCGAAGCTCTGCATCTGCACTAGCAGCTCGTTCACGATGCCGGCGCCGCCTTCGCGGCTGCCGCTCACGCCCATGCCCTGCCGGGCGCCGCCGATGGCGTCGAACTCTTCGATGAACCCGATGGCGCCACCCTCTGCTCGGGCAGCCTTGCGGAGGGCCTTGAAGAAGGCGCGCACCTTGCGGTTCGTCTGTCCGTAGAACATCGACTGGAATTCGCTGGCCGACACGAACAGGAATGGCACGCCGGCTTCGGCGGCAAGCGCCTTGGCGAGGTACGTCTTGCCGGTGCCGGGTGGCCCTTCGAACAACACGCCGCGTCGGGCGCTGCCGCCCATCTGGTCGAGGAACTTCTCGTGGTTGAGGAAGATGTTGAGGGTGTCGATGGCTTCGTGCTTGGTGGCGGTGGCGCCAACCACGTCGGCCAGGCGCACCGTGGAGTCCTCGGGCCGCAGCATGGTGTGTGGCGATCGTCCGGCACCGATGTACGGGATGATCATCATCGACATCATCACGGCCATCAGCACCACGAGCAGACTGAGTTCGGGGTTGTCGCGCAGCATCGGCGGGAAGCCGGGGTGCACCGGGTTGCCGCTGAACTCGCGGACCCAGAACCACAGCGTGGGCACCAGCAGGACGAGCGCGATTCTCAGCAGCCGACGCTGCCGCTGACGCTCGCGGTGTGCGCCTGCGTCGGCCTTGGACGCGTCGACCACTTCGCCGGTCTGCAGTCGTGCGATCTCCATGGTTATCCCCTTGGGTACTCCCGCTGCGCCGCCGCGCGGGTAGTGGAGGCCAGGCTACGGGCTTTCACTCTGCGTGTCAACGACTTCACCATATGTCACTATCTGTGGTGAAGCCTTCGCCATGGGAGGGACCGGTTAACGGCTCCTTGAAAGGGGTATCAGGCCTGCTCAGCAACATGAAATGAGCGAGTTTCGGCCTCCCAACGTCGTGCCGAAGGTCCCGTACCCATCGGGGACGTAGTGCCCTTGTGACGGCACTCCGGCCGGTCGCACCATGGCAGTGCGACCGATCCCGACATGAACGGCCGCAAGGAGGGACTACACATCATGAAGCGCCGCACACTCGACATCGCGTTCAGCATCGGCGGGATCATCTTCGCCGTGCTGCTCGGCGTGGTCGGATTGATTCTCAACAACCAGGCAAGCTTCGCCAAGTCATACGTGCACAACGAGCTTTCCGCCCAGAAGATCTTCTTCCAGCCGACCAAGACGCTCGACGCCGAGATGCAGAAGGTGCCCTGCTTGGTCGCCTACGGGCAGGGCGGAGCGCAAGCAAATGGCGGTGCGCAGGCCATGGACACGGGCAGGAAGGCCGAGTGCTACGCCAACGAGTTCATCGCCACCCACATGAAGGCGTCCGCCAAGGCCGCTGGCTATGAGGGCGAGACCTTCTCCTCGATGGGTAGGTTCACGATGCCCGGAGCCGGTGGCGCCGACTCCGTGTCGCTGGCCGATCAGGTGAAGGCTGCGACCGACTCGGGTGCCGATCAGGCAACGATCGACGAACTCCAGGGCAAGCTCGATGCCGCCAAGGGTGTTCGCAGCACCTTGCAGACCGGCGAGACACTGCGTGGTCTGCTGCTGACCACCTTCGGCTTCAGTATCTTCGGTGAGCGTGCCGGACAGGCTGCATGGGTGTGCTTCGCCGCCGCCCTGGTGCTGCTGCTCCTCTCGATCGCCGGTCTCGTCCACGCCTTCGCCTCCAAGAAGGCTGACGATGTGATCCTCGTGGCCGAGCACCACGAGAAGGAAATGGCTTCCGCCTGATCCACACCGATCCCTCGAAGTGACGTACGTGCCCCCGGTTCGCCGGGGGCACGTACGCGTCACTCGTCGGGGCTCGGCCTGCGTCGTGCCTGCTTGCGTTCGGCCGAGTGCCGCTTGTCGCGGAGGCGCTCTTCACGTGCGCCGCGACTGGGTCGGGTTCGGGCTCGTGGCGGTGCCGGCGGAGTGGCGGCCTCATCGAGCCGACGCATTGCTGCATCCCATGCCAGTTGACGGTTTCGCCACTGCGACCTCGATGCGGATGACGATGCGGTCACCACTGGGCCCACCGCACCGAGCACCCGGGTGGTCACGACATCGGGCAGACCTGCGGCGGCGACGTCGATCGAGACCGTCACTGCGGTGTCGGACGTGTTGGCATGCTGGCCACCCGGCCCACCGCTGCGCGTGGCCTGCCACGTCACTGCGTTGGCCGCGACTCGTCGACCTCGCGGTGTGAGGACGACCCCGTCGATGGGTTCCATTGACGGCCCGGTCGGCACTTCGAACCTCAGTCGTCCTGCTGCATGGTGGCCCACAGCCCGTGCTCATGAAGACGGTAGACGTCGATCTCTGCCTTCTCGCGGCTGCCGCTGCTGACGACTGCGCGCCCCTTGTGGTGCACGTCGAGCATCAGCGCGGTGGCCTTCTCCAGGCTGTAGCCGAAGACCTTCTGCAGCACCAGCGTGACGTAGCTCATCAAGTTGATCGGGTCGTTCCACACCAGCACGATCCATGGGCGGTCGGGCGCGACGGTCTCCTCGGTGTCGGTGTCTCGTTGGTGCACAGGGGCGGTCACCGGGGGCATATGACCATTCTGCCGTTGACGGACTGCGATGGATGGCGACCTCGAGTGGTGCCAGAGGAGACCGACCCCTACGATGGAGGCGTTATGGCAGTCGGCGCCCGCCCCCTCGTGCCCTCTCGGCTGGCTCCCGGAGGTGTCGCTCACGGATCCCGTCGTACCCCGACGTCCCGTATCGGTGGCTTCATCGCCCTCACCAAGCCGCGCATCATCGAACTGCTGCTCATCACCACCGTGCCCACCATGATCTTGGCCGAGCAGGGGTGGCCGGCCACCCGACTCGTGTTGGTCACGCTGTTGGGCGGCACCCTGATGGCCGGTGGGGCGAACACCATCAACATGGTGGTCGACCGCGACATCGACAAGCTGATGCCCCGCACGCAGGGTCGGCCGCTGGTCACCGGCTTGGTACAGCCACGTGAGGCGCTGGTGTTCGCACTGGTCCTTGAAGTGCTTGCGTTCGCAGTGCTGTGGGCGTGGGCAAACCTGCTCTCAGCGGTGCTGGCCTTCAGCGCCACCCTCTTCTACGTGTTCATCTACACGCTGTGGCTGAAGCGCACGAGCACCCAGAACATCGTCATCGGCGGTGCTGCAGGTGCAGTGCCCGTGCTGGTGGGCTGGTCGGCCGTGCAGAACAACGTCACCTGGACTCCTGTGGTGCTGTTCGTCGTGATGTTCCTCTGGACCCCGCCGCACTTCTGGGCGCTGGCCATCCGGTACGCCGACGACTACCGCGCCGCCAACGTGCCCATGCTGCCGGCGGTGTCCACGTTGGAGGTCACCGTTCGCAAGATGGTGGCCTACACGACGGTCATGGTGGCGAGCTCCTTGGTGCTCTGGCCGGTCGCAGGCCTCGGCCTCATCTACGGCATCAGCGCCGTGGTACTCGGCGGTTTGTTCATCTGGGGCACCATCGACCTCGGCCACAACCCCACCGCCCAGCGCTCCATGCGGGTGTTCGGGTTCTCCATCACGTACGTCACCCTGCTCTTCGCCGCGATGACGATCGACGTCTTCGTGCAGCACGGGTTCTGAGGATTTCCGTCGGACGTGTCCCCTATGGGTAATGTCGTTCCTGAAGTTCGCAAAGTTCCATCAACCGACCTGTCATCTGAGGGTTCTGCCCTGCGCGCGCCCGAGACGAAACGAGTTCGTTGCCTATGACCACCATCGATACCCACGCAACCAGCGCCGCGCCTGCCGGCGCGGGTTTGGCGAGCGTGGCCGACTGGGTCACTACCACTGACCACAAGAAGATTGGCCGCATGTACCTCGGTGCATCAGGCCTCTCGATGCTCGGAGCCGTCGTCGTGGCGGCACTGCTGGCGTTCGAGCGCACCGATGCCACCGGCACCGCGTTGCCGGTGGCATCGATCACGCAGTTGTTCTCCGTCTACCGGTTCGGTCTCACCTACATGGTGATGCTGCCGTTGATGATCGGCGCTGCGCTCTGTGTCGTGCCGCTGCAACTCGGTGCCCGCTCGTTGGCGTTTCCCCGGCTGGCTGCCACCGGCTTTTGGGCCTGGTTCGTCGGTTCCGTCCTGGCCATCGTGTCCATTGCAGCCAATGGCGGCCCGAACGGCGGCAACGCACGATTCGTCGACCTCTTCACCCTTGCAACCGTGTTGGCGCTCCTGGGTCTGCTGGCTTCGGTGGTCTCGCTGGGTACGAGCATTCTCACGACGCGGGCACCCGGCATGAACATGCGCCGCGTGCCGTGGTTCAGCTGGTCGGTCCTGGTGATGTGCGTCACCGTGCTGGTGGCCCTGCCAGTGGTGATCGGCACGCTGCTCTATGTGTTCGTGGCACATCGGTATCCGTCGCTGAGCGATCTCAACGGCAACCGCGCCATCGGCGAATGGGCAGGGTTCGGCTTCAGCCAGCCCACCACCATTCTGTTCGCCATCCCGGTGTTCGGTGTCCTCGCCGACACCGTTGCCACCTCCACCCATGCCCGCCTCAAGCCCCGTGGCGCCATCTTCGCCGCCATCGCGCTCATCGGCACCGCTATGTACGGTGCCGCAGTACAGGCGCCGGTGGTCATCCGGGCCGGCTTCAGCAGCCTCAGCGGTAACGAGAAGGTGTCCGATCTCCTGCCGTTCGCCATCGTGCATGTGCTGCCGTTGCTGGGTGCATTCCTCGCTCTGGCGCTCACAGCCCAGGGCTTGAAGCGCAAGCCCACCGTGAATGCCCCGCTGGTGTTCGGCCTATTCGCCGCCCAGTTGGCGCTGCTCGGTGTGGCTGCATCGGCGCTCGGCAATATCGGTGACGCTGGGCTCGCTGGCACCACCTTCGAAGAGGGCACCTGGCTGGCGCTGGTGTACGCCGCCGTGCTGGCCGGCATGGGCGCAGTGGCCTTCTGGGGTCCGAAGCTCTGGGGCCGCAGCATGCCATTGAAGGCCACGCTGCCGTTGGCCCTGCTGGGCTTCGGCGGTGCGGTGCTGGCAAGTGTGCCCATGATGATCGCCGGCTTCGCCGACCAGCCGGGTGCGGTGTTCCCGGCCGTCGAGCGAGGCGTTCCGGGTGCGGTGCTGTTCGATTACTCCGGTCCGTCGGAGCTGTGGAACTTCCTCAGCCTTGGCGGCCACCTGTTGGTGCTGCTGACGGCGCTGGCCTTCATCGCCTTGGCGCTACGCAGCTTCACCAAGGGTGAGCAGGTCGGCGACGATCCGTGGGATGGTCAGACCCTGGAGTGGGCCACCACGTCGCCCGCTCCTGAGCACAACTTTGCTGCCATCCATGTCGTGCAGTCGCCCGAACCCTTGCTCGACCTCAAGCCTTCGAACCGGAGTGACGCCTGATGCTTGCTCTTCCCTCCGCTCCCGCCCCGGCGCCGCGTCGTCAGGTCTTGGTTGGCACCGCCCTCGTGGTGGCTGCTGCGGCGTCGCTTGTCGGCGGCATGACGGCGCTGTTCCTCCGATTCCGCTCGGTCGCTATCGACAATGGGGAACTGTGGGTGCCCAAGGACGTGAAGTTCTCGATGGTGGGCGCCAACGTGATGTGGATCACGTTGCTGCCGCTGTGCATCTTCGCCCAGTGGGCGGTCTACGCCGCCAAGCGCGGCGACAGGGCGCACACCGGCGTGGCGTTGGGCCTCAGCGGCCTGATGGCATTGGCCTTCATCAACGCCCAGGCGTTCATCTACGCCACCACGAAGATGCCGGTAAATCTCGGCACCTACAGCGTGATGTTCTATGCGCTCACGGGCGTGGTGCTGCTGCTGGCGATCGTGGGCCTCGGCTTCACCATCGCCGCGGCGTTCCGCTATCTCGGCGGACGCACCTCCGATCGTGAGGTCGTGTCTGCGCATGCTCTGTATTGGTACGCCTTCGCCACCGTGTTCACGGTGGTGTGGTTCGTGGTCTACGTGACGAAGTAACGGGGAGCCGATGTTCACCACTGGTTCAAAACTGTTCCTCGGGGCCACTGCGCTCTCGATCGTGAGCGCCATCGTGTTTGGCGCCAGCGTGGGTGGATCGGCCGGCATGCTCGGCACGATCGGACTCATCAGCGTGTCGGTCGTGTTCGCGTTCCTCGCGGGCATCAACCTGTTCACCCGCGACGGAAACCTCGCCGCCACCGAATCCGATGTGGAGCGCAACGCCGCTGCAGCCCAGGCCGGTGTCGGCCGCAGCATGTGGCCGCTTGCTGCCGCCCTCGGTGCCGGTGGCCTCGTGGTTGGCACCATCAGCAAGCCGGTTGTCTTCAAGGTGTCGTTCATCGTGCTGTTGGCGGCAGCAGCCGAGTGGATGGTGCAGGGCTTCAGCGAGCGCGTCAGCGCCGACTCGAAGTACAACGAGGGAATCCGCAAGCGTCTGCTCCATCCGCTGGAGTTTCCTCTGCTGGCCTCCGTTGGCGCAGCGGTGTTCATCTACTCGTTCTCGCGCATCATGCTGAACATCGACAAAGATGCAGGCCGCTGGGTGTTCATGGTCATTGGTGCCATCATCACTGCGGTCGGTTTCGTCTTCGCCGCCAAGCGAGGGATGGGGAAGAGCACTGTCGCCGGCATCATCACAGTGGGCGCGCTGGCATTGGTCGGCGTGGGTATTGCGTCGGCGGTGTCGGGCCAGCACCCCATCGAGCCGCACCCGGCAGCCACCGCGGCTGTGTGCCTCGGCACGGCGAGCGAGGTGCAGATCGAAGAAGTCGACGCGAAGGCGTCGCAATCGGTTGCCGCCAAGAGCAACCCGCTGGCAAACGTCTATCTCACCTCCGACGAGCAGCTCTACGCACTGAACACTGGCATCGGCAACGTGCAGTACCACGAGATCACGGTGCCGCGCAGCAACGCCGTGCACGTGTTGTTCCACAACGACAGTGCAGAGCCTCGTCGTCTCACCGTCCACCTCGGCACGTTCAAGGCGAAGGATGGCAGCGAGGGATCCGAAGAGGCCGAGTGCACGACGGCGCTGGAAAAGGGCGGCACGGCGTTCCTGAGCTTCAAGATCAACAAGTCGCAATTGGCCAGCTCTACGCCGTACCGCCTCACCGTGCCCGGTGTCGAAGATCAAGAAATCAAGTTGTTGGTGCCCTGACATGGACCGGAGTAAGGAAACCGTGAGTACTCTCGGGCGCATGCCCTCCACTCGCCGTCACTGGTCTCGTGCGGCATTGCTTACCAGCGTCGGGCTGATGCTCGCTGGCTGCGCGAACAATGCCCCCCAAGACATTTTTGAGCCGAAAGGCGAGAACTCGAAGAAGATCGACACCCTTCAACGGCCGGTGTTCTACATCGCCGGTGTCGTGGCGCTCATCGTCATCGGCGTCGTCGGCTACGCCATGTGGAAGTTCAAGGACCGCGGTCAGGACATTCCTGAGCAGACGCACGGCAATCCGAAGCTGGAGATCGCTCTCACCATCCTGCCGGCCATCATCCTGGCTGGCATCTCCGTGCCCACGGTGATCACGGTGTTCCAGCTCGACAAGAAGACCGACGCCGAGTGCATCATCAACGTCACCGGCCAGCAGTGGTGGTGGGAGTACGACTACGCAACCGGCCAGTGCGGGGATGTGAAGATCGACAAGCCCATCGTCACCGCGGGCGAGTTGGTCATCCCCGAGAAGACCAACGTGCTGCTGCGCATCACCAGCCGCGACGTCATTCACAGCTACTGGATCCCCGCCCTGAACGGTAAGCGCGACGCCGTGCCGGGTCGCCTGCACACGCTGCGTATGCAGGCCGATCAGCCGGGCATCTACACCGGTCAGTGCACGGAGTTCTGTGGCCTCTCCCACTCCCGCATGCGTCAGGCTGCGGTCGCGCTCACGGCCGGCGATTTCCAGAAGTGGGTCGACAATCAGATGAAGGACTACGTGGCTCCCGAGGCAGGTTCGCTCGCCGCCGAGGGCGAGGCTGTGTTCACTGCGAACTGCAGCAAGTGCCACCAGATCAATGATCTGAAGAACGCGGACGGATCCCCGGTGCTCTCCGAGCCCGACCTCTATGTCGTTCCTGGGGTTGCCCCGAACCTCAGTCACCTGATGAACCGCACGGCCTTCGCAGGCTGGACCTTCGACCTCCTCACCGATGAGTGCCGAGTGAAGCTGTGGAACGCCAAGCCGGCCGACTTCGGAGCGATGTACCTCAAGGGCATCACACCCGAATGCTTCGAACAGGTCGCTCTTCGCGACTGGTTGCGCAATCCGCCCGGCATGAAGCCGATGTTCGTCGATCCGAACAACCTGTCGTCCACCGGCGGCAAGTACCGCGGCATGCCGAATCTGAACCTCAAGCCGGATCAGATCGATCAACTCATCGCCTACCTCCTCGGCCGGAACTAAGGGAGTCCTCACGATGGCCATCATCGAACGTCCTGCTGCAGTACCCGCCACGGTGGGTTCTGTCGCGGCACCCGAAGTCGTCACCCCGACGCAGGCACTCGGCGTGTTTCGCCGACCGGTGTCGTCCTCTGGCTGGAAGTCGTGGCTCTTCACGGTCGACCACAAGAAGCTCGGCATCATGTACGGCGCCGTGGCACTGTTCTTCTTCCTCGTCGGTGGCGTCGAGGCGCTGCTCATTCGTTTGCAGCTTGCGGCTCCCGACAACACGGTGCTCAGCGCCGACCAGTACAACCAGATGTTCACGATGCACGCCACCACCATGGTGTTCCTCTTCGTGATGCCGATGGCAGCTGCGTTTGCCAACTACTTCCTGCCGCTGCAGATCGGCGCTCGCGACGTGGCGTTTCCGCGTATCAACGCGCTGGGCTTCTGGCTGTTCCTCTTCGGTGGCCTGTTCCTGAACAGCTCCTGGCTGCTCGGCGGCGCAGCCGATGGCGGCTGGTTCATGTACTCGCCGAACAGCAGTGCGTTGTTCTCGCCGAGCCATGGCATCGACTTCTGGGTGCTCGGTCTGCAGATCACCGGTATCGCTTCGCTCATCGGTGCACTGAACCTCATCGTGACGGTGCTCAACATGCGTGCTCCGGGCATGAAGCTGATGCAGATGCCCGTGTTCACCTGGATGGTGCTCGTGGTGCAGTTCCTGCTGCTCTTCGCCATGCCAGTGATCACCGTGGCGTTGTTCCTCTTGAGCTTCCAGCGCAACTTCGGTGCCACGTTCTTCGACGTGAACCAGGGCGCCGACCCTCTGCTGTGGCAGCACCTCTTCTGGATCTTCGGTCACCCCGAGGTGTACATCATCATCCTGCCGAGCTTCGGCATCATCTCCGAAGTGCTGCCCACGTTCGCCCGCAAGCCATTGTTCGGCTACAAGTTCGTGGTCTTCAGCGGCGCGGCGATTGGTTTCGTGGGTTGGGGCGTGTGGGCCCACCACATGTTCGCCAGTGGCCTCGGCCCGGTGAGCGTGGCGGTGTTCTCTGTCGCCACGATGCTCATCGCCATCCCCACGGGCGTGAAGATCGTGAACTGGACCCTCACCCTCTGGGGCGGCAAGCTGTGGTTCACCACCGCGATGCTCTACGCCATTGGCGTGATCGTGCTGTTCACCATCGGCGGTGTCTCTGGCGTCACGCATGCTGTGGCCCCCTCCGACACGCAGCAGACCGACACGTATCACATCGTCGCTCACTTCCATTACGTGATCGTTGGCGGCGCTGTGATGGGCCTGTTCTCCGGCTTCTACTACTGGTGGCCGAAGATGTTCGGCAAGATGCTCAGCGAGCGTCTTGGTAAGTGGAACTTCTGGCTGATGTTCTTCGGCGTGAACCTCACCTTCGGCCCCATGCACATCCTGGGTCTGCAGGGACAGCCTCGTCGTATGGTCGTGTGGCCCGAGAAGCTCACCGGCGACGGTTTCTTCGACATGCACTTCTGGAACCAGGTTGCATCGGTCGGCTCGTTCGTCATTGGCCTCGGCGTTCTGATCTTCGTGATCAACATCTTCTGGACTTGGAAGAAGGCCCCGTTGGCCCCGCTCGACCCGTGGGATGCGCGCACCCTTGAATGGATCACGGCCAGCCCGCCCAAGGAGCACAACTTCGATCGCATCCCCACGGTGCATGCGCTCGACGAGTTCTTCCACCGCAAGTACGAGGAAATGGACACCGAAGACGGTCCTCGACTGGTGAAGGTGAAGTCGGCAGAGGAGGTCCTCGCCGAGGAAGAGTCCCACGCCGATGCGCACATCCACCTGCCGTCGCCGTCGTACTGGCCCATCGTGCTCTCGGCTGCGCTTCCGATCATTGCCTACGGCGTGATCTATAACCTCATGCTGTCCGTCATCGGAACGGCCATCCTGTTGCTGGCCGTGTTCGGCTGGTGCCTGGAACCCTCCGTGGCCGACGACAGCGATTACGACCCGCCGGCCGGCGGGGACTCGACGAAGGAGTTGGCGACCCTTGGCTGACATCGCCGTCCACGACGTGGACCACGCACACACCGACCACGGTGGTTACGACGACCATGCACCCCATGCCACGAGCACGGGTCTCACCAACAACAAGTTGTCGATGTGGTTGTTCCTCGGCAGCGAGTGCCTGCTGTTCGGTGGCCTCATCTCCACCTACATGCTGTACCGCGGCAGGCACCAGACCGGCCCGGGGCCCGACCAGATCTTCGACATCCCGCTCACCTCGGTGTCGAGTTTCATCCTGCTGATGAGTTCGCTCACCATGGTGCTGGCAGTGAACTCAGCCAAGCGCAAGGACGATCGCAACACGTCGCTGTGGCTCACCATCACCGCCTTGTTGGGTGCGTTGTTCGTGGGTGGTCAGGTGTACGAATTCACGTCGTTCTACCACGAGGGTCTGGGCTTCACGACCAGCCTGTTCGGGTCGAGCTTCTACACCCTCACTGGCTTCCACGGTGTGCACGTCACCCTCGGCATCATCATGCTGATGGTGGTCGTGTTCATCATGCAGCGCGACCGCATCACTGGCGACAAGGCCGAAGTGGTGGAACTGGTCGGTCTTTACTGGCACTTCGTCGACGTCGTGTGGGTCATCATCTTCACGCTCGTCTACCTGATCCCGTCCTGAGGACTGCACCATGAGCGCCGCTGTCGAACACACTGAGTCCGCCACCGAGGCGAGCCACGACGCCCATGGGCACGAACACGGCCACGACGGCCACGTGCCCAAGGACAGCTACTTCATCAAGATCGCCATCATCCTCGCAGTGGTGACAGCGTTGGAGACCAGCACCTACTGGTGGCCGGAGAGCCTGTCGGGCGTCGCCACGCCGGCACTGCTGATCATGATGGCCATCAAGTTCTTCATGATCGTCTCGATCTTCATGCACTTGAAGTTCGACAGCAAGGTCTTCAGCTTCATGTTCTACACAGGGCTTGGCTTGGCGATCTTCGTGTACCTGGTGTTCCTGTTTACCTTCCAGTTCTTCCGGACCTGACCATGTCGGCCGCGGCGACGTACGCGGACCCCTGGGCATTCGAAGCCAACCCCGAGGTCTACCTGCTGGTGGCTTTCTTCATCGGCGCGTACATCTACATGGTGCGCAGTATCGGTCCGAGCGCAGTGGCGCCGGGCCAACCGGTGGTCACTCGTCGCGAACGGGTCTGCTTCGTGGCCTCGATGGTGGTGCTGTTCGTGGCGAGCACCTTTCCGGTGCACCAGATCGGCGAGGACTATCTCTACTTCGTTCACATGATCCAGCACTTCCTGCTGAGCTATGTGTTGCCGCCGTTGATCCTGCTCGCCACGCCCGAGTGGCTCTTGCGCACGCTCATCGGCAATGGCCGCGTGTATCGAGTGGTGCGGTTCTTCGCCAGGCCCGTGGTGGCGGCGGTGATCTTCAACATCGTGGTGATGGTGCTGCACGTACCGGGCGTGGTGAGCGTCACCACGACGAACGGAGTGTTGCACTTCAGCTTGCACCTCACGGTGGTGCTCACCGCAGTGCTGATGTGGATGCCCGTTGTTGGTCCACTGCCCGAAGCGCAGATGAGCTATGGCGGCAAGATGATCTATCTGTTCCTTCAGAGTGTGGTGCCCACCATCCCCGCGGCGTGGCTGTCGTTCGCTGATGGGGTGGTGTACCGGCACTACGGCGAGCAACCCGTTCGGGTGTGGGGCATCGACCCGCTCGAGGACCAGCAGATCGCTGCAGTCATCATGAAGATCGGTGCCGGCTTCTATTTGTGGAGCATTGTCATCTTCATGTTCTTCCGCCGCTTCGGTGCGGGAACCGACGGGTCGTCGTACCGCAAGGATGCCCGTGTGCCCGATGCGGAGATCGTGGGCAACGAGGAGTTCCCGCTCACCTACGACGAGGTCACCTCGGCCTTCACACGCGCCGAAGCGCCGGTCGAGCCTGCGGCCGACCGGCGCCCGTAGCGGAGCGACGCTGCTCAGTTCGTCGGACGCTCGGCGAGCGTGAGCTCGAACACCTTCTCAGCGCCACTGCGTGACACCGTGATGGAAACCTTGGTGCCGGGCGCAAGCGCTCGCAGCACCGCCGACAGTTGCTCAGCGGTGGACACCGTGGTGTCGTTCACCTTCAGGATGATGTCGCCCTCCTTGATGCCTGCGGCATCGGCGGGCGTCTGGGGCTGCACGGTGGCGACCGCAATACCATCGGGGGTCTCCGACAAGTTCACGCCGATGTAGCCGACGGGGGCTGCGCTGATCTCCTTGCCAGCCTTCAAGTCTTCGAGGAGCGGCTGAATGGTGCCGACCGAGATGGCGAAGCCGACGTTCTGTGCGTCGGGGATGCCGGCCGAGTTGATGCCGACGAGTTCGCCGTTGCTGTTCACCAGGGCACCACCCGAGTTGCCATGGTTGATGGCGGCGTCGGTTTGGATAAGGCCGCGAAGGGTGACGGTGGAGTTCTCCTGCAGTGTGCGGTTGAGCGCCGAGATGATGCCGGTGGTGACCGTCGGCGAATCGCCGAGGTCGAGGGCGTTGCCGATGGCCACTACCTTGTCGCCCACTCGGAACTTCGATGCGTCGGCCAGCACCAGAGGCTGCAGGTTGCTGGTGTCGTCGAGCTGCAGCAGCGCTACGTCGTAGTCGCGTGAAGCGCCCAACACCGTGGCAGATCGCACCGAACCATCGAACATCTTCACCGTGAACACCGGATCGGCGATGGTGTTGCCGGCCCCGTCGGTGGCGTCGACCACGTGAGCGTTCGTCAGCATCAGGCCGTCCTTGGAGATCACCACGCCGGACCCTGCAGCCACCGGCACGATGGTGCCGTTCTCGCGGCTACCGAGTTCGATGGCGGTGACGGCTGGCTGGGTCTTCTCGAGGAGACCGTACAGGTCGAACGAGCTGGCTCCGGCAGAGCCTCCGCCGCCGGAGGTGGCAACCACGCTCACCGAGTTGTCGGGCTTCGTCAGCTGCACGGTGGCATACGACACCCCGGCGGACAGCAGGACGCAGAGCGCTGCCGTTCCCACCACCGAACCACGTCGCCGTTGGTGTGCGGGAGCACCCTGCGGGGCCGGCGGCGGTGGCGGTGGGAACGACGACGAGAACGGCGCTGCTCGACCAACTTCAGTTCTAGCCTCTGCGGGCGCATCGTCAGGGGAGGGAACGTCGTGGTCGAGCAGCGTCATGTGGGCATCATGACCCTCGCTTGCTGAGCGCCCGCTGAAGACGCCTGAAGCGGCTCTTCAGCTTTGCCGAAGGAGTGCAAACCCAAGGATGCGAGAATGTCGGCCATGAGAGTGCTGGTGGTCGACGACGAGGTGCGCTTGGCTGCCGCATTGCAGCGTGGCCTGGAGGCAGAGGGCTTTGCGGTCGACGTGGCGCACGATGGGGTGGATGGGCTGTGGCACGCCACGGAGCACGCGTATGACGCGATCGTGCTCGACATCATGCTGCCGGGTATGAACGGCTACCGAGTGTGTGCCGAGATCCGACAGCGCGGCATCGCTACGCCGATCCTCATGCTCACGGCCAAGGACGGCGAGTTCGATGAGGCTGAGGCGCTCGACACCGGAGCCGACGACTTTCTGTCCAAGCCGTTCTCCTACGTCGTGCTGGTGGCGCGCTTGCGAGCGCTGGTTCGACGCACGCGAGGTCAGGCGAGCAACGACATCACGGTTGG
>CAIXIJ010000017.1 GCA_903919455.1 uncultured Acidimicrobiaceae bacterium | reverse complement strand
GCGCCGGCCGGACGAACCGGCGGCTCCTCACCTTTCCAGAAACGCACGATGCAGCTCTGACTGGCGGTGGCCAGCAGTGTGCCGTCCTCGGCGAACATGTGCACGAGCCCGTGGCCGAAGCCGCGCTCCACGGCGTGCACGCGAATGTCCAGCAGCACCCACTCGGTGGGCACCAGGTGCACCACCCGCAGCGTGTTGTCGAGGCTGTTGCCGCCACCTCGCACGCCGAGCGCCTGACCTATCGCCATCGGCACGAAGTCGCCCAGCACCGCGAGGGATGCTGCATCCACCCCGTCGAGCATGTCGGGGATGCGGGCCCACATCAGCACCTGACCATCGCCCTGGATGCCATCGAGTAGTTCGTGCGGGCGGCCCTTCGCCAGGCGTTGGTCGAGCTTGTCGTTGATGGTGCCTTCGATCGGGCCGCGGAATGGGCGCTCAGGGCATTCCGATGGCGGCCGCACCTGTGGCATGACCTCCCACTGCCCGGTCACCTCGAGTGGGCGGTGCCCAAGCGCAGCGTTGACGGTGAGGATCTCGCGGTTGCCCACGTGGCAGACCGCACGCGCCTGGGTCATCTGGTGACCTTCGACGGCCAGCGTCACGTCGATATCCATCACTTCGCCCGGTTTGGCGTAGCTGAGGTACTGGGCGGTGGCCCACACCGTCTCGCGGCCACTGGTGCCTTCCATGGCAGAGATCGCCGCGCCGAGGCCGGCTCCACCGAAGAGGAAATTGCCACCCGTCACCAGCGACTGGGTGACCTCCATGGACCACCGGTACGGATTGTGGCTCTGTTGGAGCCCGAGGAACGATCGGCTATCCATGTTGCGCTCGACTCTAGGGGCCATGCCCGTCTGGCCTCGTATGCCGGCCCGCCTACTAAGGTCCGGCGCATGGGGAACACACCGTGGCAGGGCGATGCCTGCTCGCTCGTCGATGAATTCCGTGCCGGCCGACGCTCGCCCGCAGAGGAACTGCAGGCGATGTACGACGCCATCGAAGCAAGCGATCTGAATGCGTTCTGCTTCCTCGATCGCGAGCAGGCCGAAGCATCCGCCCGCAACGCCGACATCACCAAGCCGTTCGGTGGCGTGCCCATCGGCGTGAAGGAACTCGACGCCGTCACCGGATGGCCCGATTCGCACGCCTCCGTGCCACTGCAGCACCAGATCGCCGGTCACACCGCTACATACGTGGAACGGGTCCGCGACCTCGGCGGCGCCGTGCTGGCTGGCCAGACCAACGCCAGCGAGTTCGGCGGCGTGAATGTCACCCGCACGGTCATCCACGGCACCACCCACAACCCCTGGCAGCACGGCAAGACCCCGGGTGGCAGTTCGGGCGGCACGGCCGCTGCTGTGGCGGGCGGCATCTGCACACTGGGGACCGGCGGCGACGGCGGCGGCAGCATTCGTATCCCTGCGGGCTTCACCGGCCTCGTCGGCTTGAAGGCCACCATCGGCCGTATTCCTCGTGGCCCGTGGGCCGCCTACGGCAACCTCACCGTGACGGTGGGATGCCTGTCGCGGTCGGTGCGCGACACCGCCCGTTGGTTCGACGTGTGCAACGGCTTCGATGCCCGAGACCCGCTGAGCCTGCCGCGCGTGGAGGGTTGGGAGACCGGCCTCGGTTCACATCTTGAGGCCCTCCGCGGTAAGCGGGTGGCCTTCGCTCCCACCTGGGGCAATGCCACGGTGTCGCCCTACATGTGGGAACTGCTGGAGGTGGCGGGCGTAGAGCTGGCCGCCGAGACCGGTATGCAGCGAGTGGAGGGCATCGACGTGGCCATGCCGCGTATGGGAGCCGCCTGGTCGCTCAGCGGCAACATCGCCATCGAAGCCCAGTTGAAGGACCACTGGCCGCAATGTGCCGACGACCTCACCCCCGAGATCCGCTTCGGCATGGAACTCGCGGTGGGCAAGTACGACGCCGCAGCGCGCGCCAAGATCGAGCGCCGACGCATGGAGGTGAACGAAGCCATGGCTCGCATCTTCGACCCGGTTGATGGTGTCGACTTCGTCATCACCGCCACTAACCCCGACATCGCGTTCGATGCGGACGGTCCACTGCCCGGCGTGTTCGGCGGCATCGATGCCGGACCCGGCAACAACGGCCGCCTCACGTTCCCCGCCAATCTCCACGGCAACCCGGCCATCTCCATTCCCGCCGGCACACTCGATGGTCTTCCCATTGGCCTGCAGGTGGTGGGCCGCCACTACACGGAGGAACTGCTGCTCGACCTGGCTCTCACCGCCGAGCGCAACCGGCCCTGGCCACTCGTGGCACCGGGCAGTCCGCACTGAGCCGCGTATGACCACCCCTGCACCGATGTCGTCGAGCCAACGACTCCTCGCCATCGGGCTGGTGCTCGGGGTGTCCCTCGTCGCATTCGAAATCACGGCGGTGGTCACCGCCATGCCCACCATCACCGACGAGTTAGGTGGCACCTCGTTGTACGGGTTGGCGATTGCCGCCTACACCCTCGCCAACATGGTGGCACTCGTGGCCGCTGGCGAACTGGCCGACCGTCGCGGCCCGGTGATGCCGTACATGATCTCGATCGCAACCTTCATCGTTGGCCTGCTGGTGGCAGCGGGCGCACACAGCATGGTCTGGATCGTGATCGGTCGCACGCTGCAGGGCGCTGGCACTGGCGGTCTGCAACCACTGTCGTACACGTTGGTGAACCGGGCGTTCCCACCCGAGCGTCAGGCGAAGATCTTCGCGGTGCTCTCCGCAGGCTGGGTGCTGCCCAGTCTCTTCGCCCCCGCCATCTCCGGGTGGGTGGTGTCCACCTTCGGATGGCGCTGGGTGTTCCTCGGCATCATCCCGCTGGCGGTTGCTGTAGCGGCATTGGCCATCCGACCCATGCGTCACTATGGCGCCGCCGCGTTCACCGGAGCACCCAGTCGAATTCCGCACGCTGTCGCCGCTGCGGGCGGTGTCGGAGCGATGGCCACCGGGTTGCAGATGGCCAACCCGGTGGGTGCCGTGGTGCTGACGTTGGCAGGCGGTGGCACGGCGTGGTGGGCGCTGCGCACGTTGCTCCCTGCGGGCATCGAGGTGGCGCGCACCGGCCTGGCCGCCCTCGTCGCCTGCCGGTTCCTGGCGACAGCCGCGTTCATGGGCGCCGACAGTTTCATTCCGCTCGCCGCAGATCGCATCCACGAGGTCAGCCCGCTGTGGCAAGGCATGGTCATCATCGGCGCCGCGCTCGCCTGGACCGGCGGCCAATGGATCCGCGCTCATAACCCTCCCGATGACGCAGCCCGAGCTGTTCGCAACGGCTTCATCGTGCTCGCGGCCGGTGTGCTGCTGGTGACGCCGGTGCTCTGGGATGGCTGGCCGCTGTGGGCTGTGTTCCTCGGCTGGTCGGTGGGCGGCTTGGGTATGGGGTTGCTCTTCAATCCCACCACCGTGTCCGCCATGACCTACGCCAAGGACGGCGTGGAAGGCAAGGTGAGCAGCCAGATCACGCTGGCCGATGCGCTGGGCTACTCGCTGATGGGCGGTATCGGTGGGGCCACCGTCGCCGCTGCCGACCGCACCTCCATGTCCATCTCCACGGCGCTGGGCATCAACTTCGCCATCGCGTTCGGTGTGGCAATGGTCGGAGTCGCCGTAAGCCACCGCATCCGCAGCGCCCACTGACCCTCATCGACTCCCCCACCCGAGCGACGGTTAGGCGGGGGTGTCGCGCACGACCCGGCCATCGCGCACCTCGAGGGTGCGGGTGCGCGCCACGTTGCTGAGGAGCGAACGGTCGTGGCTGACCAGCAACACCGTGCCCTCGAAGGTGGCGAGCGCCTGCTCGAGTTGTTCGATGGCAGGAAGGTCGAGGTGGTTGGTGGGTTCGTCGAGCACCAGGCAGTTCGAACCCTTCGCCATGAGCAACGCCAGCACCAGTCGAGTGCGTTCGCCCGGCGACAATGACTCTGCCGAACGGTTCACGTGTTCTGCGCCGATGCCGAACTTGGCCAGCAAGGTGCGCGACTCCGGCACGAGCATTCCGGTGGCGCCCATGAACGCCTGCAACACAGTGGGCGCGTCGGCCAGTTGATGACGGGCCTGTTCGAGGCGGCCCACCACCACGCCGGGCCCTCGCCAATGCGTGCCCGCGCTGACGGGTTCCTCGCCCAGCAACGCCCGCAGCAATGTGCTCTTGCCGGCGCCATTCGGACCCTCGATGACCACCTTCTCGCCGTAGTCGATCTGCAGGTCCACGGGGCCCAGCGTGAAGGTGCCGTGCTCCACCACTGCGCGGTCGAGGCGAGCCACCACGTTCCCGCTGCGCGGAGCGGATGCAATCACCAGCCGCAACTGCCACCCCTCGCGGGGCTCCTCCACCACGTCGAGGCGTTCCATCATCTTGTCGGTGCGAGCTGCCTTGCCGGCCAACTGCTCCGACTGGTTCACCTTGAAGGCCTTGATGTTCTTGTCGTTGTCGTCGGGCTTCTTCTTCGCCCGCGACAGGCCCTGCGTGGCCCACTCGCGCTCGCGCTGGGCTCGACCAGCCAACGACGAACGCTTCGCGTCGTACTCCTCGTACGCCTGCCGCGCGTGCTGCTTCGACAGTTCGCGCTCACGAAGGTAGGCATCCCACCCACCGGCGTAGCGGGTGCCCTGATGGGTGAACTCATCGAGCTCCACCACGTGCGTGACGGTGCGCTGCAGGAAGGTGCGGTCGTGGCTCACCAATACGCAACCAGCCCCAAGCCCGGTGACGAACTTCTCCAGCCGCGCCAAGCCGTCGAGATCTAGGTCGTTCGTCGGTTCGTCGAGAAGAAACACGTCGAATCGGGCCAGCAGCAACGCGGCCAGGCCTGCGCGCGCGGCTTCGCCTCCCGACAGCGACGGCATTCCTTGGTGCAGCAGCGTGTCGCGTAAGCCGAGTTCGGCCCACACCTCCCCCACCCGCGAATCGAAGTCGGCCGCGCCCAACGCCAACCAGCGATCCAACGCGTCGCTGTAGGTGTCGTCCGAGCCCTCCACGCCGGCAGCGAGATCGGCCGTCGATGTGTCGAGTGCCTCGGATGCCGCTGCCACACCGGTGCGCCGGGCCAGGTACGCCATCACCGATTCGTCGCGTCGTTCGGGTTCCTGTGGCAGATACCCCACGTTGGCACCTGCCGGTGACAGCGTGACCGACCCCTTGTCGGGTGGCAGCAATCCGGCCAGCACGCGCAGCAGCGTGCTCTTCCCCACCCCATTGGGGCCGACGAGGCCGATGCACTGCCCGGGGTCGACCGATAGATCGAGATCGACGAGCAGGTGCCGCGCCCCCAACGCCAACGACAGACCTCGAGCGTGGAGCGCAGCAGACATGCCCCCAGTCTGCCCCGAACTTCCTGAACTGGTCAGCCTGCTAGCACTGCGCGAGCCACCAGGTCGGTGCCGAACGCAGTGAGGATAGCCAGGTACAGCAGACCGGTGGCCGCCATCACCGCCGAATACGACCGTTCCTTCAACGCGGCCTTGGTGACCTGCACCAGGACGATCGTGGTGACAGCGCAGGCAGCCCAGAACCAACCGAGTTGACCGCTCCAACCGTCGTCGACCGTGCCGACGAACACGGAGAACATCCCCACCGGCAGCAACATCGAGACCACCTCGAACGGCCAGATCCAGCCGACGACGCGCACGAGTTCGTTGAGGTGTCGGCGGGGCAGGCCAGGCTGCACGAGGTACCAGTGACCGAGCAACATCGCGTCGGTGACGGCACCCAGGAAGAGTGCACCGGCAAAGGTGCGCAGCAACGATGTGAACGGGTTGCCGCCGGAATCCATCGCCGCAGCAATGAGACCCGGCACGGCCAAGACCGGTGCCACGAGATCCAGCACCGGCGGGAACTCAGGGCCCCCGGCCGCAGGTGCTTCGTCGGCGACCGTGCGATCGATGCCCGTCATCGCTGCGATTCGCTCGCTGCGGCGATCGTGATCAGCCACTGCGCCCGACACGCCGGCCTTGCGACGCACGATGCTCACCACCAGCGTCATGAACGTGGCAATCACCACGGCAACGCCACTTGCCTCGCGCACCGCCACCGTGCCGAACCGGAAGCCACACCACACGCCCAGTGCGGCGAGCAGCAGGTACGTACCGCGCAGCAGCCAGCCGTAGCCCAGGCCGACCTCCCTACGACGCGTGGTGAACCAGAGAAAGAACAGACCTCCGGCCGACCACTGCAAGAGAAGGGTTGCGGCGTCGAGCGAGATCACGACACGAGACTAGGAAGGATTCCCGCCGAACCACCAAACGTTCGCGGCATCTGCAGCGTGTCATCAGTGATGTGCAGATGGATCTCCCGTCCCGCTCGCATCACGACCGCAGAGATGACGCTGGCTGCCCGCGCCGACGTGATTGCTGCGTTCTGAATCACTCAGTCCGCCACCGATGACGCGCCATGCTCCCGCCCGCTGGGCGCGTCGTCGGTGGCGACGAGTGTCGCTGCGCCATCTTGGCAACCCGCTGCCGCTGCCGCTTCCGCAGCCGCAGCCCGTACGATCGACGTTCGTGTCTCGTCGCGGCCTCGTCGCCTTCGCTCTCTCCACGCTGTTCCTCGCCGGTTGCTTCACCGGAGAACGCCCGTACTTCAATGCGGAGGGCGCGTTCCCGCCCGGCACCACGACGGGCGACCCGTCGCTCGATGCGGTGTTGAACAAGATCGACTCGGTCACCGCCGGGCCCGCCACGGCTGCGTACAGCATCCTCACCAAGTACGGAAACGTCACCACCCCCGGCCTGGTGGTGCTCGAGCCCGGCAAGCGCAGCATCACGGTGGGCAACGTTCGCTACATCCAGACCCCCGACCGGGTGGCCACCTGCGCCGAGGACGGCAGCGAGCCATGCGTGGATGCGTTCGACCTCCAGCGCATCAGCAACACGGCCGTGACCGTGGATTTCTACGCGGCCGACACTGCAAAGCGCATGCGGCGCGACGCTGAAGCAAAGATCGGCCCGGCCGTTCTGCACACCGAGACCATTGCCGATCAGCCCGTCACGTGCGTCGACGTACCGTTGCCCGGAGGCACGGCGGTCTACTGCGCGCTCGACAACGGGTTGGTGGCGAAGGTCGATGACGGTGACGTACTGGTCGCCCTCACGCTGTACGGCGACGTGGTGGACCAGAACGCGTTCGTCATTCCCTGACCAACACGGTGTGCGTGTCGGCGCCGCTGCGCAGCAACTTGCCCGGCCGTGCCGACAGCAACTCACCCTGCTCGACACACGGCACGCCGTTCACCATCACGTGATGCACGCCAATCGCCTCGCCATAGACGCGGCCCGCGCCTCCGGGTAGATCGAACTTCATCGCCACCGGCCCAGGACCGATGGTGGATGGGTCGAACACCTGCAGATCGGCACACAGCCCGACAGCAATTCGGCCACGCTCGTGCAGGCCGTACAACGCAGCCGGCGCACCGGTGAGGTAGTGGACCGCTTCCTCCATGGGCAGCAGTTCGCGTTCGCGCACAGCGCGCGCCAGCAGGGTGGTGCTGTAGGCGAAGCTATCGATCATGTCGAGGTGCGCTCCGGCATCGCTGGCGCCCACCACGGCACGATGGTCGCGCCACACCTCCACACGGCGAGACCATGTGGCGTCGTCCTGCCCGCGGTCCTGGTTGGCGATCACGGTGCGCAGCCCGTCGGCGAGCACGATGTCCACAAGCACGTCCCACGCTTCACGGCCGAGTTCGCGCGCGATCTCGCCGATGATGCGGCCCTCGTAGGGCTTCCACTCGTCGCTGAAGGTCTCGAGTACCCAGTAGCCCGCCCAGTTGGCGATGGCGCGCTGCGTACCCTCGGTGCTCTGCGCCAGTCGGTTCCACTCGGCCCGAGTGACCGGGTCGCGAAGTTGCCGAATTTTCTCGTCCACCGGCAACGCCATCAGGGTGTCCCATCCGTGAAGGATGTCGAGGATGAACCCGCTCGTGAAGTTCAGCCGTAGGCGGAACGTGTCGGGCAGTGTGAGCGCCAGCACACGACCGCCCTCGGCAGCAGCGATGTCGAACCCCGCCAGCTGGTGCTGCACGAGATCCCAGTTCTGCGCATAGACCTGCAGCAGGTTCCAGTTCAGCGGTCGATTGGCGGCGGCGCTCATGGCGCCCATCAATCGGAACGTGTCGTCGCTGAACTGGCCGACAGCTGGAATGAACTCGAGCTGCGTGCCCGGGAACTCGCTGACCACGCTGCACAGGGCCAGCAGTTCGTCTTTCGTCGCCGCGCGCGACGGAACCGGACGACCCCGATGGTCGTTGTGGCTCGTCGACCAGGTGCTGGTGAAGCCCATCCCGCCAGCGGCGAGGCCGCGCCGCAGCAGCGTGGCCATCTGCGCGATCTCGTCGGCCGTGGCCGCACGCTCCGATGCGTCGTCGTGCATCACCACTCGCCGCAATGCGGAGTGGCCCACCATGAACCCTGCGTTCGGCATGAGTGTTCCGTCGAGCATGTCGAAGTACTCCGCCGACGTGCCCCAGTTCCACGGCACGCCCTGCTGCAAGCTCTCCAGCGGCATACCCTCGACACGAGCGAGCATCCGCATCAGATAGTCGGCGTCGTCGGCGCGCACCTCGCCGCCGTCCACACCGGTGAGCGGGGCGATGCTGAAACCGCAGTTGCCGGCCATCACGGTGGTCACGCCATGCAACGGCGACGGACTGAGCGTGCCGTCCCAGAACGCCTGCGCGTCGTAGTGGGTGTGCAGATCGATGAACCCGGGCGCCACCACCAGGTCGGTGGCGTCGATGACGCGTCGGGCATCGTCGGGCACATCGCCAACGGCAACGATCCGGCCATCGGTGACGCCGACGTCGGCGCGAGTGCTCGCAGCACCGGTGCCATCGATGACCGTGCCACCGATGATCTTGATGTCCAGCATGTGCCTACCCCCTCAGGTCGGGACGATCACTCGTCGGCGAACCAGCTGCCGTGGAACCCCAGCGGCACTCGTTGCGGCAACGGTACGACAGCGAGCGGAGGAGACGACATGTCGGCGGCATCGAGCACGACGAAGGTGGACGACTCGGTTGCCTTGTCGAGCACATAGGTGACGAGATACCCGTCGTCCTCCCCCGCATCGGTGCTGCGCGGTACGAACACCGGCTCGCCGCTGAGCGAGGTGGCGCCGAAGTCGTGGAAGGTACGCGATCCGGTGGCCAGGTCGTACTTCACGATGCCGGTCGGGGCTTCCATCGACGTATCCGATGGGTCGCGTGGTGCCACCGCCCAGCCGAATCGATTGGACAGACCGGCACGCCGGTCGTCGATGCGCGGGAACGCATGCGACACGTCGTCGAACGTTTCCTCGTGCACCTCGCCGGTATGAAGGTCGAAGCGCCAACGATGCATGAGCGACGGCTCGAACTTGTGCGGACCGCCGTCCCACATGCTGGCGTGACGCCCAGCATCCAGCCACACGTAACGGCCGTCGGCGCCGTCGTCCCACGCATTCATGATGTGGAACACGTAGCACAGCGGTACGTCGAACCACCGCGGAGCCGCACCCGACCCATCGCGACGTAACAGTCCGATGCGCGCTCCGTACGACGGACGCCACTCGAACGGCATACCGCCGGAGATGGCAAGGTCGAGGTCGAACACGAGCGGCAGGTCGAGGAAGATCGCGTAGTTCCGGCTGATGGCGAAGTCGTGCACCATCGTGGGCCCACCGACCTCGATCGGCTGAGTGTGCACCAGCGTGCCATCGCGGTCCACGACGTGGTAGGTCACGAAGGGCGCCTGCACCAGTTCGTACCCAAAGAAGTGCATCTCGCCGGTCTCCGGGCAGGTGTGGGGATGCGCCGTGAACGGCGTGCGGAGACGACCGTCGAAGTCGCACGGGCCGATGGTGTCGAGTTCCGGCGACACCTCGTTGGGAAAGCTTCCTTCCTCGAGCGCCAGGATGCGGCCGGCGTGGCGCACCACGTGCGTGTTTGCCAAGCCCACGGTGCGGTCGAAGGTGCCCGTGGACATGTCCATGCGGTTCACCCCATCCAACGCTTTGGTGCGCACCCAACGATTGCGATACCACTCGGCTCTGCCGTCGCTCACACGGAGGCCGTGCAGCATTCCATCGCCGGCGAACCAATGCGAGGTGGGCCCATGCTTGGGGTTCGCACCGTTCCGCACATGTGTGCCATTGAGTCCGTCGGGCAGTGCACCGACCACCCGTAGATCGAAGGCTTCCACCTCTTCGGTCACCGGGGCATAACTGCCGCGCATGTGCCAGGGAAGTCGCTGGGATCGAGGTTCGTCGACAACGGTCATGGGCGCGATCTTCGCGCGGAGCGCCCTACCCCAGCGTCACGAGTGAATGATTGGCATGGTTCATCGACAGCGGCCCTCCATCGGCAGCCACCACGATGTCTTCCAGGCGCATCCCCCACTGGCCCGCCACGTAGATGCCGGGCTCCACGCTGAATGCGTGACCGGCAGCGATGGGCAAGGAGTTGCCCTCCACCATGTACGGGTCTTCGTGGGCTTCCATACCGATGCCGTGGCCGGTGCGATGAATGAAGTACTCGCCATAGCCGGCGTCGGTGATCACCTTTCGGGCGGCGCGATCCACGTCCTGGCACTGCGCTCCCACCACACCTGCTGCCACGCCTGCTGCGTGCGCAGCGTGCAACACGTCGTACGCCTCGGCGATTTCGTTCGACGGCGGTCCGAGGTGCACGCAGCGGGTGATGTCGCTGCAGTATCCGGCCATGGTGCCGCCAAAGTCGCACAGCACCAGTTCACCGTCGAGGATGACGCGAGGGCCCGGATGATGATGCGGCGAGGCGGCGTTCTCCCCCGCCGCGACGATGGCGAAGTTCACGACATCGTGCCCTTCCGCCAACAGTCGCGCCGAGATGTCGGCACTCACTTCCGCCTCGGTGCGTCCGACCATGGGGATCTCGCCAGCGTGCAACTGGGCCGCGACGCGGTCGGCGGCGGCACCGGCGGCCTGCAGCGCCGCGATCTCGGCAGCGTCTTTGCGCATGCGCAGGTCGTTCATCACTGCCGTACCACGCACGTAGCGGGTGCGGTCGGTAGGCCAGTGCCCGAGCAGTTCCACGAGAAAGCGCGCCCACATCGTGTCGCCCACTGCGGCAACCGCAGGCGCCGACACCAACCCGGCGACGATGGCCACGGGGTCGTCGGTCTCGTTCCACGGTCGCAGCGAGAACGCCCCCGGTTGCTCCACCACGCGCGGCGCTTCGAGCCGCGGAATCACCAGCGTGGCCTCACCATGGCGCGGCACCACCAGCATGGTGAGCCGCTCCAGCGGCATGGCCTCATACCCCGTGAGATACGGAAGGTCGCTGCCCACCGAGACCAGCAGTGTGTCGACGCCGTTGGCCTCCATACTGGCCCGGGCACGGGCGAGGCGGTCGATGAACACGGCGGTGTCGGCAGGAGTCACCCGACCATTCTGCCCCGACTCGCCGTGCCTATGCTCATCATGTGCGCGTCCGCGTCGGTCACGTCGCATTGGGGTGCCGCACGCTGTACGCGAACGTGAACAACGCCTCCAACACCGCCAGGTCGATATCGGTGAGCTTGTTCACGTAGACACAACCCTTGCCCAGCGAATGCTTGCCGAGCCGGGCGAGCAGCTCGTTCGTGGGGCCGTCGCGGCCGATGCCGTAGAGGGAGATCTTCGCCTTGCGCGGCGAGAACGCCAGCTTGGCCGTGTCGCCCTCGTGGCCGCTGTCGTAGCGATAGTGGAACTGGTCGAACCCGATAATCGAGGTGCCCCAGAGCACCGGCGGGTGCCCGGTCACGCGGCGCAGTATCTCGATCAGCTGTCGGCTCTCGTCGGCTCGACGGTCGTCGCCGAGTTCGTCGATAAACACCTCGACGGCGGCTGGGTCGGCGGGTCGGTTCTTGTTCGCGGCCATGCCCGAGTTTCGCGCGTCAGCGCGATGGCGCGGCGCCGTCCACCGTGGTCCGGTGCAGGTCGCGGCGATGGCCGCCGAACCGCAGGGAGAATTGGACCTCGACGAGCTCCACAACGCCTCCCACCCCGACGCTGCCCAGACCAGCTTGGCCTCATGGCCGGCGATCTCGGCGGCCTCGCCGCCTGCCGAAACGGCTGACCCGACGACTCGCAGACGACGAGGATCGAGGCTCGTCAGCCGCCCGCGGTGCTCGTGGTGGATGCCACCGTAGTGGTCGTGGCCACCGAGGTGGCGGTAGGCGTAGTTGGGGTCTCCGGCTTCGGAGTGGTGGTGGTCTTCGCGATCGTGGTGGATGTCGTGGTGGAACTCGTGGTGGTGGTGGCATCGGGGTTCGGGAAGTTGAACACCGGCAGCATGTCGTTTTTCGACTGCTGCTCGGGTTCCTTCTTGCCGTCCCACACGAACACGAGGTCTTTGTTCTTCACCAGACTGGGGAAGTAGTCGGCGATGAACATGGGAATGCGGATACAACCATGCGATGCGGGCTCGGTGGGCACGGTCTTCGCGCCATGGACTGCGATGCCGTAGTTGAAGTACACCGGGTTCCACATGCCGCCGAGCGGGCCCTGCCGGTTGCCGTCATAGCGGTGCGTGAAGCGGAACACTCCGCCCGGCGTCTTGGAGATGCCGCACTGATCCACCTTCACGGGCTCGGGCAAGGGTTGACCCTTGTTGTCGGTGTCCTGGGTGACGATCGCGCACCACCGCTCGCCGGTGCCCGACGAGATGTGGGTGATGAGCGTGGGCCTGTCGTCGGTGAACACGATGGCAGCCTGCAGGTCGAGGTAGATCTCCATGTGCGTGCGACCGACGCCCTGCTGGCGACGAGGACCGAACGTGATGGGGTCTTGCATGAGTTGCCAGGTGTCGTTGGTGACCTCGCCGCTCTGCTCGGTGTTGGCCCGCTTGAGCACCAAACCCTCGAAGGCCCACACCGCCTGTTCAGTGCCGCCACCGAACACGCCATCCACCGGACCCGGGTCGAACCCGAACTCCTTCAAGCGTTGCTGGATGGCCTTCACCTCGTCGCCAACCGTTCCGCGCCGCAGCGTCTGGCGGAGTTGCGTCTTGCTGATGCCAGGATCGGTGATCACCACCACCTGCGGCGTTGTGCTGCCCGGAACGGTGAGCGACGTATCCGCTGAACCATCGCTGGACCCCGTGGCAGAGGTGGACGGCGAGTCATCGCGAGAGAACCCTGCGAAGACCACCACCGCCAGCACGCCCGCGGCTGCCAGGGCCGGCGCCCACCGCTTCAGCGGTGATGACGACGACGCCGAGCGTGGGCGCTGCGATGTGGCGGGGGGCCTGGGCGTGTTCACGAACTCTCCGGTGAGGTGATGCAACCTGAGGCTACCAACCGCACGGATCAGGTTCAGTTCAGGGAATATGACACTGAGTGATGACACCACCACTTGAGGACAGGCGCCCAACACTGTTTCCCGTATGGTCGTAGGCCGCGCGGCCCATTGAGGCTCCAAGCCCTGGTCAGAAGGTCCTCAGTTCCTTATCGTGCCGTCCGTGGGAACAAACATGGCGGGAAGTACGGAGCGCGGGCGTTTTCGGACGCGGCGCATCTTGGCGGGAGCGGTGGCCACGGCCATCGTGGCGGGTGGACTGGTGACGGTCCCTGGTGAGCTCACCTCGGTGATGGCCCAGGCGGCACGACCGGCGGAACCGCAGCGCATCAACCTGACGCAGCAGGACATGGAGTTCATCCTGGCGCAGATCCAGATCAGCGAGGCGCACCCGGATGGCACCGGCACCCTCTGCACCGATCCGGCTGCCCTGACCAACGCCCTGGCGTGCGTGAACTCGATCACGAACAAGAACCTGCCGTTCGGCCTGCGCAACACCGATGGCCGGAACAACAACCTCACCCCTGGACAGGCGCTCTACGGCGCTGCGGACCTCACCTTCCCCCGCCTCACGGCGCCGACGTGGATGGCCGGCGACGGACTGTTCTTCGATGCTGACGGCCCCGGCCCGCTGAAGGTCGGCGACGCCACCTCATACGCCCAGAACAGCGGCATCGTGGTCGACAAGGACCCGCGCATCATCTCCAACCTCATCGCCGACCAGACCGAGAACAACCCGGCGGCCGTCGCCGCTGCTGCCGAGACCGTGGGACACGGCTTCGGCGCCACCACCGTCCAGGTCGACAACGACCGCAACCCGACCACCCCGGCCATCACCCAGTACGTGTTGACGAACGTGGCGCCCGATGCCGGTTTCTCCGCGTCGTACAACTCGCTGTTCACCATCTTCGGTCAGTTCTTCGACCATGGTCTCGACCTCGCTGCCAAGGGCGACAGCGGCACCGTGTTCGTTCCGCTGCAGCCCGACGACCCGCTGTACGTGCCCGGCGGCCACAGCAACTTCATGGTGCTCACTCGCGCCACGAACCAGCCCGGCCCCGACGGCGTGCTCGGCACCGAGGACGACATCAAGGACGCCACCAACCAGGTGACGCCCTACATCGACAACAACCAGACCTACACCTCGCACCCCTCGCACCAGGTGTTCGTGCGTGAATACAACCTCGACGTGTTCGGTCACCCGGTCAGCACGGGTCGCCTGCTCGAGGGCATCGACGGCGGCCTGCCCACGTGGGCCGACGTGAAGGCTCAGGCCGCTTCGCTGCTCGGTATCGAGCTCGCCGACAGCGACGTCTCGAACGTGCCGCTGCTGGCCACCGACGCCTACGGTCGTTTCCTCCCGGGCATCGACGGCTACCCGCAGCTCGTGCTGCCCGACGGCACCACGATGGAGGGCAACCCCCTGTCCCCCATCTCGCCCACCACGGTCGGCGCCGTGCGCACCGGCCACTCGTTCCTCAACGACATCGCCCACAGCGCCGTTCCGTCCAATGGCGGCCCGGATGCCGACACCGTGGCCGGCACCTCGCTCGACACGCCGTGGCCGGCGGGCACCTACGACAACGAGTTGCTCGACGCTCACTTCATCTGCGGCGATGGGCGCTGCAACGAGAACATCGGCCTCACGGCGATGCACGACATCTTCCACTCGGAGCACCAGGGCCTGGTGCAGCAGATCGAAGAACTCGTCTCGACCCTTCCGAATGCCTCGCCCGCCGCCCTTGGCGCCTGGCTGCAGCCCGACGGCTCCTGGAATGGCGATCGCATCTTCCAGGCGGCCAAGTTCGTGAACGAGATGGAGTACCAGCACATCGTGTTCGGTGAGTTCGCCCGGGCCATCCAGCCCAACGTGAACCTCTTCGGCGGTTACGACCCCACCAACAACCCCGCCATCACCGCCGAGTTCGCCCACGCCGTCTACCGCTTCGGTCACTCGATGCTCACCGAGACCGTGGCCCGCACCAACGCCGATGGCGCCACGAACGACATCCCGCTGATGGAGGCGTTCCTCAACCCCACCTCGTTCTACGACGACGGTCACGGCAACCGCCTCAGCGCCGACCAGGCATCGGGTTCCATCATTCGCGGCATGGTGAGCCAGCGCGGCGACGAGATCGATGAGTTCGTCACCGAGGCGCTGCGCAACAACCTCGTGGGCCTGCCCCTCGACCTTCCGTCGCTGAACATCACTCGTGCACGCAGCGAGGGCATCGCCCCGCTGAACGAGGTGCGCCGCGAACTGTTCAACAGCACCCTCACCGGCGCCGGCGGCAACGCTGCGCTGAAGCCCTACCAGGACTGGCAGGACTTCGGCATGGCGCTGCGCCACGCTGCGTCGCTGGTGAACTTCGTGGCCGCCTACGGCCAGCACCCCACCATCCTCGCCGCCACCACGAACGAGGCCCGTCGCGCTGCGGCCGATGCCATCGTGAACAACACCATCGATGCGCCGGCCGACGCCGACGATTTCATGAAGGGCAACGGCGACTGGGCGAACGTCGACGGCAAGGCCATCACCGGCCTGGAAGACATCGACCTCTGGATGGGTGGCCTCGCCGAGGCGCCGCCGCTGTTCGGCGGCATGCTCGGCAGCACCTTCAACTACGTGTTCGAGAGCCAAATGGAAGCGCTCCAGGACAACGACCGCATGTACTACCTCCTCCGCACCGAGGGCCTGCCGCTGGTGGCTGAGCTCGAGGGCAACATGTTCTCCGACCTCATCCGTCGCAACACCGACGCCACGAACATCCCGGTGCTGGCCTTCACCCGCGCCGACTACATCTTCGACCTCAGCGCCCAGACCCCGATCGATGCCACTCACCCCAAGGGTGGACCCATCCTCGACGACCCGGCCACCCCGTACAACGAGCCCAACCTCGACGGCGTGTCGAAGATCCTGCGTCAGAACGACGGCACCATCCGCCTTACCGGCAAGGGCACCACCGAGAACCACACCACGTGGCTCGGCACCAACGGCCCCGACAAGCTCCGTTCGGCCGAGGGCGACGACTCGCTGTGGGGCAACGACGGCGACGACACGCTGGAAGGCGGCATCGGTGCCGACTTCATCGAAGGCAACGACGGCAACGACGTGCTCACCGATGTGAACGGCGACGACACCATGTCGGGCGGCAGCGGCAACGACGTGATCCACGGCGGCCGCGGTCTCGACCTGCTGTTCGGCGACAACGGCGACGACGCCATCTTCCACGGCTCCGACGACAAGGAAAGCTTCGCCGGCCAGGGCAACGACCTGGTGACAGGCGGCGCCGGTGCCGACGCCATCTCGGGTGGCCCCGGCCGCGACTGGCTGGAAGGCGGCGAGGGCGGCGACTTCCTCGTGGGCGACGAGCGCGGCGCGTTCGTGCTGCTCACCGGCGAGGACGACGTGATCATCGGCGGCGCTGGCGACGACCGCTACCTGGCGGAGGGCGGCATGGACATCATGATGAACGGCAGCGGCGTCGACACCAGCAACGGTGGCCTCGGGTTCGACTTCGTGAGCTATGCCCGCGAGACCAGTGCTGCCTTCGCCAATCTGCGCATCGCCCCGGTCATCGCCGGCGGCCTCGCCAACCCGAGCGACCGCTTCAGCCTGGTGGAGGGTCTCTCCGGCGGCCCCTTCAACGACTCGATGCGCGGCGACGACAGGGTGCTGCTCGTGGGCCACGAGCTCACGCAGGACAACCTCGATTCCGTGACCGGCCTGGAAGACCTCCTCAGCCGTGGCGGCGTGCTGGCCGCACCTGGCATCCTCAACCGCTTCACGGGCGACGACATCATCATGGGTGGCGCCGGCAGCGACGAGCTCGAGGGCGGCGGCGGTGCCGACTTCATCGACGGTGACGCCGAACTCGGTGTGCACCTGCAGTGCACCTACGTCGATGGCACCCTCCGCGACGTCCAGACCCTCGATCAGATCCAGAACGACTTCATCGCCCGCCGCGTCACCCCCGACGCCTGCGTGCCGGTGAAGGAAATCGCCGTACCTACCGACGCTTCGGCCATCGACACGGCGGTCTACCGCTTCCCGATGGATCAGTACATCGTCGGTCAGCTCCCCGATGGCCGTGCCATCGTGAGCCACATCCCCGTCAATGGCGGCGGCGGTGCTGGCGGCGGCGGCCTCGGCGGCGGCGGCGGCGCTGCCAATGAGGGCACCGACGTTCTCCTCAACATCGAGCAGGTGCGTTTCCCCGACGGCGTGATCACGCTCGGCCCTGTGGCCACCAACAACTCGGTGGTCGGCAGCGTGCAGCTCAGCAACAACAACCCGGTGCCTGACGCCACCATCACGGCCAACCCGCAGGTGTTCGACGCCGACGGCATCGACACCGCTACCGAGGCCTTCCGCTGGCAGACCTGGGACGGCTTCACTCGCGACTTCTTCGGCGACCCGATGTGGCTCGACGTGGTCGGCGCCTTCGACGTCTACACCGTCCAGCAGGCCGACATGGGCGCCGTGGTTCGTGTGCTCTACAGCTTCACCGACCTCGCCGGCAACTACGAGGCCGTGCTCAGCGACCCCACCTCGGCTGTTGTGCCGGGCATCCCCACCACCCCGGTCGCCGCGCTGGCCCTCGTGGTCCCTGCAGACATCACCAGCCCCACGGTCACGCTCACGGCCACGTTCACCAACGCAACCGGGGCGCCCATCGTGGGCGCCGACGTCACCTTCAATGAGGGCGGAACGGTGCTCGGCGTTGCGGCCACCGACGCCACCGGTGTGGCCACGCTGATCGCAACGCTCACGGTTGCCTCCGGCACGCAGATCATCCTCTCGGCGTCCGCCGTGGATCCGGCACCTGTCGACCCGGCGCTGGCCAACATCACGTCGTTCACCGAGTTCCGCACCGTCACCTACCCGGGCGTCAGCATGACGGCGGCCGGCACCGCCACCGAAGGCAGCGGCTTGCCCCTCACGGCCACGATCAGCCTCGATGCTCCGGCTGCTGCCGACGTGACCATCGACTGGGCCGCCACGGGCAACACCGCCACCGATGGCAGCGACTTCACTGCCGCTGGCGGCACCGCCACCATCTTCGCCGGCCAGACCACGGTCGACGTGGCGATTGGCGTGCTCGACGACAGCCTGGTGGAAGCCGACGAGACGGTGGACTTCACCATCTCAGCCGCCAACGGTGCCGTCATCGCGGGCGCCACCACAGCCACCGCCACCATCGTGGACAACGATCTGCCCGTGGTGACCCTCGGTGGCAACCAGACGGTCACGGAAGGCATCGGCGCCACGGTGTCGTTCGACATCAACCTCGACCAGGCACCGGTGAACGCCGTGTCGGTGGCATGGTCGCTGGTGCCGGGCACCGCAACGGGTGGCACCGACTTCCTGAACGCCAGCGGTATCGCTGCCTTCGCCCCGGGGCAGACCACTGCCACCGTGGTGGTGACCATCGTCGACGACACCGCGGTGGAGTTCACCGAGACGTTCTCGCTGCAGACCGGCGCCATCACCGGCGCCACGGGCCCGGCAACCGCCACGGCCACCGCCACGATCCTCGACGACGATGTTCCCGTGGTGAATGCCGGCGCCGACCTGTCGGTGCTGGAAGGCAACCGCAACGCTCGTACGCCGATGAACTTCACCCTGCAGCTCGATCGTCCGAGCGTCTACCCGGTGAGCATCACCTGGTCGACCCTCGGCGGCACGGCCACTGCCGGCACCGACTACACCGGTACCGGCGGCACGGTGACCATCCCCGCCGGTCAGCTCACCGCCACCGTGCCGGCCAGCGTGCTGGGTGACACCACCGCAGAGCCTGACGAAACGGTGCCGTTCACCATCACCAACGTCACCAACGCAACTGCAGGTCGGCTGGTGTCCACCGGCACGATCCTCGACGACGACACGGCTCCCACGGCCAGCATCAACAACGTCTCGCAGCTCGAAGGTCGTTCGGGTAACACCACCTTCACCTTCACCGTCACGCTGTCCACCGCCCCCAGCACCACGGTCACCATGCGGGCCAGCACGGTGGCGGCGACGGCCACTTCACCCAGCGACTTCGCTGCCGTGAGGAACCGCCTCATCACCTTCACCCCGGGTCAGCGCACCGCCGTGGTCACGGTCTCCGTGAAGGGCGACCGAGTGCGCGAGGCCAACGAAACCTTCCGAGTGCAGCTCTCCAACGCTGTCGGCACCACGTTTGCCAAGTCGAACGGGATCGGGACGATCACGAACGACGACTGATCACGACAGACTCATCCCACATCTGCACGGCCTCGCGGCAACGCGAGGCCGTGCGGCCGTTTTCGGACTCGCGCCGATGCTCCGACCACTCAGGCGTTCGGGCCGGTGACCGGGCGGATGTCCTTCAGTTCCTTACGGAGGGCGAACATCTCGCTGACGATCTTCTTGATCACGCCGAACGAGGCCAACGTGCTTTCACCGCGGGTGCGCGGGAAGTAGTCGACGCCGAACTGGATGACCTCGTAGCCGTACTTGCGAGCGCTGATGATGAGCTCGGCGTCGATGAACGAACCTTCGCTCTGCAGATGGATGTGATCGAACACCCGGCTACGGCACAGCTTGAACGCGAAGTTGATGTCGCGCATGCGAACCCCGAACAGGCTGCGAATGAGGAAGTTGTAGAAGAACGTGTAGATGGCCCGCGAGCTGCCCTCGCCTGTGCGGTCGTGGCGGTAGGCCGACACGATGTCGGCCTCGTAGTAGCGCAGCAGCCGCACGGCTCGACGCACCTCGGCCATGTCGAAGGGAAGATCGGCGTCGGTGTACAGCACCAGGTCGCCGCTCGCTGCGTCGAACCCGGTCTTCATCGACCCGCCCAGTTTGCGGTTCACCGGATGATGCACCACTTTCACGTGCGAGTCGGCGGCGGCGAGTTCATCGGCCAGACGGGGCGTGCTGTCGGTGCTGGCATCGTCGACCACGATCAACTCGTAGTCGAGGATCTCCCCCTCCTTCATCAGCCACTCGCACTCGTCCTTGGCATAGCCGACCGCACGATGGATGTAGGCCTCCTCGTTCCACATCGGGAAGAAGATGCTGAGCTTCTGGAAGGGGGTGTGGCTCACCGCAGAAAGGGTAGTCGTTGATGACATGAGCGCATCCACCAGCATGGGATACCCTCCGAGACGAATGGAGCCCACTGTCCCACTTCCCGAGCCGCCCACCGACCTCGTGCGCACGCAACGCCCGCTGCAACGCGGTGAACTCACCCAGGGCTGGTCCACAGCCTTCTGGCTGGGTTGGGTGGGAATCACCGCTGGCTTCGCAGCCATTTGGTACAGCGCACGCGTCACCGGAATGGCTACCTGGTGGTTGGGCCCCGAGACCGCACCGCGCTTCATCGTGGTGTGCCTCATTCCGTTCGTCGCTCCTCTGGCGCTGTCGCTGATGACCCTCTCGCACCGGCCATGGATGCCCCGGTGGGGGTTGCTCGGCGCGGCGATTACTGCAGCTGTCGCAACGCTCGACATCGGTGGCCCTGCCCGCTACTTCGCAGTGGAGTACGTGCTGGCCGCCGGAGGCTTGCTCGTGTCGCTCGCTGCCATCGCCGGTTTGGTGCGAGATGCGCCCTCCCAGGCCGCCAGTCGGTAGCGTCGCGCACATATGTCGAAGGTCGTGACGTCGCTCCCCGTCGGTGAACGGGTCGGAATTGCGTTCAGTGGAGGGCTCGACACGTCCGCCGCTGTCGCCTGGATGCGAGAGAAGGGGGCAATCCCCTACTGCTACACGGCCGACCTCGGCCAGCAGGACGAAAGCGACCTTCCCGGGGTTCCCGGCCGCGCCGTGGAGTACGGCGCCGAGCATGCTCGCCTCATCGACTGCCGCACCGAGCTGGTGCATGAGGGCCTTGTGGCGCTGCAGTGTGGCGCGTTCCACATCACCACGGCCGGCAAGACCTACTTCAACACCACTCCGCTCGGACGCGCTGTCACCGGCACCCTGCTGGTGCGCGCAATGCAAGACGACAACGTCGACATCTGGGGCGACGGCAGCACCTACAAGGGCAACGACATCGAGCGGTTCTACCGCTACGGCCTGCTGGTGAACCCCAACCTGCGCATCTACAAGCCGTGGTTGGATGAAGCGTTCGTCAGCGAACTCGGTGGCCGCGCCGAGATGAGCGAGTTCCTCACCGAACGGAACCTGCCGTACCGCGCCAGCAAGGAAAAGGCGTACAGCACCGATGCCAACATCTGGGGCGCCACGCATGAGGCCAAGCTGCTCGAAGAGCTGGGCTCCGGCATGGACATCGTGGAACCCATCATGGGCGTTGCCCACTACCGCGACGATGTGGCCATCGAGGCCGAAGTGGTGAGCGTGCGCTTCCACGAGGGCTGGCCGGTTGCGCTCAATGGCGAGGAGTTCCCCGACCAGGTGGCCCTGGTGATGGCCGCCAACGAGATCGGCGGACGTCACGGCCTGGGCATGAGCGACCAAATCGAGAACCGCATCATCGAGGCGAAGAGTCGCGGCATCTACGAAGCCCCCGGCCTCGCGCTGCTCCACATCGCCTACGAGCGTCTCGTCACGGCAATTCACAACGAGAACACCATCGAGAACTACCGCACGATGGGCCGCCGCCTCGGCCGCCTGCTGTACGAGGGCCGCTGGTTCGATCCGCAGAGCCTGATGTTGCGCGAGCCGCTGCTGCGTTGGGTGGGCGCCGCAGTCACCGGTGAGGTCACGTTCCGGCTGCGCCGCGGCGACGACTACACCCTGCTCGATACCACCGGCCCGCACCTCACCTATGCGCCCGAGCGACTCAGCATGGAGAAGGTGGAGGACGCTGCGTTCGGCCCGCTCGATCGCATCGGCCAACTCACCATGCGCAACCTCGACATCGACGACAGCCGCGCCAAGCTCGACGTGTACCGCAACGCCGGCACGCTCAGCAGCGGCGGACTGATGGCGCTCGAGGGCGGCGAGTAGCCCCCTCGAGGCACGCGCACGCCGCCAGATGGCTTGTATCGGACCCAACCTGCGGTTGGGGTCAGAGGCGGGTCAGCAGGGCCGTCACCATCTCGGCCCTGGGCACCATCGTGTCGACCAACACATGCTCGTGCAGGGCGTGGGCGCCACCGCCAACGGCGCCCATACCGTCGAGCGTCGGCACGCCGATGGCAGCAGTGAAGTTGCCGTCGCTGCCACCGCCCACCGCGACGCCCTGAACATCGGCGATGCCCACCTGTGCTGCCGCCTCAAGGGCCAGCGGAAACAGATCGCCCGCTGCGCCCACCGGCATCGGCGGTCGGTTCATACCACCCCGGATCTCCACCCGCGCGCCCTCCACCGAGGTGCGCAGGCCAGCGAACGCAGCCTCCAACCGGGGACCCTCCTCGATCTGCTCCACACGCACATCGACCTTCACTCGGGTCTCGGCCGGCACGACGTTGTCGGCGGTACCCGCCACCGCCACGGTGGGCGTCACCGTGGTGGCCTTGGCGGGGTCGGCGAAGCTGGGGATGACGCTGATGAGTTCGGCAGCGGCCACGAGTGAGTTGATGCCGTTCCACGGCTCGAGGCCGGCGTGCGCGGCCTTGCCATGCACCACCACTTCGAACGTTCCCGTGCCCTTTCGCGCAATCTTCAGCGCACCGCCGTCGGCGCTGGCTTCGAACACCAGCACGTTGCCACAGGCGAGGGCCCGCTCTTCGATGAGCGCCCGCGAGGCATCGCTGCCCACTTCCTCGTCGGCGGTGATGAGAATCTCCACGCCGCTGCGGTCGGCCAGTGCGGCTACCGCGTGCACGGCCTGCACGATGCCCGCCTTCATGTCGAACACACCAGGACCCGTGGCCTTGCCATCCACCACGGCGAACGGACGGGCGGCAACGGACCCAACGGGGAACACGGTGTCGTGATGCCCCACCAACAGCACCTTCGGATCGCCGCCGCCGCTCCAGAGCACATGCGGCCCAGCCGCCGAGGGCACGATGGTGGGCGCAGTGCCGAGTCGGCGCTCCATCACCTGCGCCACCGCTGACGCCGACTGATCGAGGAGGTCGAGGTGCAGCGAGGTGGACTCGGTGTTCACGAGGAGTTCGAGGTCGGCCAGCATGTCGTTGAGCGAGATCACGCTCCCATTGTGGCCTGCGGACACAGTGATGCGAGACTCACAGACATGTCGACCCGCCCGATCGCCGCCCTCGTTGCGTTGTGCCTTCTCGCTGCCGCGTGCAGCGACAGCAACGACGCCTCACCCACCAGTACCGCTGCCGCCGACACCACGGCTGCAGTGGAGACCACCACGGCCGACACCGTCGCGTTGGCGAAGGCCACCTACACGGTGCAGCCCGGCGTGCAGCAGATTGCTGTGCTCGACGCCAATCCGGGCGACACCCTCGAGGTGTGGCAGAACGGTGCGAAGGTGGTCGATGGCGCGGTCGACGAACAGGGCTCGCTGCTGTTCCGCAGCCTCACCGAGGGCGACGGCTACACCGTGCGCACCGCTGACGCCACCAGCGACCCCGTCACCGTCACCTCCCCCACCGACGTGCCCGATGCGGCGCTGTACACCGAGCAGCAAACGCTGCTGCCGCAGGACACCGGATTCGGCTACGTCACCGTGCGCGACGGCACCACGCTCAGCGCCAACGTCATCCTTCCCGGACCGGCCGACAAGGGCCCGTACCCCACCGTGGTGGAGTACAGCGGCTACGCCCCGAGCGACCCCGACAGCGCACAGCTCGCCGCGCTCTACACCGCGCAGGGTTTCGCCTACGTGGGTGTGAACATGCGCGGCACCGGGTGCAGCGGCGGCTCGTACCGCTTCTTCGAGACCGCTCAGTCGGTCGATGGTTACGACGTCATCGAGGCCATCGCCGCCCAGCCATGGGTGATGGACAACCAGGTGGGCATGGTGGGAATCAGCTACCCGGGCATCAGCCAGCTCTTCGTGGCCGCCACGCAGCCGCCCAGCCTGAACAGCATCACGCCGCTGTCGGTACTCGACGACAGCTACCGCGCCACGCTGTACCCCGGCGGCATCCTGAACACCGGTTTCGCCGTGAACTGGACCCAGCAGCGCATGAACGACGCGAAGCCGTACGGCGAAGGCTGGACCAAGAAGCGCGCCGACGCAGGCGACACGCGCTGCGCCGACAACCAGAAGCTGCGGCTGCAGAACCCCGACCTCCTCAAGGAGATCGACGACAACAAGTTCTACAAGAACCCGCTCGGCGACTCCCTCGCCCCGTTCTCGTTCGTCGACAAGATCAAGGTGCCCGTGTTCATCGCCGGGGCGTGGCAGGACGAGCAGACCGGCGGACACTTCCCCGCGATGCTGCCGAACTTCACTAGCTCACCCAACGTGTACGTCACGCTGGTGAACGGCCTGCACACCGAGTCGCTCAGTCCGCCGGTGGCTCGCCGCTACATGGAGTTCCTGCAGCTGTACGTCGGCAAGAAGGTGCCCGACCTCTCCGCTGGCCCCATCATCGCGTCCACCCTTGGCGGGGCGATCTGGGGCGTGGGCACGTTCGGCCCGTTCGAGAGCCGTTTCAAGGACATGACCTACGACCAGGCGCTTGCCGCGTTCCAAGCCGATAAGCCCGTTCGCGTGCTGTTCGAGCAGGGCGGCGACGCCACCTATACGCCCGGTACGCCCGAGCCGTACTTCACCCGCGAGTTCGACCAGTGGCCCATCCCGCAGGCCGTCACCACGCTGTGGGGCCTCGGCGACAGCGGCTCCCTGGTGCCCGACACCCAGGGCACGGGTACCTCGGAAGACACCTACTCCGCCGACCCGACCGCATTGCCCGCCACCTTCTACACCGGCGATGGCAACGGTGTGTGGCGCGCCGATGTGAAGTACGACTGGCAGCCGTTGCCCGACGGCAAGGGACTCGGTTACATCACCCCGCCGCTCGAGAACGACACCGTGGTCGTCGGCGCCGGCGCCGTCGACCTCTGGATCAAGTCCAGCGCCGAGGACACCGATCTCGAGGTCACCATCACCGAAGTGCGGCCCGACGGCACCGAGATCTACGTGCAGAGCGGTTGGCTGCGCGCCAGCCAGCGAGCACTCGACACGGCCCGCAGCACCGACCTCACGCCCGTCTACACGAACGCCGAAGCCGATGCCGCTCCGCTCGTGGCCGACGACTTCACCGAGGTGAAGGTGGCCCTGTTCCCGGTTGCCCACCCGTTCCGCGCCGGCAGCCGCCTGCGACTCACCATTGATGCACCGGGCAACAACCGGGCCATCTGGGAGTTCCGCACACAGGACAAGGGCGAAGACGTCACCATCGCCCACGACGCCGCGCACCCGTCGCGACTGATGCTGCCGATCGTCGACAACCTCGACGTGCCGGCGAAGTCCCCGGCGGCCTGCGGCGCCTTGCGTGGCCAGCCGTGCCGCACCTACGCCCCGGCTTCCAACGGCGGCTGATTCACACCAACTTCACACCAACGTCTGGGGTGGCTCAGAAGTGGCGTCCAGAAGATGCCACGATGACCATCGTGGACACCGATGTCGACGCGTTCGACGCGCCGCCCAGCCCCGACAACACGGACCAACCGGTCGACGACTTCACTGACCCTCGCTGGGTGAAGCCAGCCGTTGCCGCGCTGTTGGTGGGCACCGCCGTGCTGTACCTGTGGGGGCTCGGCGCGTCGGGATGGGCCAACAGCTTCTACTCCGCAGCCGTGCAGGCCGGCACCAAGAGCTGGAAGGCGTTCTTCTTCGGGTCCAGCGACAGCGCCAACTTCATCACCGTCGACAAGCCGCCCGCCTCGCTGTGGGTGATGGGGCTGTCGGCGCGGGTGTTCGGCGTGAACGCCTGGAGCATCCTCGTGCCTCAGGCGCTGGAAGGCGTGGCCGCGGTGGGCCTGCTGTACCTCACGATTCGTCGTTGGTTCGGCGCGGCTGCCGGACTCATCGCTGGCACGGTGCTGGCGCTCACCCCGGGCGCCGCGCTGATGTTTCGATTCAACAACCCCGACGCGCTGCTGGTGCTGTTGATGGTGGCGTCGGCGTACATGGTCACCCGGGCCATCGAGGACGGCAAGACCAAGTGGCTGGCATGGGCCGGCGTGTTGCTCGGGTTCGGCTTCCTCACCAAGATGCTGCAGGCCTTTGTGGTGATGCCGGCATTCGCGCTGGCGTACCTCGTGGCCGGACCCCCGAAGCTCGGCAAGCGCCTGTGGCAATTGGTCGTGGGTGGCGCGTCCATGCTGGCCGCCGCCGGTTGGTGGGTGGCCATCGTCGACCTGTGGCCGAAGAACAGCCGCCCCTACGTAGGCGGGTCTACCAACAACACGGTGCTCGATCTCGTGTTTGGCTACAACGGCTTCGGACGTCTCACCGGCAACGAGACCGGCAGCGTGGTGGGCGGTGGCGGCCCCGGTCAGGCAGGAATGTGGGGAGCCACCGGTTGGCTGCGCATGTTCGGCGACAGTTGGGCCGGCCATGCCTCGTGGCTCATTCCGGCCGCGCTGATCTTCGCCGTGGCTGGTCTGGTGATGGCCGGCGTACGCAACCGACACGACCGCTTTCGTGCCGCCGTCATCATGTGGGGCGGCTGGCTGTTCATCACCGGCGCCATGTTCAGCCTCGGCGAGGGCATCATCCACGAGTACTACTCGGTGGCACTCGCCCCGGCTATCGGCGCTCTGGTGGGCATCGGCGGCACCGTGCTGTACATGCTGCGCACCAAGTGGTGGGCGCGCACCACACTGGCTGGCACCGTGGCCGTCACGGCATGGTGGGCCTGGACCGTGCTCGACCGCACTCCCGACTGGAATCCGTGGCTGCGACCCGTCCTCCTGGGCTTGGCCGGCATGGCCATCGTTGGGCTGCTGATGGGCAACGAGGTGGCCAAGTTCGGTGCGGCAGCAGCGCTGGTAGCAGCAGTGCTGGCGCCGACGGCCTACAGCGTCTCCACTGCCAGCCAACCGCACAACGGCGCGATTCCCGGCGTGGGCCCTGCATCAATGTTCGGCCCGGCGGGACGACCCGGCGGTTTCCCAGGCGGTGGTTTCCCAGGCGGCGGCGGTCAAACCGGCGGCAACGGCGGTCAAACCGGCGGCGGTGGTTTCCCCGGCGGCGGATTCCCCGGCGGCGGCGGTCAAACCGGCGGAAACGGCCAGTTCCTCCCTCCCGGCCAGTTCCTCCCT
>CAIXIJ010000016.1 GCA_903919455.1 uncultured Acidimicrobiaceae bacterium | reverse complement strand
CGTCTTCCCAGCCAACCAATCGGCCATGCTCCGCGCACCCGTGCCCACCCAGGCCTCACGCGCTTCCGCGGCCGCCAACAGTTCAGCCTCGACCACCTTCAACTGCGCCGCCGCGGTGTGGACCGCCAGGATCGACGCACGGAGCCGACGGTGATCCGTAGCAGCCGCCGGCAACCCTCGACCGAGTGCCAGCGCTGCCTCAGCAGCGGCCTGGAAATCGACGACGGGTGTATCCATGAGTCGATTGTATCGAACGTGTGTTCGATTGTCAACACCTTAACCGAGAGATCCCTGTGGGATGGTCAGGCGCAGAGCCCGACGGTTGCAGCCACGAATCCCTTGCGTTCGATTCTCAATCAGGGCACTCTGCTCGATTCACGTCGACGCACCCTCCTGGTCGCCGTCCACGACGGCTAGAGGCAGATGAAGTCGGTCAATTGTGTTGTCAGGGCTGCGATGCAGGCGGCGGCTCCGACGCCGGACGTGTTGCCGTTGAACACCGTGTTCAGGATCCGGATCGTGCCGCTTGCCTTCCTCACACTGAATGTCGACCCCGTGAGAGAGGAATCGCGGATGAGTACGGATCCACCATCGTGGAAGACGCCGTAGCTGACGGTACCGCCGGTGCCGGTGGCGGTCACGTTCGTCATCGTCGGCGACGATCCGGAGTAGTAGATGCCGTAGTTGGCCGTGCCGCCGGTGCCGGTGGCGGTCACGTTCGTCATCGTCGGCGACGATCCGGAGTTGAAGACGCCGTAGCTGACGGTACCGCCGGTGCCGGTGGCAGTCACGTTCGTCATCGTCGGCGACGAGCCGGCCCCGTTGAAGATGCCGTAAGCGCTGGCGCCGCTTGTGGCGGTGGCGGTCACGTTCGTCATCGTCGGCGACGACGATCCTGAGTTGTGGATGCCGTAGTTGACAGTACCGCCGGTGGCGGTGACGGTCACGTCGTCGAGGCTGACGTTGCCCGGCACGGCCGACCCGGTCCAGATCCCAGTGGAGTAGTTGAGGTTGCTGCCCGTGTTGTTGACCGTGAAACCCCGGACACTCACGTGCAGACCGGGGCCGGTCACCCGCAACACCGCGCTGCTCGTACTAAACACCGGGGCGGTGTTCGATCCGCAGGCGCATGTGATCGTGGTGACACCCTGCCCGGAACCCTCCACGTCGACGTAGTTCTTCAACACCACCGATGCGGTTTCGGTGTAGGTGCCGGGGGCGACCTTGATCACATACCGCTGTTCCGGACCGTTGTTCGTGATCGACGCCAACGCTGCGGACAACGACGTGAACTGGCCGCCGCTCTTGGCAACCCAGATCACCCCGGCAGGACGGACGCTCGCCACCACCTGAGCAACCGTCTTGCCGCCGAGCTTGCTCGCGTTGTCAGCCACCGCAGCCCGATCGGCATACAGATTGACCACCTTGCCCCTGCCGTTGACCGCCATCGGCGGTGATGACGGCGCGGTGAGCAACCGCAACGCACTCCCAGTCGACGTGGTCTGGATCGTCGTCACTGAATTCGCCTGGTTCAACTGGCCCAGGACCAGACTCGAACCAGTCGCCGCGTACGTGACCGCATCGGTCGCGGCGAACAGGATCACCCCTGCTCCGATCACAGCAAATGCCTTCTGGAACTTCATGTCGTGCGTCCTTCGTCGGGTGATGGTCCCCGTGACCGTAGCCGCGACATCAAAGCCAGAAACACGGACAACACGACCCTCGCCACAACCACCCATTCATGCCGATAGGTGCGGGTTGACGGGCCGGTCCTGAGCGGGCAAAGTGCGCTACCGGGAGGCAACTGATGGGACGTCGGGGAGTCGTGTTGATCGGACTTCTCCTGGCCACTTCCGCAGCCGCTTGCGACTCGGAGAGGCGGGAGGCCTCGACCACGTTGACCACCGTTCCGGCCGAGTCTCTGGTCACTGTTGACTCGCCGACATCGCCAGGGTCGATCGATGGTTTGACGACGCTCCGCCTCGATTCTCCGGACTGGCGCTTGGTCGAAGAAGGTCGGCAGGAGCCGATCGGCGCGCAGGCTGCCGATGGTGGTCTGATCGATGGGCACCACTCGGTGTACGACGCGCCAGACGGGCAGACACAGATCCATCTTGTGGTGTGGCCAGTCGACGAAAGCCGGTCGCTTGCGTCTCTGCTGAGGTTCTGGGACGGTCGCGTTCGGATCATGGACGTGGGAGGAACCTCCATCGGCGAGCGTCGTCACCAGCACCACAACAGGCAACGCACTTCCTGCGACACAAGCCATCGGAATGGAACACGGCATGCTCGGCTACGTCGTGCCCGCCGACGCTGTCACCGATCCGACATCGCAAGGCACACTCCCGTCCTTCGTCATCGGGTACGCCAGGTGGCGCACCGACTGTTGCCTTCTGAGGCTCGCCGTCGAGAACATCGACCCGCCGATGCCGGACGAAGAAGCGACCGCGACCTTCACCGCCAACGGTCTGGAATGGACGGTCTACGACAGCGGCCCGCGCGACGGCACGCAGATGATCGCCAAGGCGACGAACGCGCTCGGCACTGTGCTGATCAGCGCCCAGGCCGGAGCTTCGCAGCAGAAGACCGACCCGGGTGTAGCACGGCGTCTTGTCGAACAAGTCGCAAAGACCGCCATTCTCGTCCCAGCCAAGTAGCGCATACCTGTCGATCTGAGCTGGCGGCTGATCGGTACCTCGGCGCCGACAAGGCCTGCGATGCTTCGGTAGTGACCACTCCGTCTCAGTTCTACACCGGCCTGGTTGCGGAGCTGTATGCGTCGCTCCGGTCAGCTGATCCCGATGTGGAAACGTGCGCACGGTTCGTCACCCGAAACGGCACGCCGGCCTTGGAGCTCGGATGCGGTGATGGCGATCCGCTCCTCGAGTTGCGACGACGGGCGCTCGATGTGGAGGGCCTCGACTCGTCGGCGGACATGCTCGACCGTTGTCGGCAACGCGCTGCGGCGCTCAACCTCGACGTGACCCTGCATCATGCCGAGATCGAGAACATGGACCTCGGCCGACGCTTCCGCTCGATCTTCCTTGCCGGCGCGACCTTCAACCTTATCGTCGATGACGCTACGGCTGGGCGGGCGCTTGAGCGGATCGCTGCCCACCTCGAGCCGGACGGTGCCGCGTTGATCCCGTTGTTCGTCCCGCCGCCCGTGCCGGCCGCCGACATAGGCCGGGTCAGTGAGCGGATCGTCGAGGGCGGTCACACCCTGAGATGCACCACCATCGCTGTTCAACGCCGCGAAGCGGAGCGGCTGCAGACGGCGACGTTGCGGTACGAGCGGGTGGAGAACGACGGCGAAAGATCGACCACCGACCGCGACTGGACGCTCCACTGGTACACGCCCCCGCTCTTCGCCGAGCTCGTGGCTGTGGCCGGGTTGCGCCCACTGCGGGTTGTCGATGCCGACGGCGCCCCCGCACGAGCAGAGTCGACCGCGTTCGCGTTCATAGTCGCTCCTGCTTGAACAACCTCCCGCAGAAGGGACCGATCGACCGCGTCGCCGCCACTCAGCCAGAGCCGTCGTTCTGCGCGGCACCTCATTGGCGATCACAGGGCGAGGTGAATGCGCAGCGCCTCGTCAAGATCTGCTTGCAGGTTGGTGGGCAACAGGCCAACCCGTGAACCAATTCGCTCGACCGCGACGGAACGAACCTGCTCCGCTTGTGCCTTCGAATCGACGGCAAGTCCGGTGACGCTGGCCGGCAGCAGAACCTGAAACGGGTAGACCCGATCGCTGTTGGACGTCACTGGGACGACCGTCACGACGCCGCGGCCGAGGCGTTCGGCGGCATTGTTCGCGCCGTCGTTGCTCACGATGACCGCGGGCCGTTGTTTGTCAGCCTCGGCGCCGCGCACGGGCTCGAGGTCGACGAGTCGGATCTCACCCCGTCGCATCGGCTAGCCCGTCAGCGGTCGTTGCGTCCCACACGGCGCTGTCGCCGCTGGTGGCCCACTCGGCCCACGCGTCCTCGTACGCGGAGCCGAGTTCGGACGCTCGCAGCATCCGAACTGCCTTGTGGACGACCGCTGAACGGGAAGCAAATCCCTCTCGTTCGGCATAGGTGTCGAGGAACTCGACATCATCGTCGGGGAGGCTCACACTCACTTTCATACCGCAATGCTACTCATCATCCTACCTGAGTAGCAAGCTCTCATTGGCGCCTCAGCTGACGAGACGCCGCTGGACAAGGGCTTCCGGTTCGGGCATTCCGCGCGGGTGGAACATGGCACCGGGCACGAGGACGGGCATCGGCGCACGACCTACTCGTCGATGCCACTTCGCATCGCGACCGAGCGGCTCATCTTGACGCCGGAAGAACCGAGTGACGCAGATCTGGCTCACCACGGACCCGCGGGTCCGAAACGCGCCACCAATGGCACGAATCGGACCCGACCTGGAGCACGATGCGCCGCCCACAACGCTGAGGGATAGCGTGGCAGCGTCATGGGCCTGCAAGAGATCCGGCAACCTGCCGACCTTCGCCAACTGAACTACCCGGAACTCGACGATCTCGCCGGTGAGATCCGCGACTTCATCGTGCATGCCGTGGCAGAGAACGCCGGCCATCTGGGCAGCAACCTCGGCGTCGTGGAACTCAGCCTGGCGCTCCACCGCGTGTTCGACTCGCCCACCGACGCAGTGCTCTGGGATACGGGCCACCAGGCCTATGTGCACAAGATCCTCACCGGTCGCCAGGCCGGGTTCGAGAACCTGCGCCAGGCGGGTGGCCTCTCGGGCTATCCGAACCGCGAGGAAAGCCAGCACGACTTCATCGAGAACAGCCACGCCTCCACGGTGCTGAGCTACGCCTACGGCCTCTCGGTGGGTCGCGAACTCGGCACCAACCAGTTCCGCCACATCGTCGGCATCATCGGCGACGGTTCCATGACCGGCGGCATGGCCTACGAGGCGCTGAACAACATCGGCCACAGCAAGCAGCGGGTCGTCATCGTGCTGAACGACAACGGCCGCAGCTACGCCCCCACCATCTCGAACCTCACTGCAGGCATCTCGCCGAAGGAACAGGCCGAGATGGACCACCCCAGCCTGCCCGACCGCATCACCGAGAAGCTGTCGCATGCACTCACCGACATTCGCCTGAACCCGGTGTACGTGCGCCGTCAACGACGCCTCGAACAGTTCCTTCGCGACCTTCCCTATGTCGGCTCTCAAGCCGAGAAGGGCGTCGACGCGATGAAGGCTGCGGTGCGCGAGTTCCTGCAGCCGCCGTCGTTCTTCGAAGCACTCGGCGTGCGCTACGTGGGCCCGGTGGATGGCCACGACATCCGCGCCCTCGAAGAGACCTTTCAGAACGCCGTGGAGCTCTCGGCCGAGGGCCCCATCGTGGTGCACGTGCTCACCCAGAAGGGTCGTGGGTACTCGCCCGCCGAAGATGACGACGAGAAGCACCTGCACGACGCTCCGGTGTTCGACCCGGCCATCGGCCCACCGCCCGCCGTGGTCACCGGTTACACGCAGGCCTTCGCCGACTCGATCATCAAGGAAGCCGAACTCGACCCGCGAGTGGTGGCCATCACGGCCGCCATGCCCGGCCCCACCGGCCTGCTGCCGTTCCAAGCGCGCTTCCCCGACCGTTTCTTCGATGTCGGCATCGCCGAGCAGCATGCCGTCACTGGTGCCGCCGGCATGGCGATGGGTGGCCTTCGCCCCATCATTGCCGTGTACTCCACGTTCCTCAACCGAGCGTGGGACCAGGTGGTGTACGACGTGGCGCTGCACCGTCTGCCCGTGATCTTCTGCCTCGATCGTGCGGGCATCACCGGCCCCGACGGCGCCAGCCACCACGGCGTGTACGACATGGCGCTGTTGTCGAAAGTGCCGGGCATGCGTGTGTTGGCCCCGTCCAGCGCCGAAGAACTCACTGCGATGCTGCACGACGCCGTATCGCTCGCCGACGAAGGCCCGGTGGCCCTGCGCTGGCCACGCGGTGCGGCACGTCATGTCACCGAGCACGAAGTGGGCACAGGGTTGTTGGCTCGCCAGGCACGCAAAGGCGACGGCTCGCTGGCCATCTTGGCCGTGGGCAAGATGGTGCACGATGCACTCGCCGCCGCGGAGGCATTGGCTTCCACGGGCGTCGACGCCACGGTCTGGGACGTTCGTTGCTGCGCACCTCTCGACCCGGCGATGATCGCCGACGCCGCAGCACATGGCGCGGTCATCACCATCGAAGACGGCGTGCGCGAAGGTGGAATCGGCATGAACATCGCCGATCAGGTGCACGCGTTGGCCGCCAACGTGCCGGTGCAGGTGTTGGGCATTCCCTCCAAGTTCCTGCCGCAGGGCGCAGCCGAGAAGATCCTGGCGCAACTGGGTCTCGACGCCGATGGCATCGTGGCTGCGGCTCGCTCCGTCCTAGCCTGATCGCGTGACCTCCACGCCCATCCCAGAGTTCGACGCGTTCAGCGAGTTGCAGTTCGCTATCCAGTTGGCCGACATCGCCGATGCCATCACGCTGCCGTACTACACCAGCCGCGATTTCAGTCTGGACTGGAAGTCCAATCGCACCGAGGTGACCGAAGCGGATCGCAACACCGAGACCGCCATCAGCAACGAGGTGTTACAGCACCGTCCCGACCACTGCTTCTACGGCGAGGAGCACGGCGTGGTGGGCGACACCTCCAGTCCGTGGCGTTGGATCATCGATCCCATCGACGGCACCAGCAACTACGTGCGCGGCATTCCAGTGTGGGCGTCGCTGATTGCTCTCACCCACGCCGAACTCGGCCCGGTGGTGGGCGTGGTGTCCGCACCCGCCATGGGCACGCGGTGGTGGGCAGCGAGGGGCCTGGGTTCGTTCGCCGACGGTCGCCGCATTCACGTGAGCGACGTCGCCGACATCGCCGAGGCGCAGGTGTGCGTCACCTTCGCAAAGGGGTGGGACGACCTCGGCCTCACCGGCGAGTTGGTGAAGATCCAGCAGGCCGCCTACCGGGCCCGCGGGTTCGGCGACTTCTGGCAGCACATGTTGGTGGCCGAAGGCGCCGTCGACCTCGCCATCGACGCCGTGGGCTTGCAGGAATACGACCTCGCTGCGGTGATGGTCGTGGTGGAGGAAGCGGGTGGCACGTTCACCGACCGCCACGGCGCGCGCACGTTCTCCAGCGACACCGCCATCTCATCGAACGGACGGTTGCACGAACACGCGAAGATGTTGGCGTGAGTCACGACCTCGTCATCCGCAACGCATTTCTCGTCGACGGCAGCGGTGCCCCCGGGCGCCACGCCGACATCGCTGTCGATGGTGCCACCATCACCGCCGTCGAAGTGGCCGGCACGCTCGGCGCTGGCACGCAGACCGTCGAGGCCGACGGCCGACTGGTGACGCCCGGCTTCGTCGACATCCACACGCACTACGACGCGCAGGTCACCTGGGACCCATTCGTCACACCGTCCAGTTGGCACGGCGTCACCACCGTGATGATGGGCAACTGCGGCGTCGGGTTTGCTCCGGCGCAACCCGATCGCCACGACTGGCTGATCCAGTTGATGGAAGGCGTGGAAGACATTCCCGGCAGTGCACTCACGGCTGGAATCGCGTGGGCGTGGGAAAGCTTTCCCGAGTACCTCGACGCCGTCGCTCAAGCACCACTGGTACTGGATGTGGGGGCGCAGATCGCGCACGCCCCGGTGCGCGCCTATGTGATGGGCGAACGAGCCTCCAACGATGAGGCTCCCACCGACGCCGAGATCGCCACGATGGCGGCCATCGTGGAGCAAGCGTTGCGTGCGGGGGCGTTCGGCTTCTCCACCAGTCGCACGTCGCTGCACCGCGCCAAGGACGGCGAGTTGGTGCCCGGCACACACGCCGACGAGCGCGAACTGATGGGCATCGCCCAAGCAATGCAGCGCGTGGGCCACGGCGTATTCCAGTTCGCGCCAGAGCACGCCCGGGTGGCGGTGGAGGAATGGCGCTGGATGCGCCGCCTCGCAGCCGCCACCGGCCTCCCTGTCGCCGTGAACCTCAGCCAGCCCGATTACGGGCCCGACATGTGGCGCCAGGTGCTGCAGCAGCTCGACGAAGCGCATGCCGACGGGCTGCCGCTGTTCGCGCAGGTGGCCGGCCGCAGCATCGGCATCCTCTACTGCCTGCAGGGCAGCGTGCACCCGCTGATGTTCCACCCGGCGTATCACGAGATCATGTTCCTGCCGCTCGCAGAGCAACTGATCGCACTGGCCGAGCCCGAGCGCCGCCGACGCATCATCGAGGAAGTGCCCGACGACGGCGGGTTCATGCAGAAGGCCATCCTCGACAAGCTCGACGGCATGTGGCTGGCCACCGATGGCAACATCGACTACGAACCGCACCGCGACGACAGCGTGGGTGGCATCTCGCGCCGCACCGGCACGCCACCGATGCAGATCATCCTCGACCACCTCACGTCGCTCGATGGCAACGGGATGATCTACGCGCCGTTCTTCAACTACAGCTACGGCGATCTCGGCTTCACGTATGAGACACATCAGCACCCGTACACGCGGATGGGCCTCAGCGATGCCGGTGCTCACTGCGGCGCCATCTGCGACGGCGGCATGCCCACGTTCATGCTCACCCACTGGACTCGCGACCGCACCCGCGGCCCGAAGCTGTCGCTCGAGCACGTGGTGCATCGCCAGACGTCACAGACGGCAGCGTTCTATGGGTTGGCAGATCGCGGCGTCATCGCTCCCGGCATGCGCGCCGACATCAACCTCATCGACTACGACCGCCTCGCGTTCGGGCCCGCTCGCATGGCATACGACCTGCCCGCCGACGCACGTCGTCTGGTGCAGAAGGCCACGGGTTACGTGGGCACCTGGTGTGGTGGCGTGCAGACCGTTGCCGACGACGAATTCACCGGCGCCTTGCCAGGCGCCCTGCTCCGCGCCGGCCGCTGACCCGTCAGGCCGTGATGGTGGTCAGGCCGTGATGGCCGTGGGGCCATGGATGAAACAGAACTCGTTGCCCTCGGGATCCTGCATCACCTGGAAGCCACCGAGTTCGTCATAGACCACCTCGCCCACGCGCACCGCGCCCCACGGCAGCGACGCCGCCACGGCGTCTTCCAGATCGGGCACGTCGACGTCGAGGTGCACACGGTTCTTCACCGACTTTGCCTCGGGCACGAGCTGGAAACCGATGGTGATGCCACTGGCAGGTTCCAGGGCCACCCACTCGTGGCTCTGACGGATCATGTAGCCGCCCAGCAGGTGTTGCCAGAACTCCGCCAGCGCCTGCGGGTCGTGGCAGTCGATGACCACCTCGCCGAGTTTGCCGATCATGCGCGCTCGCCCAGGCTGTGCGAAGCCCGGCCGAAGATGAAGAATGGGTCGAGGTATGGCGTGGGGTCGGTGGGCCACGGGTAGGCCCGCACCTCTGCCTCGGTGCGGCGACCCAGCCGTCCGCGAAACCATTCGAAGTCGCTGATCTCGAGCGTCACCTCGGGCAGGCCTGCCTTGGCGACGGCGGCGGCGAAGCTCTTGCGGAACAGATCTGCGGCCCAGCCGAGGAAGTCGGCCGGCACCTCGGCGGCCAGGCCGAGCGCGGTGCGCAGGTCGGCCTCGTGGGTGTGCACATCGAACACACCGTTCAGCCGAGGAGCGCCCTCGGGGCTGGAGAACACGGCCTCCATCAGCGGCGACAGCGTGGTCCATTGATCGATCAGGTCACTCAGCGAACGGCCCCTACCGCGTTCCACCTGGGCTGCGGTCCAGGGGTCGCTGGTAACGCCCTCCATGTTGCCCGAGACGGCATCTTCGGCGATGCCTGATAGGTGCGCAATCACGTCGTGCACGTTCCATTCGGGGGTGGCCATGACCACCAGCGACTCGTCGATGCCATCAGCCGACACCAGCGCCGTGATGCGCTCGCGGCACGTGCGATACAGAACTCCCGGGTCCACGCTCATGGTCGGACTGTAGCCTTGCCGCAATGCCTCAGGAGCCTTCGCACCAGCCCGCCACACGGGCCATCACCAGCGGCCGCGCACACAGCGGCCGATCGCTCGCACCCGCGCTGTGGTCCAGCAGCGTGTGGGAGAGCGAGAGCATGGTGGATGCCCGCAAGCGTGCCACCGGCGTGCGTTCCAACGAGTTCTACAGCCGCTACAGCAACCCCACGGTGCGCTCGTTCGAAGATGCCATGGCCGAACTCGAGGGCGCCGAGTCTTCGTTGGCGTTCGCCAGCGGCATGGGTGCCATTGCGTCGGTCATCCTCGCCCTCTGCAGCCAGGGCGACCACATCGTCGCCCAGCGCAACCTGTACTCGGCAACGCTTGCCTTCTTGCAGGGGCCGTGCGCGCGGTTCGGTATCGACGTCACGTTCGTCGACGGCACCGAACCCGGCGCTTTCGCCGCAGCGGTGCAGCCCGGTCGCACCGTGATGGTGCTGGCCGAAACGCCGTCGAACCCGAAGCTCGCCCTCGTGGACCTCGACGAGATCGGCGGCCTGCGCGGGCCGTTCACCGTGGTGGATTCCACGTTCGCCACACCGCTCGGTCAGCAACCGCTCGCCCACGGCGTGCACCTCAGCCTTCATTCGGCTACCAAGGGCATCGCCGGCCACAACGACGCCACGCTGGGCGTGGTGAGCGGCGAGAAAGATCTGCTCGACGCCATCTGGGGCTACAGCGTGTTGCATGGCGCCACGCCCTCGCCTCACGATGCGCTCAACGCACTGCGCGGCATCCGCACCATGGCGGTGCGCACCACCCATCAGGCGGCCAGCGCCCAGTTCCTCACCGAGTCGTTGCAACTGCACCCCGGTGTGTCGGCCGTGCACTATCCGGGTCTGCAGTCGCACCCTCAGCACGACCTGGCCAAGTGGCAGATGCGCCACTTCGGCACCGTGTTCGCCATCGAACTCGCCGGTGGCCTTGCTGCGGTGGAGCAGGTGCTGTCGCGGGTGAAACTGCTGCACGTGGCCACCTCGCTGGGCGGGCCCGAAACGTTGGTGTGCCATCCGTGCACCACCACCCACGCCAGCCTCACCCCGCAGGAAGCTGCCGAGCAGGGTGTCACACCCGGCCTGCTGCGCATCTCGGTCGGCCTCGAAGACCCCACCGACGTGCTGGCCGACCTGCACCAAGCACTCGCCGACTGACAGGCTGCTGGCATGGCGGTCATCGGTCTCGTGCACGGCATCGGCGGCACCGCCGCCACCATGGCCCCGTTGGCCGATCTGCTGCGAGCAGCGGGTCACACCGTCGAGGCGGTCACGCTGCCCGGCCACGGCACCGACCCCGACGACCTCGTCGGCGTCGGTTGGAGCGACTGGCTTGCTGCGGTGCCAGACGCCGAGGTGCTGGTGGGGCAGTCGATGGGTGCCACGCTCGCCCTTACGGTTGCTGCGCTGAACTCGCACGTGCGCGTCGTGGTGGCCATCAACCCACCGATGGCCGACGAGGACGCCTTGGAAGGCCTGCAATGGCGCCAGTCACGCGGCCACGAATGGGTGGATGGCCCAGAACTTGGCGACGGTGAGGTGGGCTACACCCGCTTCCCCATCACGGCGTTCATCGAGATGCTCGAAGGGGTGCACGCCGCCGACCTCGATGCCGTCACCGCGCCGGTACTGCTGGTGCGCGGCGCGCTCGACGACAGCGCCGACGACATGGCGTTCGACGTGCTGGCCGACAACCTGGGTGGCCCGGTGCAGCGACTGGAGCTGCCCCACAGCGGCCACGTGGCCACCTCCGGCCCCGACCTGGCGCTGGTCGTGGCAGCGATCGACGAATTGTTGTAGCCAGATGGAACCGATCGCCCGGCTCGCGACTCGGTACTGGGTGTATGAGCGATGCGACGGTGCCATTGGTGGCTGACCCGATCCCCACGGCCGAAGTCTCGATGAACGAACCGTTCGAGGTGCTGTACCAGCGCGAGTTCCGTTCGATGGTGCGGTTGGCCACCGCATTGGTCGACGCGCCCGATCAGGCGGAGGAAGTGGTGCAGGAGGCATTCGCCGCCCTGTACCTGCGTTACCGCCTGGTGCAGAACCCTGAGGCCTACCTACGGGTGTGCGTGCTGAACGGCGGCCGCAAGGTGCTCCGCCGTCGACGGCTCATGCGACAGCAACCGCCCATCGCCGAAGACCACGGCGAACTGGGTTTCAACCATGTGGTCGATGCCGTGCGGCGCCTGCCCACCAAACAACGCAACGTCGTGGTGCTCCGCTACGAGTTGCAGCTCTCCGACCCGGAGATCGCCGAGACGCTCGGCATTCCGGTCGGCACCGTGAAGTCCACCCTCCACCGGGCTCTTGCCCGTCTGCGCAATGAGGTCTCGCAATGAACGAACACGATCCCGTCGACCCCATCGACCGACTCCTCGACGACGCCTTCCGGTCGCGATCCGTCCCCCCGGTGTCGCGGCCGTCGGTCATCGACGTGCAGCACCGGGCCCGCCGCCGCCAGCACCGGCGCTCGGGTGCCATGCTCGGCGCGCTCGCCGTGGTGGGCGTGGGCGGTGCCATCGCCGTGGCCGCCCGCCACGACGGCAGCGACCGCATCGCCCTCACCCCTGGCGGCACTCAAGCCGGCGTGGCCACCACGGTCGCTTGCTTCACCGTGCCCACCACGATCACGATCGACGTTGCCCCCACGATCGACCCTGCCACCAATTCCTCGCCCGCGCCATCCCCCACCACGTACCCGCCGACCACCCTCAGTTTTAACGGCACCACAACCACGAACGCGGTGCAGCAGTACGTCGTGTCGGAAGGTGACGTTCCCGCAGTGGTGGCACAGAAGTTCGCCGTCAGCCTCGACGAGTTGAACGCGGCCAACTCCGCCACCCTCGGCTACGACGCGTTCACCGTCGGGCTCTCGATCATCATTCCGTTCTCGGGTGGGACGGTCCTCGAGCCGACGGTCGTGCCCTCCACGTCGCCGTTCGGCTACTTGCCCGGCGACCCGTGCGCGCCCTCGAGCGGCGGTTCGTACCACTGCACCGGCCCTCTCGGCACCTACAGCGACGGTGCCCAGATGTTCAGCGAGTGCGTCTTCTGGCCCGACTTCATGCCCGCCACCACGTCGTTCGACCCTGCCATCACCGAGCCGCCCACTGCTGCGCCCACCACCACCTACACGGAATGCCCGCCCAACGCGAACTGCGTCCTCCCGGGCTACCCCTTCGATTCCACGACCACCACGTCGGTCGAGGTGTCACCCAACTCGTTCGTCCCGTGCGACTTCCCGCCCGTCACCTCGCCGGTCACCACCACGTGCGACAGCGGCGCCGTCGTGCCGGTGTCGGTGGCGCCCACGAGCGCCTTGGTCACCAGCACGACCGCGCTGCCCTGACACATTCCGCGCCCACGGGTCCGAAATGTGCCATTCCTGGCAGTTTTCGCGCCCGTGCGTCCGAAAAGTGCCGCCAGTGGCAGTTTTCGCGCCCAACTCGGGAGGGGCGTGGCAGGTTTCGCGCCCAACCCTGGCCGCAAGGCCGGCTTGCGCCCGGCCGCGGCACGCCTGGGGTCAGTGGTAGTAGGGGTTTTCGCCGCTGGTGTGGTCGGTGAGGTCGCGGACGCGCTCGACGGCGGGGATCTGCTCGACGATCATCGTCTGCACACCCTCCATCATCGTCATGCGGCTCATGCTGCAACCGTGGCAACCGCCACCCATGGTGAGATAGGCGGTGCCCTCGTTGTCGTGGCCCACGTACGTGACGAAACCACCGTGCGCGGCGAGCGCCGGGTTCACTTCGGCCTGCACCAGCGCATCGATCTCGGCCGACAGCGCGTCGTCGGCGATGAGCCCTTCGATGGTGGGCGCGAGCGGCTTGTTCGGATTGCGGATGACGAGGCCGGCCGAGGACGTGTGGTCGAGCGTGGCGCCGCTCAGCAGATCGATGCTGTTGCCGGCGACGATGACCTTCATTGTCAGGTCACCATCGGTGTGCGTGCGCACTTCGTCGATGATGGCGGCCGTGGTGACCACGTCGAACGACAGGTCGTACTTGAAGTCTTCGCCGGGCTTGCTGATGATTTCGAGCCGCAGACCCAGTCGGTCGGCATCGGGCTCGGTGTCGCGCAGGGCAGCCAGTTCCTTCAACGCCTCGGGCGTGATGGTGACGATCTGGTGAGTGGTGTCGGGGGCGAGGGGGCTCACGGCAGAAAGGCTAGGTCACACAAGCTGCACAACCTCACTTCACCAACTCGCGAGAGATCAGTGCGAAAGGTGTCACGTGCGGCTGCCGCCACTTGCGGAGAGGGGTCTGACACAATCGCCATCATGCGTCTCTTGGCATCCCGTTCTTCGACGCGTCCGGCAATTCGCCGCGCGCTGCCCGCCATCCTGCTGTCGGCAGGCCTTCTCGTGGCGGCGTGCGGCGGTGGCGATGCCAAGGCTCCCGAGACCAGTGCGCCCGAGACCACGTCGCCGGAGACCACCGCTGCCGACACCAGCGCGCCCACCACCACCGAGGCAGCGACCACCACCACTGAGGCGCCAGCACCGACATGGCCGCTCACGGGCGAACCACTCGACGACATCACCAAGGCGAACCATCCGGCGGTGGTGGTGAAGGTGGGCAACTACGACCGCCATCCGCAGCGTGGCAGCGCCAACGCCGACATCATCTACGAAGAGATCATCAACGCGAACGTGTCGCGGTTCGCGTTCGCGTTCCACAGCAAGAGCGCACCCGAGGTCGGGCCCATCCGAAGTGGTCGTCGTCAAGACGTGAACCTGTTCGGCTCGCTGAACAAGCCGGTGTTCGCCTGGGCTGGCGGTAACAAGACCGTGGTGGCCGAAGTACGCAACAGCGATCTCGTCGACCTGAGCCAGTCGAGGTGCCAGAACACGTGCTACCGGTCGGGCGACGACAGCCCGGTGGAGTTCACCCTGATGTTCAACGTCGACAAGGTGTTCGCCTTGACCTTCGAGGAGGCCGGGGTGCCGCAACCTCAGTTCGCCTATCTGAAGGCTGGCGAACAACCCACCGGCAAGGCCTCGGCCGGCGTGAACTTGAACATGGAGTCCTACAAGGTCGAGTGGACCTGGAACCCCGACACCAAGATCTACGAGCGCACGCAGAACGGCCGCGACGACAACGACAGGGACGGCACCCGCCTCACCACCAACAACGTGGTGATTCTGGCCATGACCTACCTCCCCGGCATATCGGGCAGCCCGGATGCGCAGAGCACCGGCAAGGGCGAGGCATTCGTCTTCACGGGCGGCAAGTACGTGCACGGCACCTGGACCCGCGCCGACCGTCTCGCACCGTTCACGCTCACTGCCGACGACGGCAACGTGATCGAACTCACGCCCGGCCGCACGTTCATCGAACTCCCCCGCGACGGCAACACACTGCCCAAGGGCTGACGGCCGGGGTCAGCGACCCCCGCCGTCCACCTCGATGCGCTGACCGGTGACGTAGCCGGCACCATCGCTGCACAACCACAGCACCACCTTGGCGATGTCGCTCGGTTGGCATACCCGCCCGAACGGCGACACGGCATCGAGCGCGCGCAGGTCCTGCATCTCGCGGTTGCCGGTCATCGCCCGACTCAGGCGCAATCCCATGTCGGTCTCCACCAAACCCGGCGCCACCACATTCACGTGGACGTGGTTCGGTCGTTCTTCCTTGGCGAGCGTGAGCGCAAGCGCCTCCATCGCGGCCTTGCCCATGTTGTACGGCGCGCCATTGGCGGCCATGTGGCTGGTGGCGACCGACGAGATCATCACGATGTCGGCCCGGCCATGAAGTGCGGCGCGGGCACGCAGTGACGGCAGCGCCAATCGGCTGAGGTGGTGCGGGCCGAAGGCATGCGTGGCCACCACCCGCTCCATCTCCGCAGGATCGGTGTCGGCCACCGAGCGGCCACGCGAGGCGATACCTGCATTGCAGATCAACGCATCGATGCCACCGAAGTCGTTCACGACCGCCTCGACCATCACCGCGCAACCATCCACGTCGTCGACTGACGCCTGGTAGGCCTTAGCCGATCCGCCGGCAGCTTCGATGGCGGCAACCGTGTCGGCTGCCGCTTCGGCATCGTTGCGATAGTTCACAGCGACAGTGGCACCGTGCGCGGCGAGCAGTTCGCTGATGCCTCGGCCGATGCCGCGGCCACCACCGGTGACCAGCATCACGCGTCCGTGCAGTTCATAGTTGGCGAGTTCGCTCATGCTCGCCATTCTCACTCACGCGCCGGAAGCAACCCGTGCTCGTACGTGCCGAGCTGGCCGACCCAGTGCGCCGAACGGGGCCAGCCAACGCACTCGTCGCTAGTCTTTCGCCCGTGCAGGACGGAAGCCGGAAGGCCATCATCGCGGCGTTCTTCGCCAACCTTGGTATCGCCATCGCCAAGTTCATCGGATTTCTCATCACCGGTTCCGCCGGTCTTCTTGCCGAGGCAGCCCACAGCGTCGCCGACACGGGCAACCAAGGCCTGCTGATGCTCGGTGGCCGCCGCGGCAAACGCCCCGCCGACCGGGTACACCCCTTCGGCTACGGCCCCGAGCGGTACTTCTGGTCGTTCATCGTGGCGCTGGTGCTCTTCAGCATGGG
>CAIXIJ010000015.1 GCA_903919455.1 uncultured Acidimicrobiaceae bacterium | reverse complement strand
TCTGTACGAGCGCATGCGCGCTGCCGGCGAGTTCGAGGCCATGCCGAAGAAGGAAGCCCTCCTCCTCACTCGTGAGCTCGAGAAGCTGCAGAAGAACCTCGGCGGTATCCGTGGCATGAACAAGCGCCCTGACGCCGTGTTCATCCTCGATACCAAGAAGGAGCACATCGGCGTCACCGAGGCCAACAAGCTCGGTATTCCGGTGATCGCTGTCGTCGACACCAACGTGGACCCCGACGTGGTGACGTTCCCGATCCCCGGCAACGACGACGCCATCCGCGCCAACGCGCTGATGTGCCACGTCATCGCCGAGGCCGTGCTCGAAGGTCGCTACATCGCCAACAAGCGCAGCCCCCAGGCCGCCGCCGCTGCCCCGGCTCGTACCGCCGAAGACGAGGCTGCATTTGCCTCGGCTCAGGCCGACGCTCGCCGTCAGGCCGCTGCCGCTCAGGCCGAGCGTGACGCCCGCGTGGCAGCCGCCAAGGTTGCTGCCGCCCCGGAAGTCGACGCCGCCGAAGAGACGGCTGAAGAGTCGGCTGAAGTAACGACAGAAGTAACGACAGAAGTAACCACCGACGAGACCCCCGAGGCCTGATCGAAAATGTCATTCACCGCAAAAGACGTACAGGCGCTCCGTCAGGCCACTGGCGCGGGCATGATGGACGCCAAGAAGGCCCTCGAGGCCAACGATGGCGACATGGACGCTGCCAAGCAGTGGCTGCGTGAGAAGGGCCTCGCCGCCAGCGCGAAGCGCGACGACCGCGAGAACACTCAGGGCCTCGTGGCGCTGCTCATCAAGGGCAACGTCGGCGCCATGGTGAAGCTGAAGTCGGAGACCGACTTCGTGGCATCGAGCGAACTGTTCAAGGCCGAAGCCGCCGCACTGGTGGAGCTCGTGGTCGACAAGAACGAGGCCGCAGTGGCTGAGCGTTCGTCGATTCTCGACGACCTGAAGATCACGCTCAAGGAGAAGATCGAGCTCGGCGACGTCGTGCGCATCGAGGCTGCTCCGGGCAATGTCATCGACAGCTACCTGCACATCCAGGGTGGCCGCGGCGTGAACGGCGTGCTCGTGGAGATGAGCAGCGCCACGATGGAACAGGCCCACGACGTGGCCGTGCACATCGGCTTCGCTCGTCCGAAGTACCTCAGCCGCGACGAAGTGCCGGCCGATGTGGTGGAGAAGGAGCGAGCCACGCTCGAGATCCTCAGCCGCAACGAGGGCAAGCCCGAGGCTGCGCTGCCGAAGATCGTGGAAGGTCGGGTGAACGGCTTCTTCAAGGAGGTCGCGCTCCTCGAGCAGCCCTACGCCAAGGACGACTCCAAGTCGGTGCAGCAGTTCATTGGTGGGGCGTCCATCGTGCGCTTCGCTCAAGTCGAGATCGGCTGACCGGCCATAATGGCCGCCATGACCTCACCTCGTTGGAAACGAATCGTCTTCAAGCCATCAGGTGAGGCATTGGCCGGCTTGTCCGGTCAGGGACTCGACGGCGACACGCTCGCCGCAACCGCACTGGAAATCATCGCCGTCCGCGAGATGGGGGTGGATGTCACCGTCGTCGTCGGCGGTGGCAACTTCTGGCGCGGGCGTCAGGGCGCCATGACCGGTATGGACGCCACCCAGAGCGACCACATCGGCATGCTCGGCACCGTGATGAATGCGCTGGCGTTGCAGGACGCGCTCGAGCGTGCCGGGCAGACCACACGCGTGCAGAGCGCCATCGAGATGCCGCGTATCGCCGAGCCCTACATTCGTCGCCGCGCCATGCGCCACCTCGAGAAGGGTCGCGTCGTCATCTTTGCGGCGGGCACCGGCAACCCGTTCTTCACCACCGACACGGCAGCTGCGCTTCGCGCCGCCGAGATCGATGCGGAGGCCTTGCTGAAGGGCACCCATTCGGGCGTGGATGGCGTGTACGACGCGGACCCGCGCATCGTGCCCGACGCGAAGAAGTACGAAGAGGTGAGCTACATCGAGGTGATGACCAAGAACCTCAAGGTGATGGACGCCACCGCCATCGCGTTCTGCCGCGACAACAAGATTCCGATCGTGGTGTTCGACATGTCGGCGCCCGGCCGTTTGCAGGCCATCCTGCGCGGCGATGCCGTAGGCACCATCGTTCACGACCGGTAGTGCACTACTGTGGTCCGGTGACCGAAGACACCATCCTCGAAGCAATGGAGAAGATGGAGAAGGCCGTCGAGCACGTGCAGAGCCAGTTCACCTCGGTTCGCACGGGCCGCGCCACTCCAGCCCTGGTGGAGAAGCTCCTCGTCGAGTACTACGGGTCGCCGGTGCCGCTGCAGCAGCTCGCCGGTTTCCAGGTGCCTGAGGCTCGCCAGCTCATTGTGAAGCCGCACGATCGTGGCGCGCTTGGTGCCATCGAGCGTGCCATCCGCGACTCCGACCTCGGGGTGAACCCGAACAACGACGGCGTGATCATCCGCTTGAACTTCCCGCCGCTTACCGAAGAGCGCCGCAAGGAGTACGTGAAGATCGTGAAGCACATGGCCGAGGACGGCCGTGTGGCAGTGCGCAACATCCGCCGTGATGCACGCAAGCACCTCGACGCAGCGGAGAAGGCCGGCGACATTTCTGCCGACGAACTCGAGCGTGCCGAGAAGGAAATGGAAAAGATCACCCACGATCACGTCGAGCACATCGACCGAGCGTTGGGGCGTAAAGAGCAAGAACTGCTCGAGGTCTGAGGCGAGGGGGCAACATGACCGACGATCAATGGCGCCGTAGGCGCGACGAAGAAGACGATTTCGGTCCGCCGCTGTTCGGCGGCGACGGTGCGAACGAGCACGAACCCACGCGTGAGCACGAGCCCACCATCTCCTTCGGAGACAGTGACACCGGCTCATTGCCACACTGGACCGAGCCACCCACGGGTGAACTGCCTCGCGTGCTCTCTGGCGGCAGCGATCAGACCGACGATCTCGATGTGTGGTCATCGTTCTCGGGTTCCTCACCCGCGTGGCGCGACGACCGCACCGGCGGCGACGACGGTGGTCTCGACGACATCACCGGCCTGAATCCTGTGTTCGACGAACCCGACTCCGGCCCCATTCCATTCGAGGACTCCGAGCCCACCAGCCGCGACGAGTCTGCGCCGGTGCGCCGCGAACCCGGTCGGATCACCATCGGCACCGACCCCACCGACGGTGCCTCGGCACGTCCCAGCGGCAACTCCAAGCGCGCCCGATCCGGCGACACACCGTCGCGCGGCGGCAGGCCTGCTCGGCCGGCTCCTGGTCGCCCCGGCGCCCCGGCGAAGTCCACCGGTGGCACCGGCGGCCGCGACATGCCCACCGCCATCGCCGTCGGTCTCATCATCGCCGTGGTGTTCATCGGCGCCCTCAAGTACAAGCCGTGGGCCGTGGC
>CAIXIJ010000014.1 GCA_903919455.1 uncultured Acidimicrobiaceae bacterium | reverse complement strand
TCGCCACCCCGACCGAGAGGGCGGCCGGAGTTGCACCCGTTGCGGACGGTCGGCATGCTCCGACTGTCTCGTGCAGGCCAGCGTGGGTTCCCACTGCGTCGATTGCGCAAAGGCCGCACGACCCGATGTGAACACTCGGGTGAAGCTGGCCTCCTCGAGGGTGCTCACCCCGGTCACCTTCGGCTTGATGGGTGCCAACGTGCTGCTGTTCCTGGTGATGGGCCTCGCCGATTCGGCGGCATGGCGGGGCAGCATCACCGTGCTGCACGCCAAACTCGGTCTGAACAAGCTCATCCTGCAGTACGGCATCGGGTTCGGCGACTATTCCGGTGGACCACATCAGTGGTACCGCATGGTCACGTCCGGGTTCATCCACTTCGGGTTCTTCCACATCCTGATGAACATGCTGCTGCTGTACCAACTGGGCATGCTGCTCGAGCGCTCCATCGGCAGCGCCCGGATGGCAGCGGTGTACTTCGCCAGCCTGCTCGCCGGTTCGTTCGGCGTGGTGCTGATGGGCGGCAATGGGCTCACCGGCGGCGCATCGGGCGCAGTGTTCGGCCTGATGGCGTGCGCTGCGGTCGGCCTACATCGGCGCGGTGTGAACGTGTTCAGCACCGGCATCGGCACCACGCTGTTGCTGAACCTGGTGCTCACGTTCACCATCAGCGGCATCTCCATCGGAGGTCACCTCGGCGGCGCCATCTGCGGCGCCATCTGCGGATGGGTGGTGCTGGCCCCGGCATGGAAGCCGCTGCCCAAGTGGTCGGGGTGGGCCGTACCGGCCGTCCTCGCGCTGGTGTCGGTGGTGGGTACCGTCGCCCTCACCATCTGAGTCCGACGAACTGAGTGCGACGAAACCCTGTCACACCCTTTCGTCACACTGGGCCCATGACCTCTCACGAGCCCCACCCCACGCCCGAACAGTTGCCCCTGCTCGCCGCAGAGGCGACGGCCGTGCAGTTCCGTCTCGACCAGCGCACGCGCCAACGCGGCCTCGCCCATGTGGCCGCCATCAAGGCGTTGCTGGCCGCCAAGGCAGCCGAACGGGAGGAGCTCCAGCCCCAGCCCGGCCGACGCCAGGCGGCATGATCGCCTTCGGCGGTCAGCCGGCAGCAGGTGCCAGACCGCGCACTGCTTCCCAGTGCTTCAGTTCCGGGTCGAGCGGCAAGATGGCCAGGCTGGTGGTGGTGACGCCGTTGTCGAAGTAGCGCTGGATGGTGGCCCGGCACTGCTCGGGCGAGCCGTGCACGATCAGTTCGTCCACCAGAGAGTCGGGGATGGCCGCCAGTGCCGCCTTGCGATCGCCAGCCTTCCAGGCATCCCACATCGGCTGGAGCACCTCACCACGACCCAGCCATTCGTGGAACTGGGCGTACACCGGCACGTTCAGATATGCAGCGATGGCGAACTTCGCCGCAGCACGCACCGCATCCGCGTTCTCGCTGGGGCAGCAGAAGATGCGGCACACGATCTCCTTCGGCTCACCACCCGCGGCATCGTTCACCACGCCCACCACCTTGCGCACGTCGTCGGGCGACAGCCAGTTGATGATGGCGCCATCGCCTTCGCGTGCCGCCAGGCGCAGCATTCCCTCGCGCAGCGCGGCCACCAGGATGGGCGGCTGCTGCTCTGGGCGCACGCCCAACTTGAAGCCGTTCACTTCGAAGGTGTCGTAGACCTTGCTCACCTTCTCGCCGCTCAACGCATCACGCAGGAAGCGAACCACGTCGCGCACCTTCTTGTATGGCTCCACGAACGGCACACCGTTCCAGCGCTCCACGATGACGTTGCTGCTGCTGCCAATGCCGATGGCGAAGCGGCCGGGCGCCGCATCGGCCAACGACGCCACGCTCTGGGCGAAGCAGGCTGGCGAGCGGGTGTAGGCGGGAATGATGGCCGTGCCCAGCCGCAGCCGGGGTTCCCACGCTGCGGCCATGGCCAACGGGGTGAACCCGTCGGCGCCATCGCTTTCCGCAGACCAGATGTCGGTGTAGCCCATGTCGGCCAACTCGGCGAGCTTGTCGCGGTGGCTGTGCAGAGGCCCGGGCAGCGGCACGGTCATCCCCGGACGCTGCGGAAGCTGGTTGGTCATGTCGGTTCCCCCTTGACGTCGGCGCCGGCCGGACGAACCGGCGGCTCCTCACCTTTCCAGAAACGCACGATGCAGCTCTGACTGGCGGTGGCCAGCAGTGTGCCGTCCTCGGCGAACATGTGCACGAGCCCGTGGCCGAAACCACGTTCCACGGCGTGCACGCGAATGTCCAGCAGCACCCACTCGGTGGGCACTAGGTGCACCACCCGCAGCGTGTTGTCGAGGCTGTTGCCGCCACCTCGCACGCCGAGCGCCTGACCTATCGCCATCGGCACGAAGTCGCCCAGCACCGAAAGGGACGCTGCATCCACTCCGTCGAGCATGTCGGGGATGCGGGCCCACATCAGCACCTGACCATCGCCCTGGCTGCCGTCGAGTAGTTCGTGCGGGCGGCCCTTCGCCAGGCGTTGGTCGAGCTTGTCGTTGATGGTGCCTTCGATCGGGCCGCGGAATGGGCGCTCAGGGCATTCC
>CAIXIJ010000013.1 GCA_903919455.1 uncultured Acidimicrobiaceae bacterium | reverse complement strand
GGGCGCGTGCTGGCCGTTTGGCGATGGTGGGCGATGGATCGGCGCTCATCGACAGCACCTACATCGACAATGCGATCAGCGCACACGTGGCGGCGCTCGATGCCGTGCGCCCGGGTGCGTCGTGTGCCGGTCGGGCCTACGTGGTGGCCAACGGCGAACCGCGCACCGTGCGCGAGTTGATGGAGGGCATCTGTCGTGCGGCCGGTGTGCCGTTCCAGCCCCGTCGGGTGCCGGTGGGTCTCGCGTTGCGCGCCGGTGCGGTGGTGGAGCGAGTGTGGCCGCGGTTCCGTGACGACGAGCCGCCCATCACCCGGTTCATCGCCGAGCAGTTGGGCACCGCCCACTGGTTCGACCCGCGCCCCGCGCGCGACGACCTGCACTGGACCCCGATGGTCAGCCTCGACGAAGGCCTCGCCCGCCTCGCCGCCTCCTTCCACCCCCGCCCCTAACCCCTCACCCCCCACCCCTAACCCCTCACCCCCGCCCGTCACCCCTCGCCCGTCACCCCTCGCCCGTCCCATCCGAGTCCCAGCCCCCCATGCGAGTCCCAGCCCCCCATCCGAGTCCCAGCCCCCCATCCGAGTCGGGACTCCCACCCCGGGTGCGAGTCCCGACTCGCATGGTGTCGTGGGACTCGCATGGTGTCGTGGGACTCGCATGGTGTCGTGGGACTCGCATGGTGTCGTGGGACTCGCATGGTGTCGTGGGACTCGGATGGTGTCGTGGGACTCGGATGGTGTCGTGGGACTCGGATGGTGTCGTGGGACTCGGATGGTGTCGTGGGACTCGGATGGTGTCGTGGGACTCGGATGGTGTCGTGGGACTCGGGTGACGGTGGGTCGGTCAGTGGGTGCGGCGGGTGCCCGAGGTGCCCCACCAGATGCACGTGGCGGCGAGTGCCATGAAGCCCAGCAGGTAGGCGGCGAATGGGCGAACCGTGCCGTCGAACGCGTTGGCGGCGATGCCGCCGAAGAGCGCGCCGCCAGCGGTGGTGAGCGTGGCGATGATGGCCGATGCGGTACCGGCCACGTGCGGCAGGGGAGTCATGGCGACGGTGTTGCAGTTCGGGCTCAGGCCCTGCGCCATCGGCATGGCGATGGCCACCGCCACGGCGAACAGCCAGAAGTTCGGCTTGCCGCCGTTGGTGAGGGCCACGCCGTAGAAGCCGACGCACAGTGCCACCCCGATGAGCGACATGCGCCGCACCAACTGGATGACTCCGATGCGTTGCACGATGCGAGCGTTGAACAGCGAATTGGCTGCGAACAGCAGGGCCACCACGGCGAAGAACAGCGGGAACCAGGCTTCGTAGCCGTACACGTCGCCGAGAATGACTTCCGAGCCGGCCAGGTAGGCGGTCATCGAGGAGTACAGGAACGTCATCGCGATGGTCATGGCCATCGCCTGGCGGTGGGTCACCACTTCCTTGCCAGCGGTCGCCACGCTGCGCACGCTGAAGGCGCGGCGGTTGGCCGGGTTGAGGGTCTCCGGCAGGCGCCGGACCCACAGCATCATCAGCACGGCAATGACCGCGGGAAGCCAGAACACCGCGCGCCACGGAAGAATGTGGATGAGCCCGGCGCCCAGTGCAGGCGCCAGGATCGGCACCACCATGAACACGGCCATGATCATCGACATCAGGCGCGCCATAGCGTCGCCCTCGTTGCGGTCGCGCACCATGGTGACGGCCAGCGACCGTGGGCCTGAGGCGCCGATACCCCAGAGGAAACGAGCGATCACCAACAGCGGCCACGTGGGTGCCAGTGCCGCCACCGAGGCTGCGACGCAGTAGAGGGCGAGGCCTGCGTACAGCGGCTTGCGGCGACCGATGCGATCGCTGAGCGGACCGTAGAACCACGGCCCGATGGCCATGCCGAAGAAGTACGCGGTGATGACCCAGGTGACCTGTGTGGAGTCGGTCGCCATTCCGTACTCGGCGCGGATCTGCGGGAATGCCGGCAGCATCAGGTCGATGCCCAGCGCGCCCATCGCCATGAGCGCAGTCACCAACGCCATGAACTCGCGTCCGTCGGCCTTCCCGCCCTGCGCGGTCGTTGCCGACGTAGCGGACTCGGCCGCGGTAAAGGTCACGGGAATACGCTAGGTGTCGTGAGGGTCGATGGCCCGTTTCGGAGACTCGTTGGCATCGGCTGGCGAACTGGCTACACCGAGTGCAGCGGATCGTCGAACGGGCTGCCGAACATGCGCCACAAGATCTCGGCGGTCGCGGCCCGGGCGTCGATGCCGTAGATACCACCGGCGCTCAGCGTGGCGCGCGCCACGCCGATCAATGCGTTCGCAATTGCATTTGCTCGCACTTCGGCCTCGATGGTGTCGCCCCAGTGGAGAATGAGGTACGCGGCGATGGCCTTCTCATAGTCGCGGTCGGTGCGGGCATCTTCGTTGCGAAGCTCGGGAACCTCCGCGAGCAACCGATAGCGAACCAACCGGCTGGGGCTCTCGCCGTCGAGACGGGCATCCAGTGTTGAACGCAATTGCGACAACGGGTTCACATGGGGCGCGCCGGCGTTGAGACGGGTGACGAAATCGTGCACGCGTGCGTCGTGGTCGGGAAATGCGGCGGCTGCCTTCGTGGAGAAATGGAGGAAAAACGTGCGGGCCGATACCCCGGCAGCAGCAGCAATCTCCTCCACCGTGGTTTCGTCGTAGCCCCGCTCGCTGAACAAACGGATGGCGTGCTCGGCGAGCGAACGGCGTGTTTCGAGGCGCTGCTGTTCGCGGCTGTTGGGTTGCCGATCTGCCTTCTTGGACGTTGTCACCCGTTCCACCCTCACCCCTGGGGTACCCCCGCTCTTGACGCTGCCAGTCGCAGGGGTATTAACTTCACCCACTGTACCTACATGGGGTCGGTGCGGAAATGGGGGAAGCGAAATGGTGTTCGGCATTCGCAAGGGTGTGGCCCGTCGTGTGATCGCAGCCGGCATCGCCGGTGTGCTCGTGCTCGCCGCATGTTCCAGCGACGGTGGTTCCACCACCGGTGGCAGCGGTGGTGCATCCGACAAGGCACTGCTCATTGCCCGCGGTATGGACGTGAACTCGCTCGACCCGTCGCGTGCGTACTGCGACACGTGCCAGATCTTCATGACGGCCGTGTACGAAACGCTCGTCGGTCTCGACAAGGACAACAAGACGCTCATCCCGCGTCTCGCCACCAAG
>CAIXIJ010000012.1 GCA_903919455.1 uncultured Acidimicrobiaceae bacterium | reverse complement strand
CTCGCACCCGGGGTGCGAGTGAGGACTCGCATGGGGCTGCGGCCGAACGTCGTCGGCCGTTGGGCCGCGGTGCCTGTTAGTCCCAGCGGAATGTGGCGGCGGCGATGGCGGGCATCGCCACGGCCCAGATGCTGAGCACGATCCAGCTGCTGGCGGGCTGCGTGCCCACTCCGCCCAGGGCGTCGCGCAGTACGTCGGCAAGGGCGCCTGACGGCAGGGCGTGGGCGACCTGGCGGATGCCGGTGGGCAGCTTGCTGAACGGGATGACCATGCCGCCCAGCAACAACAGCACCAGGTAGAGACCGTTCTGCGCGGCGAGGTTGATCTCGCCGCGCAGGCGGCCGGCCAAGGTGAGGCCGATGCCGGCGAAGGCCATGGTGCCCATCAACACCGCACACACGGCCAGCGGCCAGTTCGGGTCGGTGGGCGACCAGCCGAGGGCGTAGGCGACCGGGACGATGATGGCGAACTGCACCAGCTCGACCACGGCGACCGATGCGATCTTCGCAGCGATGAGTCGGGGCCGACCGAGCGGCGTGGTGGCCAGCCGCTTCAGCACGTGGTAGCTGCGTTCGAAGCCGGTGCCGATGCCCAGGCTGACCATCGCAGTGCTCATCACCGCGAGCGCCAGGATGCCGGGTGCGAGGAAGTCGACCGGGTCGTCGGTGCCCGTGGGCAGCACATCGACCAGGCTGAAGAACACGAGCAGCAGCACCGGGATGCCCAGGGTGAGCAGCAGTTGCTCGCCGTTCCGCAGCGTGAGCATCACCTCGGTGCGCAGTTGCGACAGGAATCGGTTCATTCGGGGCGCTCCGCGTTGTCGGCGGTGAGACGTCGGAACACGTCTTCCAGCCGCTGGCTACCGGCGCGCAGGTCGGTGAGCGGGTGGCCGTGCTCGGCCAGCCACGCAGTGAGCTGGGCCATCAGGCGCGGGTGCGGCGGTGCGTCGATGACGTACTCGTCGGCGCCCACCTTGCTGGCGATCATGCCGATCTCGGCGGCGAGCGAGGCAAGGTCGAGGTCGGGCGAGCTGCGGAAGCGGATCTCGTCGTGCCCCCTGCGCAGTTCGTCGAGGGTGCCGTCGGCGATCACCTGGCCGCCGTCGAAGATGACCACGCGGTCGGCGATGCGTTCGGCCTCGTCGAGCTCATGCGTGGCGAGCACGACGGCGCACCCACCCTCGGCGAGGGTGCGGATGATGCCGCGGATGGTGTCGCGCCCGTTCACGTCAACGCCCGACGTGGGCTCGTCGAGGAACGCGACTTCGGGCTTCACCGCGAGTGCGAGTGCGAGCGACAGGCGCTGCTTCTCGCCACCCGACAATCGTCGCCATGTGGCCTTCGACCGCGAGGTGAGCCCGACCTGCTCGACCAGTTCGACGGCATCGGCACCCTTGCCGTACAGCGTGCAGTAGTGGCGCACGGTGTCGAGCACTCGGGCGCTGGGGTACACCCCGCCTTCCTGCAGCATCACGCCGATGCGCTCGCCCAGCTGCCGCTGGTGGCTGGCGGGGTCCAGGCCCAGCACACGGACGGTGCCGGCGGTGGCCTTCCGATACCCCTCGCAGACCTCGATGGTGCTGGTCTTGCCCGCACCGTTGGGGCCCAGCACAGCGGTGACCATGCCGGCTTCAGCGCTGAACGACACGCCGCGCACGGCCTCCAGGGTGCCGTAGCGCACCACCAGTCCGTTCACCTCGACCGCTGCCACGAGCACCGACGCTACCGCCCCGGGCGATCTCCCATGACTTCGGTGGGGGTGCGCCACTAGCCTGCTGAGCGTGATCGACGTCCGACTCCTGCGCCAGGACCCCGAAGGTGTGCGTGCCGCGCTGGCGCGCCGCAACAAGCCCGACCTTCTCGAGCAGTTGGCCGAGGCCATCTCGTTGGAGGGTCAGGCCCGCGAACTGCAGTCGCAGCGCGACACCCTGCGCGCCGAGATCAACGACCTGTCGAAGCAGGTTGGCCAGGCGCGCAAGGATGGCAACGCCGACGCTGCCGACGCCCTGCAGGCGAAGAGCCGCGAGATGGGCGACCGCGAGCGGGTGCTTGCGGCTGAGGCCGACGAGTTGGCCTCGGCGCTGCGCGAGCTGTTGCTGCGCATTCCGAACCTGCCGCACCCCGATGCTCCCGACGGCCAGG
>CAIXIJ010000011.1 GCA_903919455.1 uncultured Acidimicrobiaceae bacterium | reverse complement strand
GTCGCTGGCGGGAGGCAAACCCCGGGAGAGCCAACCCGAAGGCGGCAGGCGATTCACGAGCCAACCCGACCAGCGACCTACCGGACGCTACGAGCCTCAACCCACAACGACCGACACCTCACATACAAGTCGGCGATTCAAAGACGAACTTGTCGATGGTCGATCACGTGTTCAGGTTTCTGCCGGAGTGGATGAAACGGCGCGGTCCGCAGAGGACTGACAATTCGACGGAGCAGGTGACGTTCCGGCATCACGACGGTTCGGAGTTTCGTGCTGTGTCGATTGTGGGCGTGGCAGTTCTCGAAGCTGCAGCACACGGCCGAGCTGCACGGGTGGACGAAGTTCGTCACCATGCAGAACCAGTACAACCTGATCTACCGCGAGGAAGAGCGCGAGATGTTGCCGCTGTGCCTGGACCAGGGTGTGGGCGTCATCCCGTGGAGCCCGCTGGCGCGCGGCAAGCTCACCCGCGACCTCGACGCCACCACCACTCGCCTGGAGACCGACGAGTACGGCAAGCGCCTCTACAGCGTGGCCAACATCGAGATCATCGAGCGCGTGGCCGAGATCGCCGAGGCCCGCGGCGTGTCGCGAGCGGCCGTCGGGTTGGCGTGGGTGTCACGTCATCCGGCGGTGTCGGCGCCCATCGTCGGGTTCACCAAGCCGCATCACCTCGACGACGCCGTGGCGTCACTCGACGTGCAGTTGACCGACGAGGAAGTCGCCAGTCTCGAGGCGCCGTACACGCCTCAGCCGGTGCCGCCGATCTGGTCCACCGGCTCGCCGGCCGACGCCTGCGCGGCGATGGAATTCACGCGCAGTCGAACCACCAACGCCACCAGCACCACCAACGATGCGGCGCCGAACATCCACGCGCCGATGCCGACGGCCTTGCCCAGCGAGGCACTGCCGAAGTCGTCGAACCCGTCGCTGAGGCGGGTCTTGATGGCGTTCAGGTAGAGGAAGCACAGCAGCGCGCTCACCGCCGCAGCCGCGATGGCGAGCGTCGTGAACCGGTGCAACACCGAGCCCCCGAGCGCGACCAGGGAGCACAGCAGCAAGGGCCACATGAGCGCCACGCCGGCACCGGTGCCGGTGTTGTTCCACACCAGGTACAGCGGCGCGCCCTTCGCCGTCGCCGACGCGGCGAACACCACGTCGTTGCCCCACTCCAGGAACAGCGACACGCACATCAGCATCGACCCGGCGATGGCGACGACCGTGGTGACTCGAGTGGCGGTGGATGGCATCTCGGTGGACGCGAACGACTCCGGGCTGGACACGCCGTCGAGCGTACCCAGCCCGGAGCCACGCATTCCTGATCAGCCGCCGTGGGCGCCGGCGGTGGTCTCCGTGGAGTCACCGTGGCCGTGCGCGGCCACCGTGGTCTCGGTGGAGTCGCCATGGCCGTGGGCCTGGCCGTGCGCCTGGCCGTGAGCACCGCCCTTGGGCACCGAGATGTTCGTGTCGGCCACCACTTCGCCCTTCATGGCCTTCACGATCAGATCGTGGTTGTGCTGGAACACGGCCACCAGGTCGAGGTCGTCGCCGGGATAGTTGATGAGCTCGATGCGCGGGGTGCCTTCGGCCTCGAAGGCCTGGCCGCCGGGCACGTGGTAGTTGTCGAAGATCACCGTCGGTGTCATCTCCATCAGCGTGGCGAGATCGCCGGCCGACATCGGCTGCGGGCCGAACGTGCCGGCGCTGGTGAGGCCTGCCCAGTCGGCCCAGTAGGCCATGAACACCTGCGACACCACGGTCGGGGCGGTGGCGGGCACGGACTTGACCGCGTCAGCACCGAGTTCCTCGATCTGCGGGAGAAAGGCCTCGAGGTTGGCCTTGGCGGCGTCCTCGGTGCCCATCTCAGCAGCGAGGCGGAGCACTTCCTTCTCGATCGAGGCGGCGGTGTTCTCCAGCGTGATCGGGAACACCGTGGCATCGCCGGCGGCCTCCACGAGACGCTTGGCGAAGCTCTCGAACTCTGCGTAGACCACGATGTCGGCGTCGGCCGCGGCAACGAGGTCGGACGGCTTCGGGTCGTAGTCCGGCGGGTGCAGCACGGTGGTGGGCGCGATGACGGTGATGTCGGTGGCTCCGGCCAACTTGGCGAGCGAACCCGTCCAGGTGGTGGAGGCGACGACGTGCACGTCGGCCGCAGCAGCCGTGGTCTCGGCACCGGCGGCGGTGGTCTCCGAAGCCGGCTCGGTGGCGGCGGTGTCCGAGGTGTCGTCACCACACGCCGCGAAGGCGAGCGATGCGACCATGGCGAGCGGCAGGAGCCGCAGCAGGCGGTGGGAACTCAATGGACGATTCCTTTCGTGTCGGGACGTCGTCCCGGGATGATGGGGAGATAGGTGGCGAGCGCGATGACGGCGACGGTGATCACCAACACCGGGCCGGGTGGCTGGTCCAGCCAGAGCGCGAGCAAGAAGCCCAACCCGTTGCCCACGACACCGACCGCGACCGCCCACGCCACCATCGAGGTGAACGAACGAGCGAGGTTGCGGGCAGCGACGGCTGGCAACAGGGTGACCGCGTCCACCAGCAGCGCGCCGGTGAGCCGGATGGACGAAGCGATGGCCACGGCGGTGAGGCCGAGGCAGAGCGTGGTGAGCGTGCCCACCGCGACACCCGCACAGATGGCGGTCTCGCGGTCGAACAGCAGCAGGCCGATCTTGCGGCGACGAGCGAAGAACAGGGTGAGCACCGCCACGGTGATCACCAGCAGCAGGATCACGTCGATACGGCGGGTGGCGAGGATGGAACCCCACAGCAACTCGAACGCGCCCGTGGCGTTCACGCCGGAGATGCTCAGCACCAGCAGGGCGGCCGCGATGGCGAGCGTCATCAGCAGACCCATCGGGCCGGAGAGTCCGCCGGGGCGACCGGCGAGCGGGGCGAGGGCCATCACGGCGAGTCCGGAGACCACCAGTGCGCACAGCACCGGGTCGATGCCGAACACAAGACCCAACGCCACTCCGAGCAGCGCGGTGTGCATGACGGCGAAACGCACGGGGATGACGTCGAGGCCGATCATCAGCACGCCCACGATGGGCAACCCGATGCTGGCGATCAGGAGGGCGAGCGCGCTGCGCTGCACGACGGGCAATTCGAAGAGGGCCCACACGTCGGTGGTGGCGAGCAACGCGTTCATCGCCGCACCTCTCGAATGCGGCCGGCCGCCATCTCGATCACTCGGTCGGCGCCATCGGCCACCGCGGCGTCGTGAGTGACCACGATGGAGGTCACCGGCACCTCGGTCAGCAACGCAGCCACGGAGTCGCGTGTGTCGAAGTCGAGCGCGGAGGTCGGCTCGTCGGCCAGGAACAGCCCTGCACCCGCGGCGACGTGCCCCAATCCACGAGCCAGGTAGACACGCTGGAGCTGACCGCCGGACAGGGTGTGCAACGGGCGGTTCTCGAGGTGGTCGACCCCCAGTCGTTCCGCGGCCGCGACGGACGCGTCCATGTCGCCGCTCGACGCGAGGAGTTCCTTCACCAAGAGCGGGAAGCGGCCGACGGCGGGGCGCTGCGGTACCCACGCCACGATCTCACGGCGCTCGTTCCAACCACGGCGGCTGACGGCTTCGACACCGCCGACTGTGATCAGACCCTTCGAGGGCACGAGGCCGAGGATGGTGCGCAGGAGACTGGACTTGCCGGCGCCGTTGGGGCCGATGATGGCCAGCCGTTCACCGGCGGCCACGTCGAGCGACACGTCGTCGACGGCCAGGGTGGCGCCGCGGCGGCACGTCAGTCCGCGCAGCCGCACGGGCATGCCAGTCACCACCTCGCTCCCTCTCACAGGGGTTGAGGTCGTTCCGAACCGTCGATCAGTTCCCGGACGAGGACAAATTCCGCACGCGCAACAACACACCGTCCGGGCCACCCAGAATCGGCTCCAGACCGAGGGCGCGCGCAGCCCGGTCGCGGTCACTGTCCCACCAGAAGGAGTCGGCCACCACGTACTCCACCCCCATGTCGCGCAATTCGTTCACGGTGGCCTCGTCGGGGAACGCCGCCATTCGCTCGCGCATGGCCCGGTCGTCGGGCGGAAAGAAGCCGGTGTAGCCGTTCACCAGTGGGTGGCCGTGATCGAGCGCCTGCAGCATCCATTCCGAGGTCGGCTCGAAGTACTCCACCGGTCGCTCGGTGGGCATCGGCATCATCGCCACGATGCCGCCGGGATGGTCGCGCAACCAACTGGCCCACACCAGATCATCAGCCGGGAGCACGGCGATCGGTCCACTCCCCAGCTGCAGCGGCATGGCCGCCAGCACGAACGCGAGGGCGAGCAGTGGGCGCACTGCCCGGTTGCGCCGGGTCCAGCACCACTGCACGAACGGCGCTGCCAACGCCACCAGCAACACCTGCGCGAGCGCGACCGCTCGGAACGGTGAACGCATGCGCGCCACCACGCTGACATGGTCGACGAGGAATGCGTAGGGGCGCCACCCGAACAGTGAGAGCTTGGTGCCCATCGCCACCACGCAGGCCACACCGACCAGTGAAACGAGGAACCACGTGTGGCGTGCGCGACGAGCCACCACCACGCCGCCCACCGCGAGCACGAACACCACCGTGCCCACCCAGTCGTCGCCACCGGGCACGAGGTCGGTCCAGTTGGCGGAGCCAGCGTGGATGGTGGCTTCCGTCCATCGTGCATCGTGCAGTCGCTGTTGCTGACCGATGGCGAACGGCAGCGCGAGCACGCCGAAGGCGATGAGGGCGACGAGTGCACCGAGCGACCGGACGCGCCACTCCCCCAGCCACGAGCGTCGCACCAGCAGCGGTACGCACACGACGGCCGCCATGCCGAACAGTGCGGCGTGGTACGAGCACGTCAGGTACGCCAGTGCCATCGCCACACCAGCGCCCAGGGCCGTGCGCACCTGCGGTCGGTCGGCCCACTCGAGCAAGAGGTACACGGTCAGCAGCACGGGCCACAGCATCAACAGCTGGAGCACCCCGAGCTGTTCGAACAGGAACGGCACGGTCTGAGCGAACACGCCCAGCACACACGCCATCACCGTGCCCGCGCCCAGTCGGTGAGCGAGCAGGTTGGCCAGGAGGCCGTTCAGGAAGAGCGCCAGCAGCACCAGCAGCCCGTACGCGGCAGGCGCCGACGTGAACCACCGCAGCACCCCGTAGGCGAGGCCGGTCGCCGGCTGCAGTTCACTACGAGCGTAGGAACCGGTGAGCGGAGCGAAGATCGGCGCGTCCCACCAGCGGGCGAAGCTGTGCGGCAGCGTCCGTGCAGTCCAGTCGATGCTCCACAGGTTGAAGTACGGCACGGTGGCCACCGGTTCCCGACCCTGCGGCAGGCCGTCGCCGAGCCGGGCGACGAGCGGCCATGTGGACACCATCGCGGCCGCGGCATGCACGCCCACGCGCACCGCTGGACGCGGCACGACGAACGTGCGGGTCAGTGGCCGATCGCGATCAGGAGCATCGATGACAGGAAGAGTGTCACCGATTGGAGGATGAACATCGATTCACGCGAGCGCGGCAGGCGCGACGCTGCCGTGGCGATGGCCAGGCCCAGTGACACGGCCACCATGCCGCCGAACACCACCACCAGCGCCAGGGGCGGCGACACCTTGGTGGCGAACATCGCGCACACCATCATCAACACGACCATCGAGAAGCCGCGTACGGTCTCCAACACGCGTTGGCTCTTCTTCGGGGCGGGAGCGGTGAAGCTGACGTCCACACCGAAGATGGCGGTGGCGTCGGCCCGGTTCACCGCACGGCGGCCCGAACAATCGGTGCACACCGAGCGCCACACGCGGCCCGGCTGCAGGTGCGTGGCCTGGCGACGGCAGTGCGTGCAGGTCTCGGGGAAGCGCATGGCCAGCACCGTCTGCTGCTCGCCGCGGTAGCCCTGCTCGTGCTCGATCACCGTGCCACCGAGTTCCACTTCCAGCACCACCATGTGCTCGTGGTGCTCGGTCACGTCGGGCAGGGTGTGCATCTCGGTGACGGCGTGGAAGCCGCACGAGCACTCCACGCTCGGGGCGGCGTGTCCGCCGCGTCGATGACACACGGCCGTCGCCGGTTCGCGATGGTCGTACGCGCGGCGCCAGAACTTGCCCGACGGGTGCACCTGCGGTCGGGTGGTCCCCCGCACCTCGGCGAACTTGTAGGCGCGCAGCGGTTCGTCGATCTCGTCGATCGGCAGTGTCATCGACATGACGAGATCAACGCGCCGAGGCAGTGGCCGACGCGGTCACCTGCACGGGCGTCGGCTGCTCGCGAGGAACCGCCGGCGCGGGGATGAAGGGCTGGACGCGAATGACGCGAATGGGTGCTCCGATGTGTGCCATGTGAGCAAGGTCGTCGCGTCGACCGACACAGTTCCCGGGAATCCGGCACTTTCCGTCAAGGTTCGCTCAGGGAATCTCACCCGCAGCGAGTGCTCGACCCCGAAGGTCAAGCCGGGGACCATCCGGCGGCGGTCAGCCGAACAGGTTGAGCAGCACGGTGACGCAGCACACCATGCCCAGCGTCTGCAGCAGGCGCAGCGAGCGGCGGGTGCGTTGGTCCACTTGCACGGCCGCGCGGCCCATCATCAGCGAGCCGGCGGCGATGGCCGACATGGCGATGAAGAGCGTCGGGTTGCGCGTCAGGCCGAGCCCGGCGAACGCGCACGCCGCCGACACGAGCACGAGCCACAGACCACTCACGGTCTGACGCTGCGTGGCCATCGACCCCGCGAACGAGGGTGTTGCGGCGGCGATGTCGGTCATGTGTCCCAGCATGACTGCCACAGAATTCGATGGGAAGCGGAATGTCGTCAAGAGTCACGCTGGCGACATCACCGCACGTTGCGACCCCACCACCGAGTGAAAGCGATGGCCCAGGACGAGTGGGCCATATGGACCCTTCTGTGCCATACCGTGGCATCGCCACACCGAACATTCGGTATCGTCACGGCCCGTGGACCGACGTGTCGAGCACCTCACGGGCATGGGTCCGCGATGAGCGGTCGTCGCACGCGTGCCTCCGGTTGGCCGTACGCCGTCGCCGCGGTGGTGCTCGCTCCGGCGCTGGCATGGGTCGTCTTCGCCCATGGCGACGATGTGTCACAGCTGAAGCTCCCCACCTCCACCACCATCGGCGTGGCCGAGCCCGCCGACGTCACGTGGTGCTAGCGAGTAGCTGCCGTAGTGGTGGCGTAGCCAGTGGCCATGCCACGGGAACTCGGCGTCGCCTCGAGCGTTCTCCATCAGGCGACCCCATGCGTATGGCCACCAGTTCTGCTGGAGGTAAGGCGGGAAGTGGATTCCGTTCTCGTCTGCTTCTGCGACAGCAGCGACTAGGTCATCTCGGACTTTGGCCCACACGACGACTTTCCTAGACAGCCCGGACTTCGGGGGAGTGGTCGGCATCCTCTCGGTGCCGTCCCACGGCGTATAACGGTCGAGTTGCCGGTTGATGGTGAGGATGCCGTTGGCGAGGTCGATCTGTTCGACGGACAGGGCGAGGAGTTCGCAGAGTCGAAGGCCGGTGCCGGCTGCAATACGAACGGCCCTCCCGTACCTGTCTCCGACTTCACGTGACTTGGAGATCCCACCCACACGGTCAGCGAGCTTTTCGGAGAGCCGCACCACGTCATCCCAGGTCGGCACCATGTCGATTTGGATGTCTCGCTCGTTGCCCTCCTCGGCAACCATTTTCGGTCCGTCCTGCACCATCGCCAGCAGACGCTTGACCTCTCGCTTGCGGCGATTGTCGGCACCGAACGGGGACTCGGGCAGGGCACGCCTGGCATCGGCCCAGTCGGCCACCACCGACATCGTTTGCATGGTCGAGTTGAAGTTGGAGCGGCTTGAACGATTGGAGACGAGCATGTCTCCTACGGTGACGAGTGTGGCAAGTGTGGTGTCAATGAGGGGTACGTCTCCGACGGCGGGGATGATCCACTTGTTCATGCAGCTGACACGACGGCGCATGGTCCCTTCCGGGATCAGTCCGTCGTGATGTTGGACCCAGTGCTGGCACAGGTCCTTCCAGTTGGTGCCGTGACGTACAGCCATGCCGGCGGTTCGGTTGGCGTCCTTGATCAGTTTCGAAGCGAACGCCTCGGCGTCGGTGGCGTTCTTGAAACGGGAGAAGCGGCGCTTCCCTGCGCCCTTTGCGTGGCCGTCCCAATAGACCACCCTGTGGTCGTCCTGGATTGAAACCCAGTCGGGGGTAATCATGCCGTCACCCGCTGACGTGTGCGGACGATGCGGCTGCCTGTGGCGGTCGGACCGATGATGTCGGGGGACTCCGCAGGAACGGTGACGGTGGTTGCAAATTCGACCACCGCTGCGGATGACCAGCGGAACCGGTCGCCTCGTACATGACACGGGAAGCCGGGCTCACGAACGATGCGTCGTGCCTGGCGCACGCTGCGCCGGTAGAAGTCGGCGATGTCCTCGATGGTCCAGAGGGTGGTGGTGTTGGTGCTTGCTTGCATGTCAGGGCAAGATGACGACGGCCTTCTAGGCCGCACGCGTCTGAGACAGAAATGTTCAAATGCGGCCTGTTCAGGGCCAGTGATGACGTCCAACTGTGTCGGTATGACACAGTTGCTGTGTGGCTCACCACCCGTACGCTGGGGTTTTTCGGTTGGTGTATCAGATCACCCAGATCTACGAAGGCACCAACCAGATTCAGCGAATGGTGATCGCCAAGAAGCTGTTCGGCTGATGCGCCGGTGGCCAAGTCAACGACGTTGACATGACCGCTGACATCGTGCTCTGATTCGTTGCGCTGCTCGGGGGACGAGTGGGCATGGGGAAGGGTCAGCGATGAGCGACGAGCTCGGTTTCATTAGCGCAGCCGAGGCGTTGCGGCGATTCGCCGATCGTTCGCTCAGCCCAGTGGAACTCCTCGACGCGCTCTATGCCCGTGCCGACGAGGTGGAGTCCGGGCTGAACGCGTGGACCGGGCGTCGCGAAGAGCAGGCCTATGCGGCTGCCCGAGCCAGCGAGGCCCGGTGGGCTGCCGGTGATCCACTGCCGCTCGACGGCATTCCGGTTGCCATGAAGGAAGAACAGCCGATCGCTGGCGAGTCGTGGCAGTTGGGTTCGTTGCTGATGGAGCACGAGGTGGCGTCCATCACCCACCCCATGTACGAATCGTTGACGGCGGCAGGCGCCGTGATTCACGCCCGCACCACCACGCCTGAGTTCTCGTGTGCTGGCTACACGCACTCGCGGCTGTGGGGTCAGACGTACAACCCGTGGAACCGCGACATCAGTTGCGGCGGTTCCAGCGGGGGCTCCGGCGTGTCGCTGGCATCGGGCACCACCATCTTGGCCACGGGTTCCGACATCGGCGGCAGCATTCGGATCCCGTCGTCGTTGTGCGGCGTGGTGGGCTTCAAGCCGCCGCACGGTCGGGTGCCCACCCTTCCCCCGTTCAACATGGACACCTACAACCACGATGGCGCCATGGCGCGATCGGTCACTGATCTGGCGCTCATCCAAAATGTCATCGCCGGCTCGCACCCGATGGACCACGTCAGCATGCGGTTCCCGCCGGTGCTGCCCGAGCGGCCGGAGTCCGTCAGCGGTCTGCGAATCGCGCTGGCCCGCACCATCGGCGACGTGCCGGTGGAGGACGACATCGATGCCAACACCTCGACGGTGCGCGATGCGCTGAGGTCTGCGGGCGCCGAAGTGGTGGAGATCAAGGTGCCGATTCCGCGGGCGCAGGTCACGCTGGCCGCGCTCATCCACTTCGGCACGATCTTCGGCGCCTCCGTCACCGCCGCGGCGGGCGATCGGGCCGACCTCCTCACCGATTATGCGAGGTGGTTCTCCGAGCACACCGCAGCAGTCGCTGCCGGCCATACGGTCTACGAAGGCTTGGAGATGGAAGCCGCCATTCACACAGGGCTTGCCGATGCGATGTCGGGCTTTGATGCCATGGTGTGCCCAACGCTCACATGCGGTGGATGGCTGGCGGGCGAGACCTACACGCAGACCGCTCTGGTGGTGAACGGGGTGACGCTGGAGCGCTACATCCAGGCGGCGCTGACGCTGCCGTTCAACATTGCGAGCAAGCATCCGGTGCTGGCGGTGCCGAGCGGGTTCGCCTCGAACGGTGTGCCGACCGGCGTGCAGATCGTGGCGCGCACGTACGACGACGTCACAGCGTTCCGCGT
>CAIXIJ010000010.1 GCA_903919455.1 uncultured Acidimicrobiaceae bacterium | reverse complement strand
TCCGGAATGAGGCCAGGTGAGCGGTGGTTGCAGGCGGTGTGAACACTCCCGCAGATTCCCCCGATGTCGCTTCCGTCGAACGTTTCATCGCCGCACCTCCCGCCGCGATCTTCGACCTGCTGGCGGATCCGGCTCGGCACAGGGACATCGATGGCTCCGGCACGGTGCAGGGGCCTCCGTCGGGTTCGCAGCGTCTCGAACTCGGTTCCACCTTTGGGATGGACATGAAGGCCGGCTTTGGCTACACGATGGTGAACACGGTCGTGGAGTTCGAGGCCGACCGCCGCATCGCCTGGCAGCCGCGACCCGACAAGGCGTTCCTCCGCTCGTTCATCGGCGGGCGCATTTGGCGCTACGAACTCGAGTCGAGGGACGGCGGCACGCTGGTGAGGGAGAGTTGGGACATCTCCCAGGAGAAGGTGAAGCGCATGGTTCGACCGATGCGTTCGAAGGCCATCGACGCGATGACGAAGACGTTGGAGCGCATCGAGCAACTCGTCACCGAGTCCTGACTCGACGCATGTGGAGCACGCCGTTCATCTCGGCTCCGAGTAGCGAGATCATTGCGTGCAGGCCCAGCCAGAACAGCAGGCCGATCACCGTGGCGAAGGTGCCGTAGATCGGCGACGCGTGCGCGATGGCTTTGGTCATCACTGTGGCGCCGGCAACCTGCAGGATCGTGAAGCCGACCCCTGCGAAGATGGCGCCCGGCCACACGGCGGCCCATGCCGGCCGAACCGAACACAACCATCGGTAGACGCCGGCCAGCACGAGCGTGTTCAGCGTGAGGGTGCCGACGCCCAACAGGATGCGACTGGTCCAGGCGAGGCCCGTCATGCCGGCGAGGGTGCTGAGGATGGCACCGGCCACCAGGCTGCCGCCGACGAGGCCGATGCCGAGCAGTGAGCGCAGGCGAACCCGAACCATCGAGGGCCGGGCCTCGAACGGCACATCGGCGACGTCGTCGAGGGCGGTCTGCAGCACGTTGAACGCCTTCAGCCCGGACCAGGTGGCGGTGAGCAGACCGAACACGAGCAGTGAAATGCTCCCCTGGAGTTGTGTCGGGTCGGATGCCAGCTGGTCGCCGATGATGGGGACCTGAGCGATGGTGGAATCGATGATCCGTTGCTGCAATTCGGCGTTGCCATCCAGCACGAAGCCCAAGATGGTGGTGAAGACGAGCATCAGCGGGAAGATCGAGAGAAAGCCATAGTGCGCCACGAGGGCGCTGTTGCGACCGGTGCGATGCACTCGGAAGCGGTTGATGGCGAGCACGACGGTGTCGGCAAGCGGCCATCGCTGGCGCGCCTGCACCGCGAACGGTTGGTCGCTCCACTCGGTACGGGCCACAGGTCGGCGATCTCCGTCAGCCCGCCATGTCGGCGAGGGTGGTGCCTGCGAGGTCGTGGCCGAGCATCACCAGCACGGTGGCATCGCCCAGGCCGACCTGGGCATCGGTGATCCAGACCGGCGTCGGCATGGGCACGATCTCGATACCACCCATCAGTCGACTTACGGACTTGGCAACTGCCTCACTGCCGGCGACCACGTAGATCTTGCTCAGCTCCAAATCGCTGTCCTGAGCCACACCATTGGTGGCGTCGCGGGTCGTGAATCCCAGGGCAGCGAACTCGCCGGTGAGTACACCGGCAGCGCCGTTCACACCCGAGCAGTTGGCCACCTTCACCACGCCGCCCTTGGTGACGATGGGATTCGTTGTGGTGGTGGGTGCTGCGGCGGTGGTGGGTGCAGCCGTGGTGGCTGTGGTGCTCGGGGTGGAACTGCTCGCGGTGGTGGGCGCAGCGGTACTGGCCGGGGCCGTGTTGTCGATGTTGCTCGAACACGCCACCGCCCCAATCGCGAGGGCGGCGATGGCGGCCAGGCGACGCGCGAAGGAGAAGGTGACGACAGGGGGGATGTTCATCCCGTCCAGTCTCTCCCACCGGCGCTGCGAACTCACGTCAATCGATGCCGAGGTGGTCGATGCCGATGTCGTCTGTGCCACCGACGGTGCGGATGTGAGCGTCGGTGTTCCTTGCGTTCACCGCGGACGGCTCCGACACAGTACGGTGCCCACATGCGTCGCTGGGGGGCCCGCTTTTCCGCTACTGCGGTGGTCGCTTGGGGCACCGTCGCGGCTGTCGTGCTGCTGCAGTTGTTGCACTACCCGATGCCCTTCGGCGTCTGGGTGGAGAGCCTGGTAAAGGGTGTGCTGGCCAGCATGCTGGCCATCGGTATGGCACTGATCTACCGCGCCAACCGCGTGGTGAACTTCGCCCAGGCCGATCTCGGCACCGTGCCCACGGGGTTTGCGGCGTCGTTCATCCTGTTCTGGAACTGGCCCTACTTCGTGGGCATGGGCGTAGGCCTGCTGATGGCTCTCCTGCTCGGCGCCATCGTCGAGATGGCCTTCATTCGACGCTTCCGTAGCGCCCCGCGCATGGTGGTGACGGTGGCCACCATCGGCATCACCCAGTTGCTGGTGGTGCTCGGCATTCTCATCCCGCGCTGGTGGGGCGAGAACCTTGCCAGCCAGCGACTCGAGCCGCCGGTGGATTGGAAGTTCACTCCCACCTGGCAGTGGAAGTTCTGGCAGGCACAGCCGGGTAGCTACATCCTGAATGCGAACCACCTCATCGCTCTGGTGGTGGGGCCGATGGCCATTGCGTTCGTGGCCTGGTTCCTGAACCGAAGTCGACTGGGCATCGCCATCCGCGCCAGCGCCGAGCGCACGGATCGTGCCGCGATGCTCGGCATTCCGGTGTCGCGTCTGAACACGCTGGTCTGGGCCATCGCCGGCGCCTTGGCGTACTTGGCGCTGTTCCTTCGCAGCGGCATCACCGGCGTGCCGCTGGGTGTGGCAGCAGGCCTGCCGGCATTGCTGGTTGCTCTTGCGGCCTTGGTGATCGGCCGGCTGGAACGCCTGCCGACCATCGCCTGCGCTGCCATGGCATTGACCCTGCTGGAGTCGGGGGTCACCTGGAACTCGGAGTCGCCGTTCCTGGCGTACCCGATCATGGCCGGTGCCATGTTCGTGGCGTTGCTGGCCCAGCGCTCCAGCAACCTGCGTCGCGACAACGACAACACCAGCAGTTGGAGGGGTGCCGAACAGGTACGCCCGCTACCGCCGTACCTCGCCAATTACGGCTGGGTTCCCACGGTGAAGTGGACGCTCATCTCTCTGTGCGTGCTCGGTGTGGTGGCGCTTCCCGTTGTGCTCGACGTGGACCTGGTGATCAAGTCCACTGCGCTGATCGCGTTCGTGGTGATCGGCCTCTCGCTGGTGGTGCTCACCGGGTGGGCCGGCCAGATCTCGTTCGGGCAGATGGCGCTGGCCGGTATCGGTGCCGCTGTCAGCGCCACCCTCACCTGGCGTTGGCACGTGGACCTTTCGCTCACGCTGCTGATCGGTGGCCTCGCCGGTGGCGTTGCCGCCTTCGTGGTGGGGGTGCCAGCGCTGCGACTGCGTGGCCTGTATCTCGCGGTCACCACGTTCGCCCTGTCGTTGGCCACCGAGTACTGGTTGCTGAACGATCGCTTCTTCCACTGGTTCCCGAAGGCCGAGGTCGGCTTCGAACGCGACCCGCTGTTCGGTCAGGTGCGGGTCGATACACCCACCCGCTTCTACACCTACTCGGTGGTGGTGCTGGCGCTGGTGTTCATGGCGCTGCGTGGTATCCGTGCCTCTCGCACGGGCCGAGTCATCGTTGCCATCCGCGAGAACGAACGGGCCGCGCAGAGTTTCTCCGTGGGTGTTGTTCGCGCCAAGCTCACCGCGTTCGTCATCAGCGGCATCGTGGCTGGCATCGGCGGTGCCCTGCTGGCCCAGGGCAGCAAGAGCTTCAGCATCGCCACGTTCACCACGCAGGAGAGTTTCAACGTCTTCATCAGCGCTGTCATCGGCGGCCTCGGCATGCTCGGTGGGGCGTTCCTCGGAGCCCTGTACCTGCGCGGCACGCGCTGGTTCATCACCGACTCGGCATGGCAGTTGCTGTCCACCGGCTTCGGTGTGTTGCTGGTGTTGCTGGTGCTACCCGGCGGCCTCGGCAGCCTGTGGGTGAAGTTGCGTGATGTCGTCGTTCGTCTGCTCACCGGTCACCGTGTGGATGAGCCGACGCCCGCGGATGCCGTCGAGCCGAGCGAAGGAGCAGGGTCATGAACGCCTGGAAACGGTTCCTGCACGGTGTGGCTCACCCGACGAAGTGGCTGCGCGACGTGTGTGGTGGCGAGGCAGTGTTCCCACTGGTGGTGCTGTTCGGCCTGAACGCGGTGGACGAACTCGACCGCACGGCGTTCGGCATCCTGCTGCCGAACATTCGCGACGCCTTCAACCTGAACAACACCGGTGCGCTCAGCCTCGTGGCCCTGGCCTCCATCGCCGCGCTGGCGTTGCAGGTGCCGATTGCCCAGTACGCCGACCGATCCAAGCGCGTGCCGTTGGCCGTCATCGGCGCGCTGGTGTGGGGCACCTTCAGCGGCCTCACGGGCCTTGCCACCGGCGTGGTGGTGCTCACCATCGCCCGTAGCGGCAGCGCGCTGGGCAAAGCGGTGGTGGACCCCACGCACAACTCGTTGCTCGCCGACTACTACCCGATCGAGTCGCGCAGCAAGGTGTTCAGCACCCACCGTGCGGCGAACGCCGTGGGCGCGTTCGTCGGCCCGATCAGTGCGGGTCTGCTGGCCTATTACTTCGGATGGCGCACGCCGTTCCTGGTGTTCGTCATCCCCACGGTGATCTTCGCCATCCTCGCCCTGCGCCTGCGCGAACCGGTGCGAGGCCGTTGGGAGCGCCAGGCTGCCGGTGCCAGCGAGGAAGTCAGCAACACCGAGGAAACCGTGCCATCGTTCGCAGAGAGCTGGCGAACGGTGCAGAAGATCAACACGCTGCAGCGCTTGTGGTGGAGCCTGCCCTTCCTCGCCACGGCGATGATCGGTTTTGTCACGCTTGCCGCGCTGTTGTACGAGCAGCAGTTCCACCTCGATGAACGTGCACGCGGCGTCGCGGCCGCAGTGGCCGAGCCGTTCGGTCTGGTCGGCCTGGTGTTCGGCACCCGCTACATCACCAAGAACTTCATGGGCGACATGAAAGGGCTCATCCAGTTCCTCGCGAACATCGCCGTCCTCACCTCGGTGGCGTCGATCGGTTTCGTGGTGGCACCGAACGTCGTCGTCGCCGTGGCGCTGAACTGTGTCATCTCTGCCACCCTCGCGGTGGTGGGCCCCGGCATCCTGGTGGCGCTGTCGTTGGCCATTCCCGCTCGCGCCCGAGCGACGGGCTTCAGCGTGGCATCGCTGTGGATCATCCCGGGTCTGTTCATCCTGCCGATCATCGGCTGGATCAGTTCGCACGTGGGCATCCGGTGGGGCATGGCAACCCTGGTGCCGCTGTTCATCCTCGGCAGTTTCATTCTGCGTTCCGCCAAGGACACCATCGATGCCGACATCGCTCAGGTGTGGCAAGCGTCGGCGGCTCGCAGCGAGGCCCTGTATCAGCGTCGGCAGGGCAAGGCCGACCTATTGCTCGTGCGCAACCTCGACGCGGGCTACACCGGCCGCCAGGTGTTGTTCGGCGTGGACATCGATGTGAAGGAAGGCGAGATCGTCGCGCTCCTCGGCACGAACGGTGCTGGCAAGAGCACGCTGTTGAAGAGCATCAGCGGTGTCGTCGAAGCCGATCGCGGCGCGGTGGTGCTCGATGGTCGCGACATCACCCATGCACCGCCCGAAGAGATCGCCACGTTCGGCATCAGCCAGATGCCTGGCGGGCAAGGCGTCTTCGGCTCGCTCACGGTGGCGGAGAACCTGCAACTGGCCGGCTGGACTCGTCGCTCCGATCCTGATGGTGTGGCGGCAGCAACGGAGGAAGTGCTCGAGCTGTTCCCCGTACTGCGCGACCGTCTCGACCGTGCCGCTGCCGACCTCAGCGGCGGCCAACAGCAGATGCTGGCGTTGGGCATGGCCTTCGTGGCCAAGCCGCGAGTGCTGCTGATCGACGAACTGTCGCTGGGCCTCGCACCGGTGGTGGTGGGCCAGTTGCTGCCCTTGGTGCAGCGCGTGGCTGCGGAGGGCACGGCCGTGATCCTCGTGGAGCAGAGCGTGAACGTGGCGCTCACCGTGGCCGAGCGTGCGTACTTCATGGAGCGCGGCACCATCCGCTTCAGCGGCCCCACCTCCGAGTTGCTCGATCGCAAGGACCTGTTGCGGTCGGTGTTCCTCGCGGGGGCAGCCGAGGGCACGGAGCACGCCCAGGCTGGCGAGCCCATCGACACGGCCGGGCAGCCGTTGCTGCAGGTCATCGAGATTGCCAAGAGCTTCGGCGGCAACCGCGCCGTGAACGCGGCCACCTTCAACGTCTTTCCCCGCGAGATCGTTGGCATGATCGGCCCCAACGGCGCTGGCAAGACCACCATCTTCGACCTCATCAGCGGCTTCGTGCCCCTCGACTCGGGTCGCGTCGTGCTCGACGGGCGAGAGATCGGCGAGATGGCTGCAGAGCAGCGAGCTGGCGCCGGGTTGGGCCGCAGCTTCCAGGATGCCCGTTTGTTCCCCGACATGACGGTGGAGGAAACCCTGGCTGTGGCGCTCGAACGCTGGGTGGAAAACCGCAGCGCGTTCGCCGCAGCACTGCGTTGGCCGGCGGTGTACGACGACGAGGAGCGAACGGCCTTGCGGGTGCACGAGCTCATCGAGTTGATGCACCTCGGCGACTACCGCAACGCGTTCGTCCGCGAACTCTCCACCGGCACCCGTCGTGTCGTGGACCTCGCCTGTATCGCAGCGCACCGTCCGGTGATGGTGCTGCTCGATGAACCATCGGGCGGAATCGCCCAACGAGAAGTGGAAGCACTGGCCCCGGTGTTGCGCCGCCTGCGCGACGAGATGGGCGCCAGCCTGCTGGTGATCGAACACGACATCCCGCTGGTCTCTTCGATCAGCGACCGGCTTGTCGCGCTCGACCAGGGTGCGGTTCTCACGTCGGGCACTCCGTCCGACGTGTTGGCCCATCCGGAAGTGATAGAGAGCTATTTGGGGAACAACTCCGCTGCGCAGGCGCGTAGCGGGTCAGGGGGATAGAGCCATGCAGGCAGCCAGTGCGTCGGGTGCATCCGGAGGTTCCGGCGGCAACCGTCAGATGAAGCGATGGGGACCGATCATCGGTGTCGTCGCGGTCGTACTTGTGGGAGGCGGCATTCTGCTGGCCACCCGCGGCGGTAACGACACGACGTCGAACGGGGCCGACACCACCGCGGCAGCGGTCGAGACGACGGCAGCGTCTGGGGGCAGCGACACCACCGCTGCCAGCACCGAGACCACCGCGTCCTCGGCGGAGATCACGTATCCCATGTCGTGGTCGCAGGCCAAGGAAAAGGGTCTCACCGACAGCATCGACTGGGGCGCTCGTTGCGACACCACGACGGGTCGCATCGCCACGCCCGACTACTTCCGGTCCGAATGCTTCGTGCCGTTCACCGGCGACAACGGCGGGGCCACGGCCACCGGCGTCACGGCCGACGAGATCACCGTGGTGCAGTACGCCGGTATCGCCAACGACCCGATCATCGGCTACATCACCGATGCGGTGAAGGTTGACGACACGAACCAGCAGCAGTTCGACACGATGAAGAACATCGTGAAGTACTACGAGACATACCTGGAGCTGTACGGCCGCAAGATCAACCTGGTCACCTTCGAGGGCACCGGCATCGCCACCGATGAGGTGGCTGCTCGCGCCGATGCTGCGGCCATCGTGGCGCAGTACCACCCGTTCGCAGTGCTCGGGGGCCCGGCGCTCACCAGCGCGTTCGCCGACGAGTTGGCTTCCAGCAAGACCCTGTGCATCGGGTGCACCCCTGGCCAACCGGCCCAGTTCTACCAAGACCGCGACCCGTACGTATGGGGTCTCGACGGCAGCGCTGCCCAGAAGCAGACGCACGTGCTGGAGTTCATCCAGAAGCAGCTGGTCGGTAAGAACGCCGAGCATGCCGGTGAGGCACTGGCCGCGACGCCGCGCAAGTTCGGCCTGGTGTACCTGGAGAGCAGCGGCGCCGCCAAGGATCTGGCCGACAGCTTCGCTGCCGGTATGGACGGCATCGGTGCATCGCTGGCCGAGACCGTGGCGTATCAGCTCGACCCGGCCACCATCCAGCAGCAAGCCAGCCAGGTGATCACCAAGCTGAAGGCTGCCGGTGTCACCACCATCATCTTCAGTGGCGACCCGGTGGCGCCGCGCGACTTCACCAAGGAAGCCACGGCGCAGGAATACTTCCCGGAGTGGGTGGTGGCTGCCAGCACGCTGGTGGACGTGACGGCGTTCGCTCGCACCTACGACCAGCAGCAGTGGGCGCACGCCTTCGGCGTGACGCAGCTCTCTGCCCGTCAGGACCCGGTGAAGTCCGGTTCCTACGCCAACTATGTGTGGTTCAACGGCGTGGAGCCGCCGGCCAACGACACCATCGGGATTATCTCGCCCAACCCGGCGTTGTTGTTCGCCACGCTGCAGGGCATGGGCCCGAACGTGACAGCCGAGAACTTCCGCGACCGCCTGTTCGCTGCCGACGGCACCAAGGCCGCCATCAGCCAGTCGTACCTGTCGTACGGCGACAAGGGCTACTGGGGTGGGGTGCCCGACTACCAGGGCGTGGATGACGCCACGGTGTTCTGGTACGACCCGGCTGCCACCGGCCCGGACGAGATCCGCAAGGAAGGCACCGGCATGTACCAGTACGTCGACGGCGGCAAGCGCTACATGCCCGGCGAATGGCCCACCGAGGACAAGCTGTTCAAGGCCGACGGTGCCGTGGCGATCTATGCCACGCCACCCGCTGGTGAGGAGCCGGGCGACTACCCCAGCCCCGCCGGCTGACCCGTCGCCCGCAACCTAGGTTCACGCCGAAGAAGGCGGTAGGGCCCAGTCGATCGGCTGGAGCCCTGCCGCCTTCAACGCGTCATTGGCACGGCTGAAGGGCCTGCTGCCGAAGAACCCGTTGTGGGCACTCAGCGGCGACGGATGGGCGCTCTCGATGACCGTGTGGCGGTTGAGGTCGATCAGCGACTTCTTGCGGCGAGCGGAGGCTCCCCAGAGCAGGAACACCACCCGGTGCTGCTTGGCGTTCACGGTGCGGAGCACTTCGTCGGTGAAGGTCTCCCAGCCCTGACCCTGGTGCGATGCTGCCTGACTGGCGCGCACAGTGAGTGTGGCATTGAGCAACAGCACCCCTTGTCTCGCCCAGGCTTCGAGGTTGCCGTGCGGGGGCCGCTCGATGCCGAGATCTGCCTGAAGTTCTTTGTGGATGTTCTGGAGCGACGGTGGCACCGGCACCCCGTGTCGAACGGAGAAGCACAGCCCGTGTGCCTGATTCGGGCCGTGATACGGGTCTTGCCCGAGGATGACCACCCGAGTGGTGGCGTACGGGGTGAGATGCAGTGCAGCGAAGACATCGTCGTCGGGTGGAAAAACGACGTAGCGGGCACGCTCGCCCGCTACGAAGTGTTGCAAGTTGTTCCAGTACGGCTTCGCAAACTCGTTGCGCAGTACCGGGTTCCAGTCCGTCGTGGGCACCCTCTCAGTATGGAGGGCGCCCACGACGTGGGGGAAGCTCTCAGTCGTCCAAATCGCCGCCGTGGCCGCCGTGGCCGCCGTGGCCGCCACGGCCGCCGTGATCGTCCAGCGTGGTGACCGTGGTGTCGCCGGCCGGCGCTGCGGTGTCGGTGGTGGCCGACGTGGTGACGGTGTCGTCATCGTCGTCGTCGTCGGATTCGTCGTCGTCGGATTCGTCATCCATGTCGTCGGAGTCGTCGTCCATGTCGTCTGACTCGTCGTCGATGGTGCTGCCGGTGGCGCTGTCGTCGTCCATGTCGTCGGACTCATCGTCGATGGTGGTGCCGGTGGCGCCATCAATCGAGGTGGAGGGCTCGAGCACGATGGGATCGATCGAGGTGGCCGGGTCGACGATGGTGGTGTCGATGACGCTGGTGTCGACGGCCGAAGTGGCCGGGTCGACGACGGTGGTGTCGACGGCCGAAGTGGCGGGGTCGACGAGGCTGGTGTCGACTGCGGAGGTGCTCGGGTCGGTGACCACTGCGGGCACCACGTTGCGGGGCTGGCTGCCGGCGGCAGCGGCTGCGAAACCAGCTGCTCCGAAGATCAGCACGCCGGAGACGGCACTGACGACGACGAGGCGACGGCGGGGGTTGTGGCTCATTGGGGTTCCTCCTGGGTGAACAGTTGGAGACACGTCAGGCGGGACAGAAAGGTTGTGGACTTTCCATTTCTTTGACAAACGCTGCCATTCCTTGGCTGAACGGGCGGCGTGATCAGCCGTGGCGTGTGATTTCCGCGCGTGCCTTGCCACCGTCGGTGCGAATCTCGATTCGCCAGGTGGTGGACCCATCCGAGAACTCGACGCGGATGCGGTCGCTGCTCGCATCGCTGCGAACTTCCTGGAAGCCGACTGCGGGATCGGTGCTGACGAGCGTGAGCGCCCCGTTGTCGTTCACCACGGTGATGGAACCACCATCGGAGGTCCAGGTGTGCTCGCCGAGGGGAAGGGTGGCCGTCGTGGACGGGTTGCCCGGTGAGGTGGCGTCGGTGGTGGAACTTGCCGCAGAGGTGGTGGGCGCCGCGGTGACACCGGGTGTGCTGGATGGAGTGCCGCCGCCCTGATCGGGAGCCGTGGTGTCGATGATGGTGTCGACCGTCGACGTCTCGACCATCGACGTGTCGACCATCGACGTGTCGGAGGCGGTGGTGGAGGGTGCGTCCGTCGGTGCGGGCGTACTGCTGGCGGTGACGACCACCGACGTGTCGGCTGGGGCAGCCGGTGAGACCGTCTGCGAGGGTCCGACACCCTGCGCTGCCACGGCAGCGACGCCGAAGAGCATCGCGCAGGCTGCCGTGCCGGCCACGAAGGCTCGGCGCCGCTTCACCTGGCGCACGCGCCCGTGCACAGCCTGGTAGGCCACGTTCGTGTCGGGGTAGGCGCCGCTGAGGCGGCCGAGCATGCGCTCGAGATCGGGATCGTCGAATTCGTTCGTCACGGTGTCTCCTTGAGGTCGCCCACCACGCCGCGCAGTCGCGCTCGTCCCTGGTGGAGATGGAACCGCACCGCACCGTCGGTGATCTCGAGTGCCTCTGCCACTTCGGCCACACTGAGTCCTTCGACGTAGAACAACGCCATCGCCAATCGCTGCTGTCGGGGCAATTCGGCGAGCAGTGCTCCGGCATCGGCGCCGTCGCTCCACTGCACGCCCTCGGACCTGATTTCGCCCTGGAGACGCTCCACGGCTCGGTCCTTTCGGCCCTGTCGACGGTTCTCGTCGCGCAGTTTGTTGATGGCGACTCGGCGGATCCATCCCACCGGGTCGTCGTAGCGTTGCACCCGTCGCCAATGCAGATGGGCCTTCACGAAGGCTTCCTGCACCGCGTCGGCGGCGGCTTCCTGGCTTCCCGCAACGAGCGAGAGCGCTCGCACGAGGCGCCCGTAGTGGGCGCGGAACATCGTGTCGAGGTCGTCGACGACGACGGCATCGGCAGCGCCGGTGAGGTCGCTCACGATGATCGCCAGGGATTCCACGTCTGAGACACGACTGCACCTTGCCGGAGGTTTGGCCGACGGACCAGATTCGTAGAAGAAAGCAACCCGTTACTTGGACGTTCCTTGGAAATCGCTACCGTGGGCGCATGAGCGAGATCCTGGAAGTCGATCTGCTGGCGTTCGAGCAGGGCGGTCCCGCGCAACGCCGAGCCGTGGTGGACGGCGTGCGCCGCAGCCTGGAAACCGGATTCGTCTATACCCGTCATGATCTCTCCGAAGACATGCTGGACACTACCTACGGCATGCTCAAAGAGTTCTTCGAGCTACCCCAGGAGAACAAGGCCCGCTTCATTGCTCCCGACAGCCACGGCCAGACGGGGTACACCGGTCTGCTCGTGGAGACAGCCGCCAGCAGCGATGTGCCCGACTGGAAAGAGATGCTGAACTGGGGCATCACGCTGCCGGAGGGGCACCCGCTGCGCGACCGCTATCCGCATCGCTACGGCCCTCAGGTGCTGCCCGAGGCGGCGGTGCCGGGTATCGCTGCCGTGCTCACCACCTTTCATCGCGCCATCGAGGAACTGCAACGCCGCTTCCTTCGCGTCATCGCCGAAGGCCTGGGGTGCCACGAATCACTGTTCGATGAGATGACCACCAACGGGGCCACGCTCACCCGAGCCATTCGCTACCCACCGATGGCGCAGGCGCCCGACACCACCCACGTGTGGGCCGGCTCGCACGGCGACATCAACCTCATCACCGCACTGCCCCGGGCCACGGCGCCGGGCCTGCAGGTGCTCGTCGACGGTGGGTGGGTCGACGCCGTGGCGCCCGATGGTCAGGTCATCATCAACGCCGGACTGATGCTCGAACGGCTCACCAATGGCGTCATTCCCACCGGTGTGCATCGTGTGGTGGCGACGCCGGGCTACGACGGCGAGCGGTACAGCGTGGTGCAGTTCTGCCACCCGACACCCTGGACCCTGCTGAACCCACTGTCGTCGTGCATCACCCCCGAGCACCCGCAGCGCTGGTCGGGAATGGTCAGCGCCGACGCGCTGGACCTCGTGCTGTACGAGATCAATCTCGTCGAGCATGCTCGTCGGGTCGGCTGAGCGCATGTCCGACACGCCCTCGCCCGACACGTCGTCGCCTGATCGCACGCGCGGTCGCGGCGCTCCCGTGGGCGACGTGGTGCTGGCCATCGACATCGGCGGTACGAAGATGGCGGTGGGTCTCGTCACCATGCAGGGGGAATTGATCGACCGCGATCAGGTGGCGGTGAATCACGATCTGCAGGCGGATGCGCTGTTCGCCACGTTGCGCGACGTGATCGACAGTCAGATGGAACGGGCGCGTGGTCACCACCACGTGAGGCCGGTGGTGGTGGGTGTCGGATCCGCAGGGCCCACCAGTCCGCAGTGCGAGACCGTGTCGCCACTGAACGTTCATGCCTGGCGCAACTTCCCGTTGCGCGAGCGACTGGGTGTGGCCACGGCACTGCCGGTGTACGGCGATCTCGACGCAAAGGCCTTGGCCATGGCCGAGGGTTGGCTCGGCGCAGCGCAGGGACGCGAGAGCTTCTTGGCAATGGTGGTCTCCACCGGCGTGGGTGGTGGCATCGTGCTGAACGGGCAGTTGCTCGATGGTGCTGGCGGTAACGCCGGGCACATCGGTCACATCATCGTGGAGCCCAATGGCCGTCGTTGTGGTTGCGGTGCGCGCGGATGTCTCGAGGCCGAGGCATCCGGTTCGGCCATCGAGGCCATCACGGGTCGTCCTCCCAGTTCGCCCACCTACGAGATCATGCAGCGCACGGGCCGACTGGTCGGAAGAGCAGCGGCCTCGGTGTGCAATCTGCTCGACCTCGACCTAGTGGTGGTCGGCGGTTCGGTTGCGCTGGGGTTCGGGGCAACCTTCTTCAACTCTGCACAGGAAGCACTCGACGAGCACACCAAGCTCGCGTTCTCGCGAGGCGCTCGCATCACGCCGGTTCGTCTAGGAGATCGTGGGCCACTCGTGGGTGCGGGCGCGGTGGGCATACGCGGGATGCACAGGGCGCGCCGCGCGGCGCGAAGCAGCGCGGCACCGAACGCCTAAGATCTCGTCGGGGAACGACAGGGGTAGACGTGACAAAGATCCGCAGTAGCGACGCGAGCAACATGGACGACCGCCGGGGTCAAGCCGGCGGCGGTTCGAGCGGAGGCGGTTTCTCGATCCCCGGCATGGGCGGCGGTGGCCTCCCGATTCCGGGTGGCATGAAGGCCGGTGGCGGACTGCTCGGCATCATCGTGTTGCTGGCCGCCATCCTCCTGCCGCAGTTGATGGGAGGGAGCGATTCGACGCAGGGCGCGATCGCTCCAGCCAGCAATCAGACCACGGGCGAGGCGTGCAGTTCCGAACTCGAGCGCGTGGTGTGCGGCGTCACCAACGATGTGCAGGCCTACTGGACCAAGGCGCTGCCCACCTACCTCGGCACGAAGTACCAGATGACCAAGACCAGGCTGTTCAATCAGCCGTATCCCACCGGTTGCGGGAAGGCCAGCCCGGAGACCGGCCCGTTCTACTGCCCGGCCGACTTCCTCGTGTACATCGACCTCGGGTTCATGCAGCAGATCGAGAAGCAGTTCGTGGGTGCCACCTCGGATCTCGCGGAGCAGTACATCCTCGCCCACGAGTACGGCCACCACGTGCAGAACCTGTTGGGCACGAATGCGAAGGTGCAGCAGGCGTCGAGGAAGAATCCGAGCAAGGCGAACAAGTACTCGATCGCCCTCGAACTGCAGGCCGACTGCTATGCCGGCGCGTGGGTCGGCGATGCCAATCGGCGCGACCTGCTCGACAGCCCCAGCGAGATCGACGAGGCCATTGCCGCGGCCGAAGGAGTGGGCGACGATCGGATTCAGCAGGCCACGCAGGGCCGCATCAATCCGGAGAGCTGGACGCACGGTTCCGCCGACCAACGTCGCACGTGGTTCCTGAAGGGGTTCGACACGCTTGACCCCAGCAAGTGCGACACCTTCACCGGCCTGCTCTGATCTCCAGAGGGGCGTGATCAGCCGCCAAAGCGGCGGTACACCCACTCGAGCGGCCCGTGGGCGAATCGAAGTGCCCACACGTTGGCCAGCACGATCGCGCCTGCCCAGAACGCCAGAGCGAACAGCAGCGCGGTCCGCATGCCGTTGGGCGACACCCACTCCAGCCAGTCCACGAACAGGTTGAACACCAACACGTGGAGTACGTAGATGCTCAACGTGGTGCGGCCGGTCACCGCGAGCGCGTGGGTGATAGGGGAGCGCGATGTGCGCTCGGCCACCCAGCCGATCAGGCCGATGGCCATGAGCGCGGTGCCGGTGGCGGTGAGCGTGAACAGCAGGCCGCGATCGAAGGGGTGGGTGCTGCGGAGATGTTCGTGCCACGGGAGCACGTGCTCCAACAGATAACCGACGACGACGCACGCGACCCCGGTGAGCCCCAGGCGGATTCGCATCCGAATGTCGAAGGGCAGAAGGCGTCCGATCACCATCCCGATACAGAAGAACGCCAGCCACGGGAACAGTGGATGGGTGCCGCGCACGACGATGTCGAACAGCAGGTCGCGAGGCGAGCGATGCTGCTCCGCGTCTCCGGCGAACAACCACCCCGTGGTTCGGCCGAGCGTCGTGCGGTCGAGCGACCACCACTGCAATGTGGCGGCAGCTACGGCCGCACCGACACCCACGGCCAGCAACCATCGGCTGCGAAGCGGGAACAGCGCAGCGGCGGCGAGGAAGAACGCCCCGTAGAAGAACAGGATCGTGCCGGGCCAGACCCAGTCGAGGAAGAAACCAAAGGACAGCAGCAGCACGCCGCGGCGGAGCAGTGTCCACCTGTCGGTGCTTCGTCGCGCGCGGTC
>CAIXIJ010000009.1 GCA_903919455.1 uncultured Acidimicrobiaceae bacterium | reverse complement strand
CTGCGTTGTTCGGGGACCGGTCCGGATCGATCACGCTCGGCTACACCAGTAGCGTCGCAGGTGGTTCGCAGGCCGAATGGTATGAACCGTACGGGACCCGGCGTGCGGGTGGGATCGAGGCCACCAACCGCGGCTGGATCGGCCAACACACCGACACCACCAGCGGACTCAACTACCTCAACAACCGCTACTACGACCCGTCGATCGGCGTGTTCCTCTCCGTCGACCCGCTGGTCGCGAAGACCGGTCAGCCCTACCTCTACGCCGGTGGCAACCCCACCACACTCACCGACCCCAACGGTCTGTGCTCGGTCTACAGCCCGACCTCCGGGATCATCGACGACGGGAATGGAAAGTGCGCCAGTTCGAACACGGGGCAGGGAGGAAGCCACGGGAGCGCTGGGGGAGGCGGTATCACCGGTGCGGATCCTCGGCAGTGGTGTCACGTCGGGGTAGGCGGACCCGCCGCTGGGAATTGCGGTGCGCCGCCGCTGACGGGCGAGTACCGCAACCCTTCTCAGGTCTCTGCCGTACTGGACTACCTGTCGCAGTTTGGGGGCAGCGCCGCAGACGGCGCCGCGGGTGCGACCGAAGGCGCCACGGTTTCGGTGGCTGGCTATGTGACGGCGCGTGGCACCACTGTTCTTGCATACACCCGGTACCGGGCGGGTTTGGCCGACTTTGGCAATGGCATCGCTCCTGCGGGGAAACTCCTCGTCGGCACGAGGTGGATCGGTCGTGCGTTTGTCGCGCTGCAAGCGGGCGTGACGGCATTCGAGAGTTGGCACGCCACCGAGGGGCACACCACGATCTACCGGCTCAGCTATTCGGCGGTCAAGACAGTCGTGACTACCGGCGGCGCTGTCGCCGGAGCGGACGCTGGTGCAGGATGGGGCGCAACCGGCGGCGCCGCGATCGGAGGTCCACCGGGTGCGGTAGTCGGCGGACTTCTTGGCGGCGTGGCGGGTGGACTGTTTGGTTGGTGGGCCACCGACAAGGTGACCGATCTGGTCTGGAAGTTCACCTATGAACAGGTCTCGGGATGACGTATCGACCGAGTCGAATTCGCGTGGCGATGGGTGCAGGCTTCGCGTTGTTTGCATTGTGGGCGGCGTTGGCTGCGGCGACGCCGCTGCCGGTGCGGGTGGCTGGTTGGGCGCTGTTCTTGTCAGCTGTTCCGGTCACGGTGATCGCTCTGCGAACGTGGGTAACGATTGCGGATGACGGAGTCGAGGTTGGCAGGGTTTTCGGTGTCAAGCGATTCAGGTCAGCGCAAGCGACTGTTCGGCAGTTTGCCGTCCCAGGCGGCGTGGCTAGGGACGGTTCCGCTATTCACTTCGAGGCCTCGGACGGCCAGTCAGCAACAATCGCCCTAATGCTGTTCCGCCCTCAGGACCGGTTGGATCTGGTGCGTGGAGCGCGTGAGGCCCTCACGGGTGAACAGCGTCTTTGAGGACATCGAGGCGAGTGCAGGGACTGGCTTGGCGTTCGCGGCCCGAACAGATTGTTGGACCCGCCGCGACCCTTGACCGCCATCAAGGTCTGCAAGGCTGACGGGCGTGCACCCGCTGGCCGTCACCGTCGACGACAGTCGCGTGCCTGGTCGCGTGGCTGGAAACACGCGTCCGCGCGTTTCGGCCTCGCGACACGGTGTTGGGCGACGCTCGCGTCCGGGTCGGATGGCCCGTCGCTGCAGGTCGCGTGCCGCGGCGACTACGACATGGGTGCCGACTCGTGTCGGGTGCTCGGTGTTCCTCAACAACCGCTACTACGACCCCACCCTGGGCGTGTTCCTCTCTGTCGACCCGTTGGTCGGCAAGACCGGGCAGCCCTACCTCTACGCCAACGGCAACCCCACCACCCTGAGCGACCCCTCCGGGTTGGACCCGGACACTGATGCGGGTGTTCGGGCGAAGGCGGCGTCGAACGGGTACTGCTCGTACTCGATGGCCCACAGCGCCGGCGCTGTCTGTGGGCCGACGAACAGTCGGTACTACGGCAAGATGGGTTCTCCGTCCGGCCGGGGCACATTCGATGCGTACTCGATCAGTTCGCTGCGGGATCGGGTGATGATGGCCTTGCGCCGAGCCTTTGATCCCCGCACCGAATCAGGGCCGCCGAATGCGAGTCTCGGTCCAGATGCGCGTCCATACGAGTACCAGGTCGATGGTCCGGGATATGCGGATAGCGAGGGTCTGAGTTCGTTGGCGGATCTGTTCGGGGCGTCTGGGCTCGCCCGGATCCTCGACTACATCTCGGCGCCTTCAGCGGTGAACCAATCGTGGCCTGAGGAGATCGACAAGTTGGCTGGGGGGAAGGGCCTGGACTGGTCGGGGCCGTATCAGGTCGACGCGTGCGGTTCGAGTGCTGCGGGGGCGACGATCTTCTGTGTCGCATCGCAGCGTCTGCCAAGCGGAGACGCGGGCGCCGACGCGGTCACCTACGGGCACTTCATCTTCTACGACATCAACGACACAGCTGCGGCGGTGAACGTGGATGGGACGTATTCGATCAAACCAGGCTTCCTGGCTCATGAGATGGTGCATGTCGCTCAGTGGGAACAGAACGGCGACGCGTTCGTCGAGCGCTATCTCCAGAACGCGGGCGCCTGGGAGGCAGAGGCCTACCTGGTGGGACCATGATCGGCCTCCGATCGCGGCTGCAGATGGCGGCAGCGACGGCGGTGCTCGTGGTTGCAGCGAGCAGTTGCAGCTTCAGCGAGTACGGCACGTCAGGCACATCGATCGTGGTCACGAACACGTGCGCAGACTCGCTCACTGTCCGCTTGACGGGCGAGAAGTGGGATCGCTCGACCGAGGATCAGCGCAAGGGCGAACGTGCCGCCGTGGGCGCCACCGTCGACGCGACGGCGATCAATCCTCCCGACAAGAGCGAGGGACTCGTACTTCGGATCAGTCCGGTCGAGGGCGAGCCGCTGTTCGTGGTGCCGGTCGAGCGAGACCGCGATCTGAAGCTGAGCATCAGCCCGGAGGCATGCCCGTATGCTCTCGGAGCTGGCGAGGGGTCCTGCGACCCGGTCATCGATGGCGACCAGGAACTCGTCATCGTCTGCCGGTGACGCTGCCCATGTGAGCCGACCGCGTAAGGGCGGGTGACGGGCTCGGTCGAGTGTCAGCTGGCGAGTTTGCGGGCTTGGTGGCGGAGCAGGATGCTGTCGATGAGGGTGCGGATGGCTGCTTGTTCGTCGGGGTCGAGGTGGGTGAGGGCTTCGAGGCGTAGCTGCCACATGTGGTCGGTGGTGGTGCTCGGTTCGTTGTCGAAGACGAGTTCGTCGGCGGTGGTGTTGAGGGCGAGGGCGAGGCGGCGGATGACGTCGAGGGTGGGTTGGGATTTGCCTTGTTCGTAGCGGCGGATTTGGGAGACGTGGAGTTCGATGTGGTCGGCGAGTTGTTGTTGGGTGAGGTCGCGTTGACGGCGGAGGGTGGTGAGGCGTTCGGGGAAGTCCACAGTGAGCATGGTGGTTGGTCCTCCCTGGTCCCTCTCTGGGTGGTGAGCAGATGTGCTAGGTGATGATGCTCTGATATTCCGCTTGACGGAATCGGAGGTCGCGGGATGTCGGAGGGGTTCTGGCCGGATGACGATGCCGGGCTGTTGGTTGGGGTCGTGTCGCACTACCGGTCTGCGTTGGTGGGGTCGTCGGAGGCGCTGGGCTGGTTGGAACGTCACCGGCTGGCCGACCCGGTGGGGCTGGAGGCGTTTGGGGTGGGGTTCGCGGATCGCACGCTCGGCTTGTCGCTCCCGGTGAAGGTCCGTGGTCGCGATGACGATGCGCGCGGCCGCCTCGCGCGGCTGGGTGTGTTGCGCTCGAGCGGGCACGAGCATTTCCGTGGTTGTGTGACGTTCCCGATCGTCGACACGGCGGGGAGCATCGTGCAGGTCTACGGGCGGACCTTGCTCGACGACGCGAGGTTGGCGGCGGGGCGGCATCGGTGGCTGCCTTCGGTGCGGCGTGGGGTGTGGAACCTGGCCGGTCTCGACGACGAGGTGATCGTCTGTTCGGGGGTCATCGACGCGTTGACGTGGTGGTGCGCCGGGTTCGCGTCGGTGACCGCGTGTGACGGTCCGGGCGGGTTCGACGACGAACTGGCCGAGACGTTGGTCGAGGGTGGGGTGGGTCGGGTGGTGATCGCGTTCGACGCCGACCCGGCCGGCGACACCGGGGCCCGCGAGGTCGCCGGACGGTTGGGTCGGGCGGGGGTGTCGTGCGCGCTGGTCGAGCTGCCCAGGGGTGTGGATGTGAACACGGTCGCGGTCCGCGCCAAGCAACCCACGGATGCGCTGGGCCGGTTGTTGCGCCACGCGGTGTGGATCGACTCGACCCCACCACCGCCGTCACGGCCACGACCGACACCACCACCACCGGCACCGTCGGCACCGCTGGAGACCGTGTCGGCTGAGCCGACAGCACCGTCGCCGACGTTGCCTTCCCCGGAGCAGTTGGGGGTGGTGGTGGATGGCGAGTTGCAGCTCGTGATGGAGGGTCGTCGTTGGCGGGTGCGCGGTCTCGGGCGTGTCAGTTCGTTCGAGTCGTTGAAGGTGAACGTGTTCGCTGGCCGGGGTGACCGGTTCCATGTCGACAGCTTGGATCTGTATGTCGCCCGGGCGCGGGCGGGGTTCGTGTCGGCGGCGGCGGTCGAGTTGGGGGTCGACGAGGCAACGGTGAAGGCCGATCTCGGCAGGGTGTTGTTGGCGTGTGAGGCGGAGGTGGAACGGGCGGTCACTGCTGCACAGTCCCCAACACCGGTGAGCATCGAACTCACCGAGAGCGAACGCGCCGCGGCGTTGGAGTTGTTGCGTGATCCGGATCTGATCGGCCGCATCGCTGCCGATCTCGCCAGGGTCGGCATCGTTGGTGAGACGAGCAATGGTGTGGTCGGCTACCTCGCCGCGGTCAGCAGGAAGCTCGACAGTCCGTTGGCGGTGGTGGTCCAGTCGACCTCGGCGGCCGGGAAGAGCGCTCTGGTGGATGCGGTGTTGGGGTTCGTCCCGGCCGAGGAGTTGGTGCGTTACAGCGCGATGACGGGTCAGTCCCTGTTCTACATGGGTGGTGGCGATCTGGCCCACAAGGTCCTCGCCGTGGCGGAGGAGGAAGGCGCCAGCCGGGCCGCCTACGCCCTGAAGCTGTTGCAATCCGACGGCCAGCTGTCCATCGCCAGCACGGGCAAGGATGGGACCAGTGGCCGTCTGGTGACGCACACCTACAAGGTCCAGGGTCCGACCGCGATCTTCTTGACGACGACGGCGATCGACATCGATGAGGAGCTGTTGAACCGCTGCCTCGTCCTCAGCGTCGACGAGTCCGCCAGCCAGACGCGGGCGATCCATGCTCGGCAGCGGCAGAAGGAGACGTTGGCCGGGTTGGTCGGGTCTCGTGAGCGCGAGCTGGTGGTCAAGGTCCATCAGGACGCGCAGCGGTTGTTGGAGGCGGTGGCGGTGGTGAACCCGTTCGCCGAGCAGCTCACCTTCGCCGACACCTCGACCAGGACGCGTCGTGATCATGCGAAGTATTTGGGGTTGATCCGTGCTGTCACGTTCCTGCATCAACACCAACGCGTCCGACGGACGGTGGTCGTCGACGATGTCGAGGTCGTCTACGTCGAAACGGCGGCGGCGGACGTGGCGATCGCGAACCGGGTCGCCAACGAGGTGTTGGGCCGGTCGTTGGATGTGTTGCCCCCGCAGACCCGCCGGCTGCTCGATCTCCTCCACGGCTACGTCACCACCGCAGCCGGCGACGGGGACAGGTCGGGGGTGCGTTTCAGTCGTCGTCAGGTGCGTGAGTCGGTCGGGTGGGGTGACACCCAGTTGAAGGTGCATCTGGCCCGTCTGGTCGACCTCGAGCTCGTCGTTCCGCACAAGGGTGACGGCGGCGCCCATCTCTACGAACTGGCCTGGGACGGGCAAGGTGTCGACGGTTCACGGTTCGTGATCGGCCTCTGCGACCCGGACAGCCTCGTTCATCACAGCGACCGGTCGGGGGTCGGTCGGGGTCCGGTCGGGGGTCGGTCGGGGTCCGGTCGGGATGGTGGTGACGGGTCGTTGTTGCTGCTCAATGGTGTTGAACAGTCTCTTCAGTTGAACAACCATCGAGATCACAGTTCCCAGGGTGAGCGGGCGCGTGATGTCGTACTCGCAGCCGCCGTCGGAGGTGGGTGACATGGCGCGTCGTGGTGAACGGTTCGCGGCACCGGTCCCCGGCAACCCGGCCGACCCGACGGGATGGCGGCGCCTGGTCGATGAGCACCTACTCACCTTGGAGCTGCGCGGCTTGTCGACGGCGACCGTCTACGGCAGGCGCAAACTGCTCGCCCACCTCGCCGGCTGGTGCCTCGATCGTGGCATCACATCGCCGTTGGTGGTGTCGGTCGAGGTCCTCGACGGCTACCGCCGCCACCTGCACCGTCACGTCACCAAGACCGGGACACCGTTGTCGGTCCGTTCGCAGCAGCAGCACCTGATCGCAACCCGCGGCCTGTTCGCCTGGCTCACCAAACAACGCTTGATCGCGTTGAACCCGGCGTCGGAGTTGGAGTTGCCCAAAACCCCGGACCGGTTGCCGCGGATGGTGCTCAGCCCGGAGCAGGCTGAGGAGATCCTCGCCCTCCCGAACCTGGACAGCCCGTTGGGGTTGCGGGATCGGGTGATGCTCGAGGTCCTCTACGCCACCGGCATCCGACGCTCCGAGTTGGCCGGGCTGGGCGTCGCGGATGTGAACCTCGCGAAGCGGACCTTGTTCGTCCGCGAAGGCAAAGGCGCAAGGGATCGGGTCGTCCCGTTGGGTGAACGAGCCACCAAATGGATCGGCCGCTACCTCATCGACGCCCGCCCCACCCTGCTCGGCGACCAACTCGCGGAGCCGGCCCTGTTCGTCACCCGCGACGGCACCAACATCTGCACCGCGCACATCGGACGAACCATCGAGCGCTACCTGCGCGCCGCCGGCATCGAGACCGGTGGTTGTCACCTGTTCCGCCACACCCTCGCCACGCTCATGTTGGAAGGCGGCGCCGATGTCCGCTGGGTCCAAGCCATGCTCGGCCACCGCAACCTCACCTCCACCCAGCTCTACACCCACATCGACATCACACGGTTGGCAGCCGTTCACGCCGCCACCCACCCCGCCGCCTCGAACCGGCCCCGCCCTCGCGCTGTCGATCTCGCCCCAGTCGTCGAGCTCCGCCACCGCGCCCGACCCTGAGGCCAACCCGCAGCGCAGCGAAGGGGCGGCAGCCGACAGACGAGTGCACACCCCGGCCGAACCCGCCCCACAACCCTCGTCGGCTGCCGGGCACGGTGGTTGCTCCCGCCTCGCTGCGCTCGTTGGGCTGCCGCCCCTCCACTCCGTTCCGGGTTGCCCACCGGCACGATCTGGCCGTCTGCGCCGACGAGGCGGTGGAGGCATGCACAGATAATCACCCGGAGGTGAACGGACCCCCACAAGGCTGGCTGAGGCCCTCGACGGGCCCTCCGAACGCCACCAGCCGGACGTCGAGAACAGCACACTCGACCACGCACCCGGCCAGCTCACTGGCACCCAGGACCGTGTTCGGGGTCGTGCATGAACCAGTGGTGCATGTGTGTGGAACGTTGATGGATAAACGCACGTGCGAAAATGATCGGCATGGTCGAGCAGCCCGGACCTGGACGGCCACGAAAGTGGGCCTCGAATGCGGAGCGGATGCGCGCCTACCGCGCTGGCGAACGTGAACGGCGCGAGGCGTTGCGCGGTGACCACAGTGTCACCGAGTTGGCTGAGCGGGTCGTCGAGCTCACCGGCGAACGCGACCGGCTCTGGGCGCAAGTGGTCCGTCTGCAGCAGCGCATCGCCCAGCTCGAGAACGCCCTCGCCCGCCACCCGACCATCGACACACCCACCGACCCACCGCCGGCCGCCACAAGCCCACAGAGCGGCCTGTCACGGGCCGAACGGCGACGCCTCGAACGCGAACAGCAACGCCGGCAACGCCACCCTTGACACGTCACGGTCTGCAAGGCTGACAAGCGATGCACCCGCAGGCCGCCGTCGACGACAGTCGCGTGGACAGTCGCGTCCGCGATCGCGTCACCAGTCGCGTAGCTGGAAACACGCGTCCGCGCGTTTCGGCCTCGCGACACGGTGTTGGGCGACGCTCGCGTCCGGGTCGGATGGCCCGTCGCTGCAGGTCGCGTGCCGCGGCGACTACGACATGGGTGCCGACTCGTGTCGGATGCTCGGTGTTCCTCAACAACCGCTACTACGACCCCGCCACCGGCATCTTCCTCAGCGTCGACCCACTCGTCGCCACCACCGGGACGGCGTACCTGTACGCCAACGGCAACCCGACAACGCTGAGCGACCCGAACGGGCTCGAACCCGGGTGCGGTGCGACGGCGGGCAAGGCAGGCAAGGGGGCATGCGCTGCCGCGCATCAGTCGGCCGACTTGCTGGGTACAGCAGCCGTGATTCGACACAGCGGCGACACGTCGGCCAGCCCAATCAACTCGTGGTTCCAGAAGTGCACCGCGATCTACACCTCGTGCCGCGAAAGCAACTTCGACCGCACGGAAGGGTTCGGATACGACGACCCGCAAGGCCGCGAGAACAGTGCCAACTTCCGACTCGCGATGTGGATGCTGGATGGCTTTGTGTCTGCGGGTATGGCGACGATCGATGAATCTGGGGCGCTTGCGGGGCCGGGTGGAGGGTTGTTTGCTCCAAGCGCCCGCTTGGATTCCGATGGGAGGCTCATCGGCGCCGCAGGCGAGTTCAGTGCAGACTTGTTCGCGTTCACGATTGGCCTATCGAGCGGGTTCTGTATCTTCGTCTGCCTTGAGGCTGGGTTCTCTGGCGAGGGGCCTTACGTCCGGCCAGGCGTCGGGTTCGCCGTGGACTCGCCGGGCGTTGTTCTAAGTAACGAGAACCCGCAATGCGGGACTGAGCAATCCGTTGCCTACGTGTCGGTCGGAGTTGGTCCAGCGCAGTTCAGCGGTGGCAGTGTCAGCCCCGGCCGCTCGGGCGATTGGTCGGGGTATGGACCCGAGTTCAGCGGTATCAACTTGCCAGATGGTGGAGCGTTGCCTCGCTACAAGATCTTCAGCGCCGGAGGTGGCGTTGTGCACAACTGGACGTTCTGTTGAACGGTCTGCTTGCGCGAACGACGGGATTCCCTGTGCCATGGTGGGTGGTGGGCGTGACGGTGTTCGGCGGCATTCTCTACGTGGTGATTGGGGAGCTGCGACGTCGTCGCCGGAACCGGGACTGACCGCGTTTGAAAGGCTGACGAGTGTGCGCCCGCTGGCCGCCGTCGTCGACGAGAGTCGCGTGGACGGTCGCGTGGCTGGAAACACGCGTCCGCGCGTTTCTGGCTCGACGAACCCGGTTGGGCGGCGGTCGCGTCTGGGTCGGATGGCCCGTTGTCGCAGGTCGCGCGGCCCCGCGGCCCTGCGTCTATGACGTGGGCGCCGGTTCGTGTCTGGTGCTCGGTGTTCCTCAACAACCGCTACTACGACCCCACCCTCGGCGTGTTCCTCTCCGTCGACCCCCTCGTGTCGAAGACTGGGACGCCGTACCTGTACGCCGCAGGCAACCCCGCCACACTGGCAGACCCAGGAGTACATAACCGCATGTAGATCGCCTGATTTGGCAAAAGTGTGGCTGGCGACGTGAAAAAGTGTGGGAGACGTCAACACGTCGTCCAATCCCACGGCTGCGACCTGGGACGATCACTTTCCTAAACACCCCTCCAACAGGCGTTCCGAAAAGTACCGGGACACCGTTAAAGAAAGTAGTTCATACCCACCCTGCGAGGGGTGGGTATGAACGTTTTTCGGGCACGGGCCGGTAGCGGCAGGTTCGGTGACCTGGTCAAACATGCCGAGAGCCAGAAAAGGCCCGGCCGACTGCTCTCGGCGGGCCCGGGGGTCTGTTTTTGGATATGGCAAAGCCCCCGACCTGGTCGGGGGAGCACGGGCGCAGGGGGCCTACTCGGCGGTTGGGGTCAGCCGGGTGGGGCGCTCTGGCCGAGGAACTCGAGTGAAGCGCCGACTTGTATGTGAGGTGTCGGTCGTTGTGGGTTGAGGCTCGTAGCGTCCGGTAGGTCGCTGGTCGGGTTGGCTCGTGAATCGCCTGCCGCCTTCGGGTTGGCTCTCCCGGGGTTTGCCTCCCGCCAGCGACCGGTT
>CAIXIJ010000008.1 GCA_903919455.1 uncultured Acidimicrobiaceae bacterium | reverse complement strand
TGGTGATCGTCGTCGTCTGACCAAGCGTCAGGTGCGACCGAGCATCTGGTCGTACATCCCCTTCACGAAGGCGGTCACATGGGCCGGTGCCGTGCGCGGGTGACCGCTCTGGAACGGAGGCAACGGGTCGTACTCCATGTCGAGCTGAACGGCCTGCGCGTAGTCGATGCCGGCGAGGTGCGACACGAGGAGCAATCCCATGTCGATGCCCGCTGAGACACCTGCGGCGGTGATGACCTTTCCATGCTCGACGACTCGCTCGTTCACCGGAATCGCGCCGTACGCAGCGAGATCGGCCATGCAGTACCAATGAGTCGTCGCCGGCACATCCTTCAACGCGCCGGCGGCGCCGAGCATCAAGGCGCCGGTACACACCGACGTGGTCCACTGTGTGTTGGGGTGCACCGATCGGATCCAATCGATCAGCGGCCCACCCTGTTGCGCGAGCTCGATGGCGGCGAGGCCACCGGGTACGACCAGCACATCGACCATGTCCACTTCGTCGATGCCCATCTGCGCTTCCATCGTGAACGAGCCGCCGTTGCTCACGGGACCCGCATGCTCCGCGACGAAGGCGAACTCGTAGCCGGGCGTGCCGGCCAGCGCGTGGTAGGGGCCGATCGCGTCGAGTGCGGTGAATCCGGGGTACAGCAGGATCGCGATTCTCATGATGTCGATGTGTCCTTGTTGGGTCGGGCGGAGGGTTCGAATGCGGCGACAGTGATGTGCGGGCGACCAGTGAGTGGGTGCTCTCCGAAGTGGGCGCGTACGCCGAATACGTCTGCTATCAACTCGGGCGTCAAAGTCTGCAACGGTGGGCCACTTGCCACTGCCTGGCCATCTCGCATCACGGTGAGCCCATCGCAGATCGACACCGCCTGATCCAGATCGTGCAAGGCGGCGATGGTGGTGAGACCGAGCGCCTTCACCAATTGCAGCAGCTCCAGCTGCGCCCGCACATCGAGGTGATTGGTGGGCTCGTCGAGCACCAGCACTGGCGCCTGCTGCGCGATCGCACGGGCCAGGAACACCCGTTGCCGCTCTCCGCCCGACAGCGTGGCAACGAGCCGCCGACCAGCCCACGCCATGCCCACGTCTGCGAGTGCGGACTGCACCAGATCGCGGTCGCGGCTCGTGTCGCGCTCGAAGAGTGACTTGTGCGGCGCCCGTCCCATCGCCACCACGTCGGCGACTGTGAAGTCGAAGTCCAGCGACGAGTCTTGCGCGACGACGGCTCGACGCAGTGCGGCCTGCCGAGCCGAGAGATCGCGCCACACGTCGTCGCCGCCCAACGTGATCGCCCCCATCTTTGGGCGTAGGGAGCGGTAGATCCCCCGTAGCAAGGTGCTCTTACCGGAGCCGTTCGGTCCGATCACACCATGGAAGTGGCCGCTGGCGACTTCCAGCGACACGCCGTCGAGGATCAGTTGATCGTCGATCATCACCGTCACGCCGACCACGCTGGCCTTCATCCGTTGGCCCGAGCACTTCGGCGCATGAGCAACAGGAAGAACGGTGCGCCGAGAAGCGCGGTGAAGATGCCCACCGGCAACTCGTTCGGTCGATCGACCACTCGGCTGAGCAGATCCACAAGGACCATGAACGTGGCCCCGGCCAACATCGACACCGGTAACAGCCGACGATGATCGGGTCCGACGACGAAGCGGGCCGCGTGGGGCACCATCAAGCCAACGAAACCGATTCCTCCCGCGACGCTCACGGCCGTTGCCGTCAGCAGCGAGGTGATCACCAGCAGCTCGATGCGTACGCGGTTGACGTCGACGCCAAGCGCGCTCGCCGTGTCGTCCCCCGACGCGAGGACGTTCATCGAACGCGCTCGCCCCAACAACCACACCATGCAGACGACGATGGATGCCGCTGGCAGGCCGAGATCGTCCCAACGCGCGTTCTGCAACGAGCCGAGCAGCCAGAACATCGTGCCCCGCAGAGCGAGCGGGTCGATGTACAACTGCACCAGGCTGGTAAGTGCGCTCGCGAGATAGCTCACGGCGACGCCGGCCAGCACCAGCCGCGTCGGCCCGATACGGCCACCGCGCTGAGCAAACACGAAGACGAGCACGAGGGTGAGCATGCTCATCGCGAATGCGGCGCCACTGGCACCCAGCCCACCGACAGCGACAGAGCCCAGCGAGATCGCCAGGACTGCACCGAGCGCTGCGCCGGAGGACACTCCGAGGACGTACGGGTCGGCGAGCCCGTTTCGAGCGAGCACCTGCAGGCATGCGCCGGCGACGGCGAGCGCCGCGCCGACGACTGCGGCCAGCATCACGCGTGAGGTTCGGAACTCCCAGATGATCTGGTTCCGGACGGGATCGATGGCGGCGTCATTCCAACCAAGGTGTGAACCGATCACGGTCCACACCTCGCTGAGTGGCACGGTGACGGTCCCGATGCTGATGCCCAGGAACATCGCAACGACCAGTGCACCGGTAAGTATCACGAGAAGCGCGACGAAGCCCCTCAGAGCGGATGAGGGACTTCGTCGCGCGGGCGCGTCAGCCAACTGCTGTGATCGCATCGGCGATCTTCTGGATGCCGACAGCGTTGTACGGGCCAAGGTAGAAGGTCTCGGCGATCGATGTGTAGCGGTTGTTCTTGGCGGCATCCCACTGTGGGTACTGGGCGAAGATCTGAGCGGCGTAGTCGTCGGCGTTCTCACCTGGCATGAACAACCCGACGACCAACACGTCGACATCGGCCGCGGCGAGCGCTTCTGCATTGATGTTCGCCGACTCGGCGAACGAACCCACGCCATCGAACGAGTTCACCCCACCAGCGGCATCGATGATGCTGTCGCTGAGGGGACCCGCGAACACCATCGGGACACCGCTCGTGTTCATCATCGACATGCCCGGGTAGGCGACGAGAACGTGCACAGGATCGCCGGTGGGCTTCGTGACCGCAGCGATGTCTTCACGGGCGTGTTCGAGGAAGTGCTCGGCCTCGTGCTGTACGTCGAAGATCGTGGCGATCTCCTCGAGCAGTTGGAAGGACGCCTCGTACGTCTGGCTGTCGTAGACGGCCTGATCCTCGGCGCTGGGATTCTCCGCACCGTACGCGCAGTTCACCGGCGTGACGTAGCTGTTGATGCCCAACGAATCGAGCTCGTCACGCGTGACCGACCCCATCGCTTCCGTGAATCCACCGGCCCAGGTGCTGATTACCAGATCGGGATTGAGCGCCAAGGTCTGCTCCTTCGGCACCTCGAAGTTCTCGTTCAATGTCAGCCCACCCGTGGGAAGTGCGGCGATCTTCTCGACCATTCCATCGATGTCGCTCTGCCCGTACGACTGGCTGTTGGCAAGGATGTGACCCTCCAGGCCGAGAGCGATGAACGTCTCCACCTCGGCCACGGAAGTGCCGTTGAGAATGAGCACCCGCTCGGGTGCCTTCTCGAACGTGATCTCGCGACCGCAATTCGTGATGGTGAGCGGGTACTGCGTGGAGCTGTCACCGTGGGACATCTCGGTTGACATCACCGACGTCTCGGATACGGCGGTCGTCTCAGGTGCTGCGGTGGTATCGACTGCCGGAGCGGAAGTGGGAGCCGCGGTGTCGGCCGACGAGTCGTCGTCTCCACACGCAGCGATGAGGAGAACGCTTGCCAGCAGGGGAGCAATCAGTCGTGTTCGCATATTCAGTCGTGTTCGCATATACGGACGGAGTCGCTCGTCAGCATCGATTGGTTCCCGACTTCGTTCAATCAGGCTCCAGCCTGAGCCTCGCGACCAGGTCGTCCGATGCGCTCGCCGGATGGTGATCGGTAGGGCGTCGTGTGCATCGGTTGCTAGAGGTCGATTTCGATCTCCACGCAGCGGCTCTGATCGATCGGCGGCGTGGTGAGCTCCACGCCGTGCTGTTCGGCCCATTGGTGGATGACGTTGGCGAGTTGTCGGGTGCCGTTGTCGGGTTCGTGTGTGGCGACCTCGTGCAGGGTGGTGACAGCCTCCTCGAGACGGTCCTGTGTGACCGGTTTGCCAGCGGCCCAGTCGTGCCAGGTGTCGAGCGCGTCGACGCGGGCCTCGGCGACTGAGAGGTGTTCGGGGAAGTACTGCCAGCTGGCGAGGATGTCGTGGGTCCTCAATGCGTCTCGGGCGGTCTCGATCTGTGTGCGGGCGATGTTCCGTTGCGCGTAGGGCTCGCGAGCCTGCTCGCGCGCGACCGCGAGCAACTCGCCGGAGCTGGCAACGCTCTCGATTGCTGCGGCGAGTCCGGTGCGTGCTTGGCGTCGACCGAGGAGCCCGGATTGATCGAGTCGTTGTTGCGCGGCCCGCTGCGCCGCCTCGGCCTGCTTCACCGCATCACTGGACGCTTCGAGTGCAACATCAAAGGGTGCACACATCGTGTTCGCATCTGCGATCCGTCGTGCTGCGACGTCGACGACCTCGACGAGTCGGGCCCTCTTCGTTATCGAGTTGTCGAGCGCCTCTCGAGCCTGGCGATAGGTGTCGACGGCGTCGACGAGTAGGTCGTGGAACCAGTCCGGAATCTGGCAGCGCGGCTGCGGGCGTGGCGGTTGGCGGTCCTGTTGGGCGAGCTTGCGACGTTGCACCACGGCAGGGACGTCGGCCCGATCCGATGCGACGATCCCTTCGAGCACGTCACGTGCGTCGCTCATCGCGTGGGTGTCGGTGACGACGTAGACACGGTTGTCGTCGCGGCCGCGGGTCATCGCCACATACAGGCCGCGACCAGTCGTCGCCGGCCCGGCCAGGGTGATCGACGCGGTCTCGGTCGCGGACTGGGTGCCGTATTCGGTGGCCGCATACCCGAGCCGCACATGCTTCGTCGCATAGCCGGCCGGCAGCGTCACTGTGCTCGACCCACTCAGGTCGGTGACGGTGAGGTCACCGTCGTCATTGATCGCGGTGACGGTCCACAGTTCGCGGTTGCGGACGATGTCACCGCTGGTGGTGTGCAGGTGGCGCTCGTTGCGGCGGGTTACGACGATGTCCCCGATCACGACCGGACCGTCGGCGATCCAGGCGATCGTGGTGGTGTCGGTGTCGCCGGTGCGCGCCCTCAGTTGGCGGATGGTGCGGTTGATCTCGTCGACGTGCTCGTTGGTCGCCGCGGTGATCGCGACCGTCTTCCCGGCGGCGTGGCGTTGCATCCATTCCTGCGCGATCGCGTCGAGATGCTCCTCGAAGGTCCCGGGGATGATCCGCCCGTGGACCTCGTATGTGCCGAGCGTGCGGAGGTCGCCGTGGCGCAGGCGCAATGACGCGGCGGCTTCCCAGTCGTGGGTGAACCGGTGAATCCGCTCCAACTCGATCACCCTCGACGTCGTACAGATCTCGCCGAACAGGCCACCACGACCCACGGCTTGCAGTTGGCGGTGATCACCAACCAACACCAGACGCCACTGCACGCTCGTCGCCAGTCGGGTGAGGTGGTGCAGGTTCGGTGTCGACAACATCCCGGCTTCGTCGACGATCACTGTCGTGCCCGTCGGGAGCCGCCATTGCGGGCTCGGCCCGTCGGGTCGGGCCCATTCGTGGAGCAGTTTGGCGACCGTGTCCGTATGCATCCCGGTCTCTTGCCCGAGGACCTTGGCGGCCTTCGCCGTGGGTGCGACTCCGAACACGTGCCGGCTGTGACCGCGCAGATCGGTGACCGCAGCTGAAAGGGTGGTGGTCTTGCCGGTGCCGGCCGGTCCGACGATCACGACCACCCGATCCTCACCCGCGACCGCTGCGGCTGCGTCGAACTGGAGCACATCGAGCCCTCCGCGGGTGACCGTCGTCGACGGTGACGGCTGGTCGAGCTGCGCCTCGACCACCCAGTCGAGGACTGCTTCCTCCTGAGCGAGGACCTGGTGGCTGGTCACCTGTGCGGCGACGGGCTCGATCCACACCGAACGACCATCCGACCGTCGCCGCGGTCCGTCGCCCTCAGGGTCTAGAACCGCACACTCGCCCAGCACACGATCCACCGCCCGGTCGAGCAGTCGCGCCCACCGCTCACCCGACATGTCGGGTTGCGGGCGCAGCCGGTCGGTGGCCGCGCGCATGATGTCCATGCGATGCCATGCCGACCGATCCGTTGACAGGTCCTCGATCACGTCGGCGACACTCACCTTCACCGGCGTGGACACTGACCGTGCGGCCTGCGCGATCGACTGGCGGAGCGACTCGGCAGTGACACCGATGCCGGCCGCCTCGCTACGCCATCGCGTCGGCAGATCCGGGACACAATTGGCGGCCTTGCGGAGCCGGGTGTCCGCTGCGGCTTCGCGTTCGAGGGCGGCGTGCTCGAAGCGGGTCGGGTGCCGGCCTTCACGTTGGCGGAACTCGGCCACCTTCACCTGCAACTCGCCCCGCACCTGCGCGGCGCGCTTGGAGAACTGCTCCAGCAGCTCCGTGGGGACGCCGGCGATCTCCGCCTGACCGTTGACGATGTCCGCGAACGCGACCCCGTACCGGTGAGTGAGCTCGGCACGCAACACCGACTGATACAGACCACCGAAGGCGCGTTGGTGTTGCTTCAACACTCGTGCGTCGAGGGCGAGCCAGCGGCCGTCGTCGGTCTGCACCTTCGACGAGATCACCAGATGCGTGTGCAACTGCGGGTCATCGAGCCTCGATGTGGTCTGACGGAACGCGGCCACGATCAGCCCTTGGCTGTCCGGATGCAACCGTCCACCGTTCGAGCGGATACGCGTCGTGGAGCCGAAGCGTTCCAGGTAGTCGACGACCGCATTGACGGCAACGTCGTGACACTCCGCCAAACCAGGGTCGCCCGTCAGCGCCCACCACACCGACAACGACTTCGGGGCCGACACCGTCGCATCGAACCCCGCCACCGCGCGGATCGCGGTGCCGTTCGCCGTCGTCCGATCGACCAGCGGTTTACCGAGCGTCAGACCGGTGAGTGGATCGCAACCCGTCAGCAACTGTTCGAGCGCGTCGGTCGACACCTCCCCCGACAACCCGAAACCGGCAGCCTGCGCGCCAGACCACACACCCGGCTGTTCACCCGGCGCCTGCGTCAGATACTTCGTGTAGTACTTCGCAGTCGCGGCCGCTGAGCCCGCGTAGAGCGTTGTCACGCGCAGCATGAGGACTCCCTCCCGCCCGCGGGCACCTGTCTGTCAACCATGGGTGCGGTGGTTCCGAGAGCGGTCATCGCGTTCGCCTCAGGACTCGATCGCGAGCGACAACTGGGCGGTCGACCGCGACTGCGGGCGACGATTGCGACGATGATTCGGTACTCGCGTCGCTGCGGCAGGCTCGTCGATGAGGGAGTCGACTGCGGAGGAGACTGCGGCGTTGAGATCGCTGACGACACGGCCGTGGTGGATGAACTCGATCAGCGCCCATCGAGGAACGCGAAGGCAACCGCCGAGACGCACCACTGGCAGCCCGTGGACATCACCAGCGACGAAGTCGGCTGCGAGCCGATACGCGAGCGTGCGACCGATGCGCAGGACGCGGGCGGCCTCGTCGACCGTGAGCATCGCCGGCAGGCCATCGAGGTCGCCTTCGGAGTCTCGGGTGGTACCCATGGAATGTTCAGAAATACACCCATGTGATTCGGGGTGCAACCCCCGATAATCCCAGCTCAGATGGTGTTTTGGTACCTGGAGGTACAGGAAGGTACGTGGCGGTACAGGGTGGTACAGGACAACACGAACCCTGTGTCGGAAGTCACAGGCGCTGCATCAGAGCCGAAGTGTGAACCTGGCGTACGGCCGGTCTTCTGGAGGGTAGGTCTCGTCGGCGTCGGGGAAGCCAGTGCGGCTGAACGCGGCAGAGGCGAGGTTGGCAGGGTGCACGAGCCAGCTCGCGGTGAGCACCCCTTGCCGCTGCATCTCGGCCAGCACCGACTCGAGCAGCACTGTGCCGATGCCGCTTCGTCGATGATCGACGCGGACCGCGACCACCATCACGTAGCGGTGGTCGGCAAGTGGGCCGAGCGTGTCGTGCTCCAGGCGCTCGTGCGCGGTCACCGCGACGATCGCACCGTCGACCTCGGCGACGATCACCCGCCGGTCGAGTTCGGTGTGGTCTTCGTCGTGTTGCCACCGAACCAGACCAGCGACGATCTCGGCGACCTCATCGAGCCACACCGATGGTTGCTCGCCGAGGTCGAACGACTCCAGCGCGCCTGCGTCGGCGGCCGTCGCGTCGCGAAGGATCACTTCTTCTCGCGGGCGATCTCAGTCGTGCGCTGCTTCGGCTGCCACCGCGTGCGTGGCGTAGCCGGGATTTCGGTGACCTTGCCACCGTTGGCGAGGCTTCGCCGGCGTGGCTGTTCGGTGGTGGCGAGCGCGCTGGAGATCCGCTGGATGGTGGACCATCGGGCGTCGAGCAGGCCGTTCTCGATGCGCGAGATGTCGGCCTGGGGGATGCCAGTTCGCTTCGCCAGCTCGGCCTGTGTCCAACCCAACTCGGTGCGACGCTCGCGAATCGAATCGCCTGGATGGTTCAGTTCGGCAAGTGCGGACCATGTCGCCATGTCACGAAGTGTATGTGGAATAACACATCGACGCAACGGTACCGACCCCAACGATCCGGAGGTCAGCTGGACTCGGCGGTGGGCTGAGCGCGACGCCCGATCTTGTCGGTGACGGTCCGCACCGACTCAGGCAGGGCGTGGGCGTAGACCTTCATCAGCATGTCGGGACTATGGCCGAGCAGATCGGCAGCGGCACGGATCTCGCCGATGTCGTCGGCATGGCGCACCATGTGTGTGGCCGCGGTGTGCCGAAGACCGTGGGAGGTGAGCCGGGGCACGCCGGCTGCGGCCACGAGCCGCTCGAGTGTCTGGTCGAAGTTGCCAGGGGAGACGGGATTGCCGTGCTTGGTCGCCACGACCAAACCGTTGTCGTTCCATGCCGCTCCGGCGGCGAGGCGTTCCTCGGCCTGGAATCGGCGGTGGACGGTGAGCGCCTTGACCATCGTCGGATCGATCGGGATCGTCCGCCGAGATCGGGCGTTCTTCCCGTCGCTCCATTCGGGGCGGCCGTGCACCTCGACGAGCGCACGCTCGATTCGTACCGTGCCCTTCTTGAGATCGACGGCCGACCAGCCCAGCCCGAGCAGTTCGCTGCGGCGGAGGCCGTACATCACGGCGAGCCGGAACGGTCCCTCCCAACGATGGCCCTCGATCGTCGCCAAGAACTTCACCAGCGCGGCGTCGTCCCACGCGTCGACCTCGCGCTCGAGGTCGGGCTTCACCACGACGCGAGGCATGGGGACTCTGCTGGCGGGGCTGCGGCGGAGCTCGCCGGTGTCGACGGCGTCGGCGAGTGCGGCACGCAGCACCATCCGGAAGATGGCGATGCTGCGCCGGCCCATCTTGCCGCCGGCGGCCAGCTCGTCGAGCCACTGCGCGACGTCGCTTCGGTCGAGGCGGTCGACACGGATGGGACCCAGCCCCGAGCGGATGTGCGTGGCCGCCCACTCGTACTGCATCTTGGTCTTCGAGGCGATATCCGTTCGCGAGGCCACCCATTGATCGACCAGGAAACCCACGGAGTTCCGGTCGTTGCCGGTGTCGCCGGCGGCAGCGAACTCGGTGGCGGCCACCTGGGCAGCGCGTCGCGACCTGTACGTGCCCAGCTGGCGTGGGCGCGGCTTGCCGGTCTCGGTGTCGAGCCCATCGACCCGCACGACCCACTTGTCGCGTTGCTGGCGCACCATCGGTCGGCCAGTTGGCTTCCACGCCATGGCGACCTCCTTTGATACATCTCTGATACATGGAGCGAAAAACGCTCGAGGGCCCCGCTCGAAAGCAGGGCCCTCTCAGAGTAACAGACCAGCTCAACAGCCAGATCCGTTCAGCGCGCTCGAAGGGACTCGAACCCCTAACCTTCTGATCCGTAGTCAGATGCTCTATCCATTGAGCTACGAGCGCTTGCGGGATTCGAGTCTAGAGGCGTCGGCCTCGCTTCGGCTACCGGAATCCGATGGTCCGCGTTCGGCTACCGCCACGGCCTCCAACCGCCGCTGCGCTGGTACATCAGGTAGGCGGCGTAGGCGTTCACGCGGGGGTCCTTCAGCATGGCGCTGCTCGTGATGCCGGCAGCCGAGAGCCACGACCGGTGCACGTTCCAATAGATCTGGAACAGGCCGATGCAGCAGAAGTTCTTGGCGGTGGGAATGAGGTTGCTCTCGCGAGTGGCGATGCGGATGGCCTCGTCCTCGAGGCTGTCGGGCCAGACGGAGCGGATGATCGCCCGCACCTGGTCCTTGGTGTAGGTCTTCGTCGGCGCCGTGTAGGTGGGCCCGGTGGAGGGCTTGCTGGTGGTGGGCGTGGCCTGAGTGGTTGCCGGCCGCGGCGTGACGGCCCCCTTCGGCAGGCACACGGTGCGACCGGGGTAGAGGGCGGTGGACGTGGTGGCGCCATTGACCGCGAGCAACGCCTTCAGGCTCACCTTGACCCGTTGGGCAATGAGAATCCAGGCATCGCCGCTGCGCACGGTGTAGCGCTTGGAGCAGGATGCGGCCTTGGGTGCGGTATGCGTGCCGGTGGCAGCCTTCGCAGCCGCCACCTTGGCGGTGGTTGCGGGCGCCACGGCGGGCGCCGCGACAGCGACCGCGACGGCGGTACTGGCGGCCTTCGAGCGCTTCGTGGTGGGCTCGGGGTTCACGGGCACGGCGGGCGGGAGGGCGTTCACGTCGATGTTCGCAAACGGATCCGCTGCCTCGACCGGTGTGGCGAGCGCATCGGCCGGCACGCCGGTGTCGGCAGCCCCGACCGCCAGGGTGGGTGAGGGCGCAGCGGCGTTGGCGGTGCGCTGCTGGTTGGATTCCGAACGCAGCGACAGCGCGATGGGCACCAACAGTGCGACCACGATGCACAGCACGCCGGTGCGGCGCAGCAGTGGGTCGACCAGGCTGGTGGCGGAGCGGACCTTTTCCACGGCAGGCGCAGTGATCACCGGGATCTGCTCGGTGTGCGAGCGGGTGGCGACGGGGCGAACAACGCGTCGCTCCGTGGGCTCGTGGTTCAGGCGAATGCCGCAGACCCGGCGCAGACGGTCGAGCCGACTGTCGGGCACGTGGCTCCAGAACTCCGATTCCACTTCGTCGTTGTCGTACACGCGTCACCTCCATCGGGTCGGATGGGCCGCTTTTCGGCGCTGATGTTGCAGCAGGTCTACTTGCCTCGTCATCAAATTGCAACACTGTGTCAACTGTGTGACGGACGGTGAGGCGGGCGCGACGGTGCTCACCAGGGTGTTCCCGGCAATGTCGAAGGCCCGGCGGAGTGAACTCCACCGGGCCTTCATTGCGGCGGAGAGGGTGGGATTTGAACCCACGGACCACTTTAAAGGTGGTCCCCGCATTAGCAGTGCGGTCCGATCGACCAGACTCCGGCACCTCTCCAGGCGGCGCAAAGACTATCGCGACACCTACCCCGGTCCCACCGGCGAGGCATCAGAACCCGTCAGGTTCCCCTGGCGTCAGAGATCGCCCTCGGGCCCCAGGTCGCCGGCCCAGGGCGGCGTGCACGAATACGGCGGGGTCCAGGGCCCGCGTGCGCAGAACACCCACAGGTCGCTGGCCGCATCGGCGCACTTCTGCATGCTCTCCTTCACGTTGTCCTTGTTCCAACCTCGACGGCCCAGTTCTCCGTTGGGTTCGAACGTGCCGGCGAGGGCATTGATCTGGAAGGTGCAGTGCGAATCGTCCATCGTGGCCGGGTTGATGTTCACCGCTGCGAAGTTGCAGTTGCCCTCACGTGAGGCGATGTAGATGAAGAACTGCTGGGTGGCCGGGTCGGCACCGTCCTTGGCGAACTCGAAGGCGATGGTGTCGGCGTCGGCGCGCGTGCAGGGATGGCGGTTGCCATAGACAGGGATGCCCTGCACCACTCGCCAGTTCGGCTCGGCCTGAATGCCGGCGGGGAACCAGTTCACGTCGAGCGGGGCAGCAGCGTCCTTGTTGAAGCCGCTCCACACACCGAGGGCCGCCAGCGTGCTGGAGTCGGCAGTACCGGTGGTGGCTAGCGGCGGGTTCGAGAGCTGGAACCCACGCACGGCGGCCTTGGTGTCGGCACCGAAGTTGCCGTCCACGGTGCCGTTGAAAAGGCCCTTGCTCTTCAACATCTGTTGCACACACTCCGCAGCGGGGCCTCGGTCGCCAGCCGTGACGGGGGCATCGGCCAGGCACAGCAGCGGCGGCGGGTTGTCGACGCCGGAGAAGATGCCCATTGCGGTCAACGTGGAGGCGTTCGCCGAGCCATTCACCGTGAGGGGCGGGTGTGCCACCTGGAAGCTGATGACGGCATCCTGGGTGCTGCGTTCGAAGTTGCCGTTGACGAGGCCGTGGTAGTCGGCGAGCCAGAGCAGCGCCCACTGGAGACACACCACGCTGGCCCCGGTGGATCCGACGCTGAGCTCGGCGTCGGCGAGGCACGTGCCCATCTCCGGCACGTCGGCGTGCACGGACTGCAGCGCCAGCGCATCGCCTGCGAGGAGCAGGGCCAGAACCACGAGAACTCGCCTCAGCGTGAGCACCTCACCATTTTGCCGTGCAATGGGTCGATTTGTTTGCCGATCAAGATCGGCCGCTGTGCCCAGTAGCGGTGATGGATCATCGACAAGGGACTTTCGGCCCTTCACGGAGAGCGAAGCTGCGACTACGTTCAGCGTGTAGAGGGAGTGTGATGGCCATGAGTGCTGTCAGCGTGGTTCGGTTCGCGCCAGCCACACCCACCACGACGATCCGCATGCGGGACGCATGGAACTTCGCCACCAAAACGACCCGTCGGGCGGCACTGGCGGCGGCGACGACGAGTGTGGCGGTGGGAACCGCCGTGCCGGCCCCCTGGTCGGTCCGGTTCGCTGTGTCGGTCGTGGGCGTGCTGCTCGTGGCGGCGGCGCTGGTGGACCACCACGAGCGTCGAATTCCCAACCGCCTGCTCACGCTCGCAGCGATGGTGACGGTGGCGGGAGCCGTGCCGGCGCTGAATGCCCACCATCTCCTGTTGGTCGGCCTCGGGGCCCTGACGGGTGGTGGCGCCTTGATGGCGGTGCACCTGCGCCGTGGCGTTGGAATGGGCGACGTGAAGATGGCCGCCATCGTCGGCGCGAGCTGTGGGTGGTTGTCGTTCGCCGCGGCGCCGATCGCCGTGGCGGTGGCGGCGCTTGCTGCGTCGACGTACGGGGCGTGGTCTTGCCGGTCGAGCCTGGCGCTCGGGCCGTCGTTGTGGTTCGGCTGGTCGATCTCGATCGCCACGTCATCAGCAGGGTGGTGGACATGAAGGCGAACATCGGTATGCGACCGCGAACCCAGTGGCTGGCCTTGGGCGGCGCGCTGATCGTGCTGGCAGGTGTGCTGGTGGCCTGGGCGCTGTCTCGAGCCGCCGATCGCGTGCAGGTGGTGCAAGTCGCCGTCGACGTGCCGGCGGGCGACGTGATCGCCGCTGAGGATCTGGTTCTCGTGGCCGTCGCCCACGACAGCAGCGTGGTCGGTCTACTGACGGCGGCCGACGCGCAGAACGCGGTGGGCAAGGTGGCGGCCATCGACCTCAAGGTCGGCGTGTTGATGCAGTCCGGCATGTGGCGCACCACGCCCGTGCTCGTCACAGGTGAACAGCGCGTCGGTGTGGTGCTGAAGGCTGGCCGCTTTCCCGACGACCTCGCGCGCGGCGACACCGCGGTTGCGGCCGCGATGGATGTGGCCGACCCGTTCGAGCCGATTGCCATCCGCGTGCTCGACGCCGTCGCCACGCCGGACGGCACCACGATGCTCACCCTCGCCGTGCCGAAAGTGGCATCGGTCGCTGTGGCCCGCCTCGGTGCGGCCGAGCAACTGGTGCTCGTGGGCGACGCAGCGACTGGAGGTGGCGGGTCGTGATCGTGGCGGTTACTTCGTGGCGCGGGGTGGGCACCACCACTACAGCGCTGTTGCTGGCGGCCTCGTTCGCCGAACGGGATCTGACGTGGCTGGTGGAGGCTGACCCAGCAGGTGGTGTGTTGGCTGGCCGTATCCACTTCGAGCCATCGGCAATCGGTGGCCTCGAGCGCATCGCGTTTCCCGTCGACCAACTCGATTCCGCCTCGGCCTTTGCCGCAGTCGCACATCCCATTGGTCAGCTCCGCGTGGTCGCTGCTCCCGCCGACCCGTTCCGCGCCTACGCGTGCCATGCGCCGCGTTGGCCATGGCAGGCGGCATTGCGTGAGCTTGCGGGTTCGGTAGTGGTGGACGTGGGACGTCTTCGCGCGGCCACCCCTGCCTGGCCGCTGTTGGAGATAGCAGACGCGATCGTGCTGGTCGTCTCACCGGAGGTGAGTGCCGCGGTGGCATCGGTGGAGTGGCTGCGCGCGAGTGGCCGGGTGTCGCCGATGGACAGAGGGTTGGAGGCCAAGCCGGTGCGCGTTGCTGCCGTGGACGCGCCGGCAGGTGTCGCGTTCGGGCGCGATGCGTTGGAACGCGAACTGGGCGAGCAGTTCGGCGCGTGGCTGCCATGGGACCCCACCGCTGTGGATGGGGTGCATCGAGGCGTAGGAGCGTCGGATCGCCGACATCGCCGGAGTGGGCTCTTCGCCGCGGCGGCTCGCCTGGCCGCGTCGATTCCGCAGCATGAGGAGGTGGCGGCATGACCGACGAGGAACTCGACCTCATCGTCACCGATGTGCGCCGACAGTGGGGCGACCGTTTCCCGGTACCGCAGCGGGACGAATCGTCTGCGGATCGAGAACGGCGCGAGATCGCCACGCGCGACGTGTTGGAGCGCGTCGTGGTGCCCGAGCTGGAACGCCAGCGGATGAACGCCCGGCTGACTCCGCTCGATGCCGAAGAGCACAGCGCCTTGGTGGATCTAGTGGTGTCCGAGATGTTCGGGCTGCCGCGCTTGCTCACCGTGCTGCGCGACCCTCAGGTGACGGACGTGCTGGTGTTCGGCGCCGACCCGGTGCGCGTGGAACGCAGCGACGGGTCGCAGCAGTTGCTCGCCCCGCTCGTGCGACGCGACCGAGACTTGGAACGGATCATCTACGACACGGCCGTTGCGCGTCGACGACCCTTCAACCGCGAGAACCCATTTGTGGATCTCGAGCTCGAACCCGGAGTGCGTTTCCACGGCGAGGGTTTCGACGTGGTGCAGCGACCCCTCATCACGGTGCGCCGTGCTGCAGTGTTCGGCCTCGACCTCGACGATCTTGCCGAGCGGGGGATGATCGACGACGCCGCGCTGGCGTTGCTGCGCGCGGCCGTGCGAGCGCACATGAATCTCGTGGTCTGCGGACGCATGGGTTCGGGCAAGACGACGCTGCTGCGCTCCCTGCTGCATGAGGTGGACGAGGACGACGTGATCGTGACGGTGGAGTCCGACTTCGAACTCAACCTCGCATCCATGGGCACCCACCGGTTCGTGCACGCCTATCAAGCCCGCGTGCCGAGCACCAGCGACGGTGTCGGAATCTCGTGCCACGACATGTTGGTGCCGGCGCTGCGCACACGTGCCGACTGGATCGTCGTGGGGGAGATTCGTGGCTCGGAAGGCGTTGCCCTGGTGCAGGCGATGTCGATTGGACAAGGGGCGATGGCAACCGTGCACGGCGGATCTGCCAAGGACGGTCTGGAACGACTGGCCGAACTGATCGCTCACCACAGCGGCGTGGAGCTGCGGCTCGCTCGTTGGCAGGTGTATCGCAGCGTCGACCTGATGGTGCACGTGAACGGCGACAACCGCCACGGCCGCGCGGTCATCGAGATCGTGGCGCCATCTGTGGAGGAGGACGGCGCGCGCTTCGTGGTGCATCGCGTGCTTGCGCCGAAGGCGGGTGCACCGGATGGTCGGGCCCGACCTGCCAGTGAGCCGCAGCGTTGGATGGCCGAGCGGCTCACCGCAGCCGACCCAGCGTTCTCCACCTCGTGGTGGCATTCAGCCGTCGACACGCATCGTCCGCTACGAGCCGCCGAGCTACTGGCGGTGCGGTCGTGAGCGCGCCATGGACACCGGAGGTCGTGGCCCTCCTGGTGTGCCTCGTGCTCGTCGGAGCTGCAGCTGCGGTGGCACATTCCTCGCGTCCTGCAAGCCCAACGAAGGCGGCAAGCGCATCCACTCCATCAGCCTTGGCTGGTATCCCGCGGCAACGCCTGGTTGCAGGAATCGTCGCCGGGATTGTGGTGCTGTTGGCATCGAGGTGGTTGGTGCTTGGTGTCATCGCCGGGCTGTTGGTCGTGTTCTGGGGTCGCCTGCTGCGCGACGACAGAGCCGATGAAGAACGTCGCCGGCTGGAAGGCATCGCGAAGTGGTTGGAGGATCTACGCGACACCCTGCGGGGGTCATCCATTGGTGCTGAGGACGCGCTGGAGCAAGTGGCGTTGCGTCCCCCCGACGCAGTGGCTGCGTCGATGCATCGCTTCGTGCAGCGCCGCAGACAGGGGTTCCGAACCGAGGATGCGTTGGCCGACCTGGCCGACGACCTCGCCCACCCGACTGCGGATGCGGCCATCGCGGCCATCTGTCTCGTGGTGGGAGGAACGGCGGGCGCCGGACGACTGCATGGCACGGTGCAGGCACTTGCCGCTGCCGCACGCGACGAGGTGACCGCCCGAGAGCGGATCGATCGCACCCGAGCGGTGTACCACGGCTCGATGAAGCGTCTGGTGGTGATCGGGGCTGTGTTGGTGGCCTACCTGCGTTTCGCAGCCGGCGATCTCCTTCAGCCGTATGACACACCAGTCGGGCAACTGGTCTTGCTGCTACCGATCGGAATGTGGGTTGGGTGCGTGCTCTGGCTGAGATCGCTGTGCCGCTACGAAATGCCACGCCGATTTCGAATCGATCGTACTGCGGGGGTGACGCAATGACCGACCTCCCGGTTGCGGCGATGGTGGCCGTCCTCTGTGGAGCCTCCGCATGGTGTTTCCGCCGGGCTCTTCGTCGCGCTCCGGCCTCCATCAGCATCGCTAGAGACAGCATGTATGGGCGCTCGGCGTCCGATGCCAGGGCTTGGCACGAGGGGTTCACCGCAGGCAAGCCGAGCCGATGGGTTGACGACCACTTTGGCTCTGGGCTCGAACTCGTTGGGAAGAGCGCGGGCGATGTGGTGTCGCGCGTGCTGCTCTCTGTGGCAGCGTTCTTCCTCGGCACCCTGCTCGCCATGGCAGCGCTCGCCAGCATGGGCGCCGTGTCCATCGGAATGTGGTCGCCCGCGGCGTCGGTTGTGGTGGCGGCGATGGCTGGATGGACGTCGTTCCATTCGGTGGCCGAGCGTGTGCAACGGGCCCAGCGAGCACTGCGTCAGGCAGCGAACGACTTCGTGCAACTTGTTGCCGTGGGCCTCACCACCGACCAGAGCGTGGAGGAGGCCATTCGATTCGCCCTCGATGTGGGCGGCGGTGATGCGTTTGAGTCGTTGCGTCACCAGATGCTCACCGCGCCGCAGCGTGGTGTCGCGGTGTGGGATGCGCTCGAGGAATTCGCTCGCCGACATGGGCTGCGCGAGTTGGCAGAGTTCGCCGTCTCGGTGGAACGGCAAGGCACCCAGGGCGTCTCGATCGGCGAGACGGTGGCTGCTCTGGCAGCGGGCATGCGCGCGAAGGCGCTCGATGATCTCGAACGCGACGCCGACAAGGCCAACGCCAATCTCTCGGGTCCCACCGTTGGGTTCGTGGTGGCGACGGTTGTCTTCCTCGCATACCCGTTGGCGCAGCGCATCAGCGAAGCCTTCGGTGGGTGAGTGGTGCCGCGTCCGCGGCACCTCCGATCAACAGCAAATGAGAAAAGGAGAACGAGATGAACGAGCAATTGCTCCCGCTCGCAGTGTGGTTGCAGGTGACGTTCGCCGAATGGCGCACCAAGGCCGTGACTACTTGGGAACACCGCGCCGATGAGAGCGGGGTGGACGAAGCCGTCACCAAGATGATCTGGTTGGCAGTTGGCGTGACGGTGGCGTTGTTGGCCACGGCCTTCTTCACCGCCAAGTTCAACGCGGCGAAGGCGAAGGTGCCGAACCCGTGAAACACACCTGCCGCGACCGTGGCGCTGTCGACGTGTCGGTACAGATGCTGTTCGGCGCGATGGCGGTGCTGTTGTCGATGCTGCTCGTCTTCGAATCGGTTGCCTTCTGGCATGCCCGAAATGTGTTCGACGAAGCAGCGTCTGAAGGGGCGCGCGTGGCGGCCGGGTATGACCGCGCGTGCCCCGACGGCGTGGCCGCGGCCCGGCAGTTTGTAGTGGCCCATGGCTCGAAGTGGGCGAGCAACCTCAACGTCACGTGCCGTGTCGAGGGGTCTGAGGTGGTGGTCACCGTTGCTGGTCGTACACCGGGCGTGCTCGGTGCAGCGGTCGGCCTCGACACATCGGTCTCGGCCCGTACACCGAAGGAGGGGTGACATGAATTCGTCGTCCGACCATGCCGACGCTGGCATCGCCACACCCGTTGAGATGATGTATCTGCTTGTGTTCTGCATGGTGGCGGTGCTGTTCGTGGGTTTCCTCGGTCGCCTCCACGCCACCGGGGTGGAGGTCGGTAATGCGGCACAGTCGGCGGCCCGCGCCGCATCGATGGCAGCCACCCCTGGCGAGGCCGAATCGGCGGCCTCGTTGTCGGTCGCTGCCTCGCCGCTCCGCGCTCATTGCAGCGGTGGTGCTCGAACTGTCATGCGGTGGGTGCCCTCCGAACTCGGCACGTGGCAAGGCGGTTCGGTCACCGTGTCGGTGTCGTGCACCTTGGCCAACCGCGAACTCGCCGGCGTGTGGATGTCGGGCGCCCGCACCGTCATCATGCGCGACACCCAGCCGGTCGACAGGTATCAGCGATGAGACGCGAGCGGAGCGATCGAGGCGAGGTGGCGGTGGTGCTGATGATGCTCGTGCTCATCACGCTGCTCGGTGCGGCCATGGTGGTGGACGGCGGAAGAGCGATGTCGGCGCGTCGTCACGCTTCCAACGTGGCGGAAGCTGCCGCACGAGCCGCAGTGAGCACGGCCACCCCGGTGGATCCACTCGACCCTGTTGCAGCTCGTCGCGCAGCTTTTGCCTACACGACACGGTCGGGCATACCGGCAACCGACGTGTCGGTGATCGTTCGCGCTGATCGTGTGCGGGTCACCATCGTGGAGCGCCGCTCCGCCATCTTCCTTGCCCTCAGTGGCCAGTCCCAACTCACCGTACGCGCCTCCGGCGAGGCGCGGCTCGTGTTCTCCGGATGACCTCCGGCTCTTCGAAGTGAAAGGAAGGGTCATGCGTTCGGCCCAACGAACCGTGTTGCGAGTGTTGGCCTTGCTGGGCCTCCTGGCTGTGCTGATCGGCGTTCCCGTGATGGTGGCGCGAACGATCGGACTGCCGGTGCCGTCGTGGCACCAGTGGCGGATAGCGATGTCGTCGCGGCGCGTCGACACCGATTTCGTGGTGCGTCTCGGCGCCTGCATCTTCGTGCTGCTGTGGTCGTGGTTCGCCATCACCGCCATCGCGGAGTTCGGGCGCGTCTGGCTACATCGCCGCGAGCCATCGGCGTTACCCGCTGTCGATCGCGCCGACGGACCGGCGTGGTGGGTTCGGGGGCTGGTGCGCTTCATCGCGATCTCATCGGTGTCGGCAACTGCGTTGATGGGTGGCATAGGGGCCGTGCATGGCGTAGCTGGCGCGGCGCCGCACGAGCACGTAGTGGCGCCCGGCGACTCGTACTGGCGGATCGCGCAGGACCACCTCTCGGAGGCCGGCGCGACGGTGTCGATGGCCGACGTGCACGCACTGACGCTGCGACTCGTCCAGCGCAACAGCGCTCGGCTGGGCCACCGCGATGCCACGCTGCTGCTACCCGGGGAGGTGGTGCGTTTCGAGACGCCCGCAGCGACTACTCGACCGGTTGCCACGGCGCCGGTTGCCACGGTACCGGTTGCCACGGTGCCGGTGACTTCAGCGCCGACCAGTGCCGCGCCAGCGTCGACATTGCCGACCGCTACGCCTCCGCCGGCAACGGTTGCGCCGGTGCCGTCCACCGTTGCGGCCCCGGCGCCCGGCATTGCCGCTCCCACTGCTGCGGTGCCGAGCGATGCTGCGCCGACAGTTCCGACGCCGACCGTTGCGGTGCTGTCGGCCCCGGGCCCTAGCAACGACCACACCGCGATGGTCATACTCGGCCTTTCCGGAGCAGCCATGCTCGCCGGTGGAGCGGTACGCATCCTCGATGCGCGTCGTCGCAGCGGATGGCGCGGTGCGTCGCTCGGCACCAGAGCCGCGGTGCCGTCGTTCGAGCAGATCCGAACTGAGCTGTGCGTGCGCGCCATCGGCGCAGAGGAGCAACTGGTCCGACTCGACGTGGTGTTGCGAGCGGTCGCCCGAGACATCGCCGCGCAGGGTGCGGCAGTGTTGATGGCCACCATCAGCAGCCACGGCGACGTGCGGTTGTTCCTACGCGGAACTGCCATGCCAAGCGACCTGCGGTGGAGGCTGCAACTGGAGACAGGGGCATGGCTGCTGCCCGGCAGCGTGACGCTCGGTGAGCTTGCCGATGCCGCACGAACTGCGACCATGCCCTGCCCGGCGCTCCTGCATCTCGGTGCCGCCGAAGATGGCAGTGAGGTGTATGCGGACCTCGAGGCGATGGGGGTGCTCGGGTTGGACTCGCCGGCGGCTGCCTCGATACTGCGGACCGCTGCCGGGTCACTCATCGTCTCACCATTCCGGGAGACCTCGACGTTGCTGGCGACGGGCATGACCCTGGCGATGGCTGGCATCGATTGCATCGACGATCCTTCCGATGCGTTGGCCACCGCTGTGGCGGCTTCGGCCGGCATGGTGATGAGCACCGTCAACACCAACACATTTGCCCTGCGTTCGCTCGGCAAGGTGGAGGACTCGTGGGACCCAGTGTTGTTGCTGTCCGGTGTGCCCGTCGGCGACGACACGTTGGGCGCGATCGGTGGCGGTCGCGGGCTTGGTGTGCTGGCCGTTGGGTCGGTTCAAGCGCCCTACGTGCTGCGAGCGGCGGGGGGAGCGCACGTACTGGAACCGTTCGGGCTTCGGATCACCCCCGTGTCGATAGCGGACGACGAATTGGATGCCATCGCCAACTTGCTGGAGGCACCGAGTGTTTCGAATGTTGATGTCGATGAAGCCGATGCACCTTCTGCAGCGCTGCCGTTGCCGGTCGACCCGCTCGCGTCGACCGAGCCGTGTTGGGACTTGATGGTGAAGGTGCTTGGCCAACTGGAGGTGGTCGACCGCTCGGGCCGCGCAGTTCAGTTCGAGCGGTCGAAGTCGCTCGAGTTGGTGGTGTGGCTGAGTCAGCATCGCGAACGCCCGACTCGGTCGGCGGCGCGTGCAGCGTTGTGGGACCTGTCGGTGCGCGACGCCACCTTCGCCAATGTGGTGAGCGATGCCCGACGCGCGATGGGCCGCACCGTTGCGCCACCGGTTGGGGAGGAGTGGATCGCCCGAACGCTGACGGAGGCGTTGCCCTTGCACCCTCGAGTGGTGACCGACGCAGAGTTGCTCCAGGCTCGGGTCAAGGCTTCCCGCTCCTTGCCGCCTTGGGAGGCGGTCGCAATGCTGCGTCCCGGCCTGGAGGCGTTGTCGGGGATGCCGTTCGCCGACACGACGTATCTGTGGACCGATGCCGAAGGCCACACCAGTGCGTTGGTGCTTCTCGCGACGGGTGCTGCGATCGAGATGGCCAATCACTCGTTGGCACTGGGAGATGTCGATGGCGTCTTCTGGGCCACGGGCCAGGGGTTGCGCGTACTGCCCGGGCACGAGGAGTTGATCGCTCTCCGCATGCGAGCCCACGCGTCGAGAGGCGATCTCAGCGGAGTGCGACAGGAGTGGGAGAGCTACGAGCGAGCGTTGGCATCCGAGCCATGGTCGTCGAACGAGCCAGCTCCCAAGCTGGCAGCACTCCGCCGCGAGTTGCTGTCGGCGCCAGCCGCGAGCGCACGGACATGACCACAATGGAGCCGGGTAAGGGGTTCGAACCCTTGACCTACGCTTTACAAGAGCGTTGCTCTACCAGCTGAGCTAACCCGGCGGGGATGGACCGAAACGTGGCGCGAAACCCGTGCCGCAGGTCGGTCGACCTCGGGCCACAGGCTAATGCCGCCACCCCATCGCCTCCTCAGCGCTCGGTTTCATCGTTCTTGTCGCGGCGTGGTCACCATGGCTGGTGACAAACCCGCGACAGGGTGCGGTGAGCTTCGCTGAAGGTTGGGTTCAGGCGGCGTCGGCGATGGGTGGTGGTTGTGCGAACAGGTGGCTGATGTCGCCGCCGGTGCGGGTGTTCCAGGCGAGTGCGGCACCGAGGGTGATGCCGATTTGCCATGCGTGCATGCGCAGCCTGACGCGGTTGAGGCCGACGACGTTGAGGCGCTTGTTGGGGAGCACGCTCTTCATGATGTGGTGCTTGCTCTCTGTGTCGTTGCGTACGCCGTAGAGGGCAGCGAAGTCGGGGTCGGTCGACGGGATCGGGCGGAGAGCGCGGGTGCGTGGCTTCTTGCGAGCGATCTCGTCCTCGGTGGAGTTGTGTTCGTCGTTGCCGAGGTCGTCGGTGAGGCGTGGATGAGGGGCGGGCGTAGCGCTGGAGGCTCGGTCGTCGCCCGTGTCAGGAATCGGGGTGCTGCAACTCCGGGTCGTCGGTGGGTGTGCCCATCTGCTTCGCGATGACTCGCTTGGCCATGGCGTCCAACCCGGTGGTCTTGCGCGAGAGCGCCTTGTTGGCCACCTTCGCGAAGGCCGCGGCCTGCAACTCGCGCTTGCGATGTTCGAACTCGGAACGCTGCGTCATCGCTGCTCAGCCCTCCAGCGTCTCGGTCGACATGTGGTCGGGTGGGGCGCAGGCCACCACACGACCGGCGAAGCCCTTGAAGTGCGGGATGCCCTGCTCGGCGTCGAGGAACTCGTCGCCGTCGGCACACAGCACCGCATCGCTCGACACGAACGCGCCTGCCAATGGGAGCGCGCCCCGAGTCTCGGGATACCACCAGCCGTGCGGCACGCGCACGTGGCCGCGCAGCATGTTCGACTGCACCGCCACCTTCGCCACCACCGCACCCGTTGGGGTCTCGAGCCGCGCCCACTGCCCATCGACCAGCCCGTCGCCCGCGGCGTCGTCGGGATTGAGGAACAGTTTCGGAGAGGGCGAGCGTCGGCGCAGCACCGGGATGTTGCGCTGCCCTGTCTGGAAGAACGGGTCCTCACGAACACCGGTGAACACTCGGTACGGGTACTGCTCGGACGGCGCCGGCGCCTCGCGGTGATAGGGCAGCGGATCGAACCCGAGGTCGCCGAGGATCGACGACGACAGCTCCACCTTGCCCGACGGCGTCGCGAACCCGACCTTGCGGTACTTGCGGTACTCGGGCGGTGCCTGTTCCATCACCACTGACGCCGCGAACGACGCATAGGTGCGGCCCGACGGTTCGAGCCGGTGGTCGAGCAACGCCTCGAGATCGTCCCACGGGAAGTGCTCGGCGAACCCCATCCGCCGGCCGAGGTCGGTCCAGAAACGGAACGTCGACGAAGCCTGCTCGGGTGCCTGAACTGCCTGCTCCGACAACGTGAGCCGGTTACCCCACCCCCACGTGTCGGCCACGTGCGGTCGCTCGGTGAACACGTCGCCGGGCAGCACGTAGTCGGCCAGCATCGCCGTGGGCGTCATGAAGATCTCGTGCGCCACCACCAGGTCCTGGTTCATCAACCCGCGGTGGATCTGGTGCTGGTTCGGGTACGACAGCAACGCGTTGTTCCCGAGCGCGAAGAACGCCTTGATCGGGTATGGGTCGCCGTCGGCCATCGCACGGAACACCTCCGATGGGTTCGCCATGTGGCAACCCATCACCTGGTCCATCCATTCACGACCCCACACCCGCTGCAGGTGCGGCCGCAGCATCTCCGCCGTCCGGTACGTGTACACCGGGTGCGTGGAGTAGCCGAGCTGCTTGGCGCGCTGCTCGGGGCTGATGGCGTCGTGCATTTGCAGGTCGGCCTCGGTGCGCCAGCCGGGATGGATGCCGTTCAACATCTCACCGCCCACCACATCGAGGTTGCCGGTCACAGCGCGGAGGATGGAATGCAGGCGAATGGCCGACGTCGACGAGATCTGCTGGTCGGTGACCGGGGTCCACGGGATGCACCCGCCGTCGGCCGTGGCGTAGGCGCGGGCTGCTTCCGCAATGAGTTCACGGTCGACCCCGGTGATCTGCTCCACCCGCTCGAGCGGGTACTCGTCGACCCGCGCGCGCAGTTCGTCGAAGCCGACGCACCAGTCACGCACGAAGGTGGCGTCGTACAGGCCTTCGTCGAAGATGACCTTCAGCCAGCCGAGGCACATCGCGGCATCGGTGCCGGCGCGTAGTTGCAGATGCAGGTCGGCTTTCTCGGCCTGTTCCGACACGCGGGGGTCGAGCACGATGACCTTCGCACCACGTGCCCGCGCCGCCTCGACCATGTTGTAGATCGGCGTCCACGAGTGCTTCCTCGGGTTGTGACCGAACAACACGATGCAGTTCGTGTTCATCAGGTCGGGGAAGGGGAACCACCCGTACGTGAGCCGGTTCACTGCGGCGGTGTTGCCCGCGCACAGCGACACACCGCTGATCCAGTTCGGTGCACCGAGCAGGTTCATGAAACGACGGTCGAAGCCGTGCGTGGTCTGCGTGTTCCAGCCCGACGTCGACACGGCGAATGCCTCGGGTCCGTGGGTGTCGACGACTGCCTGCAGTCGGTCGGCGATCTCGTCGATGGCCTGGGCGTAGGTGATCTCCTCCCACCGGTCCTCGCCGCGTGCACCGACGCGCTTCAGCGGCACCCGGAGGCGGTCGGGGTGGTTGTGGATCTGCGGCGCGGCGGTGCCCTTGTAACAGATGTTGCGCGCCAGGGCCGGGGAGTCGTGCGGGAGGATCTTGGTGACCGCGCCGTCCTCGGCCACGGCACGCATCTGGCAGCCGGCGTCGCAGATGGTGCAGACGGTGTACGACGTGGTGGTGGTCAAGTGAGGACTCCTTCGAGGTCGGATCGGTGGGCGTCGAATGCGTCGGCCTGCCATCGAAGCGCGTCGAGCACTGCGGCCTCATGGCCGAGTGACCGGCCAGCCGATGTGGCTCGTCCCATGGCCAGGCCGAGCAGTGCTTCGCGTGCGGTGAGGAGGAAGACGGCGACCGCGGGTTCGCGGAACTGGGCATTCGTGGCGTTCGCGGGGGACACGAGCGTGGCGAACTTCGCGACCACCGGGCCGATGGAGCGCGCCAACTCTGGGTCGTTGCCGGCAGCCCACCAGGCCTCCATCACGGCCTTGAAGCGACGATCGCTCACAGCCGTCCACGCGTGGTCGAGTGCACCGCGGATGGTGTCGGCCGGTGTACCGACGGTTGCGATGATGTCGTCGTACAGGCGGTCGAGCGCCGACGCGAGCAGACCGCCGAGGTTCGGGTAGTGGTGCAGGAGCGCACCTCGGGTGACCCCTGCATGTTCGCAGACTTGGGCGGCCGTGGTGGCCGCCCAGCCGCGTTGGATCAACACCTCGATCGCGGCATCGACCAGTGCCGCCTGCGTGGTCGACGATCGTTCCTCCTGGGTTCGACGCATCGGGTGAAGGTATCAGTTACATACATGAGTGCATGTAACTGAGCGAATCGGGACGCATCACGCCCACCACCACGGCGCCGGCCGGGATGATCGTGCCCTCGGCCAACGCCACGCCGGTGACTGCGATCGATGCGTGGGACGGTGACGCTGGCTGCTCTGTATCCCGGCGGTGCTCTACAAGTCGACGGTGCCCGCCACCACGGTGGTTACATCGCCGCCGATCCAGATGGCGCCATCGTCGTCGGCTGTCACCGTCACCGTGCCGGCTCTGCCCATGGCCAGACCTTGCGACGCGACATATGGCGGGGTGAACCTCCCGGTGGCCACCAGCCATTGCGCGCCCGACGCGTTGAGGCTGCCCGTCACCGGGTCTTCCATCATCACGCCACGCTCGGGAAAGAACGCCCGCACTTCGTACGCCGCATGGTGCTCGGGGCCGTACGCGCCGAAGACACCGATCGCAAACTCGCAACGCGGTTCGGGTTGCAGGGCGAGCACATCAGCAGCGGATGGCAGCAGCACACCGAGCCAACCCGGTCCGTTGTCGATCCATTGGGCATCCACGACGAGGCTCGGCTCGATGCCGAGTGTGGCCACCACCGCGGCAAGGTCGGCTGCATCGACGGGGCCGCCGCGCAACAGTGCGGGTGCCGCGAAGGCGATTCGCCCGACTGCGTCGACGGCGATCGGCACCAGGCCCACGCCGCACTCCTGCATGACCACCCCGGGCTGCTTCGAGGCGGTGCCCATCGAGCGCCATGCGTGACAGGAACCGAGCGTCGGGTGGCCGGCGAAGGGCAGTTCGGTTCCTGGCGTGAAGATACGCACCCGATAGTCGGCGTCGGGATGTTCCGCTGGCAGCAGGAACGTGGTCTCGGAGAAGTTGGTCCAGTTCGCAAAGCGCTGCATGTCGTCGGTCGACAACCCAGTGCCGTCGAGCACCACCGCCAACGGGTTACCGCTGAGCGAGGTGGTGGTGAAGACATCGAGTTCGAGATACCGGCGCTGCATGAACGGGATGCTGCCACAGCTCGACATTCCGGGGGCGCGTGTGGGCTGGACAGGTGTGTGTATCCGGTTACCGGACTGTGGCACGTCATACCCTGTTTTCGTGAAGAGTCGTCTTTCCATTCGGTCGAAGCTGATGGTGCTGCTCGTGTCCAGCGGCATTATCGGAGCGATCACCATCGGTGTCATCGGCTACGTGCAGGGCGAGCGGTCGCTGAAGGCAGCCACGTGGAACCAACTGGTCTCCATCCGTGAGACCAAGAAGGCGTCATTCGAGCGGTGGGTCGATCAGCAGTTCCGCGAGTTCCGGCTGCTAGCGAGCGACCAACATCTCGTCGATGCGACGGCCGCATTCGAGCAGGGTTTCACCGCACTCGACACGCCCCTGACCGCGGACGAAGAGAAGCGCCTGCTGTCGTTCTACACCGACACGTTTGTGCCGGAACTGCCCAGCACAGTGGAAGACCGCTCGGTCGATACCTATCTGCCCCACACCAATGCGGGCGCTCGCCTGCAGCTCGACTACATCGTCGACAACCCGAACCCACCGGGAGAGAGATACCTGCTGGAGACCCGCAGTGAATCGCTGGTGTCGGGCGACGCTGTCGATGCGTACGACGCCGCCCACCGCGAGTACCACTCCACGTTCGTGCGGTTGATGAACGACACGCAGCTCTACGACCTGTATCTCATCGATGCCCGCAGCGGTGAGGTGCTGTACTCGGTGCAGAAGGAACCCGACTTCGGCACGAACCTGGTGAAGGGGCCGTACGCCCAGTCGGCATTGGCCGATGTGTACGAACGTGCCCGCAGCGGTGGCGGGAGCGACACCGGTGTGGTGATCGCCGACTTCGAGCACTACACGGCATCGGGCGGCATTCCCACGGCGTTCCTGGCTGCACCGGTGATGGTCGACGATCAGGTGGTGGCGGTGGTAGCCGGTCAGGTGTCCATCGACGCGCTCAACAATGCAATGACCTCCAACGGCAACTGGGCCGACGAAGGGTTGGGTGCTACCGGCGAGTCGTACCTGGTGGGGCCCGACATGACGGCCCGCACCGACAGCCGGTATCTGCTGGAGGACAAGGCCGGTTACCTGGCGACGCTGCGCGACCTCGGCGTGGATGAGGCGACGGTGAACGCCATCGACACCAGCGGCCATTCCATCCTCGCCCAGACGCTCAACACGCGAGCAGTACGCGCTGCGCTCGATGGTGCCACCGGCACCGAGATCCTTCCCGACTACCGGGGCGTCGACGTGATGTCGGCCTACACGTCGGTGGACGTGGGCGGCCGGCGATGGGCGATGGTCGTGGAGAAAGACGTGTCGGAAGCGCTGGACCCCATGTACCGCATGCGCCGGAACATTCTGTTCGCCACGGCCGCGGCGTCGGTGCTGCTGACCCTGTTTGCGCTCTGGGCGGCGCGGGCGTTCCTGCGACCCATTGTGCGGTTGCAGGAAGGCGTGGCCCGGCTGAAGTCGGGCGACGCCGACTTTGCGATCGAGGCCGAAGGCTCCGACGAGTTCGCGTCGTTGGGCCGAGCCTTCAACGAGATGCTTGCCGAGGTGCGCGATCGCAACCTCACCATCGCCGAGAAGACGGCCGAATACGAAGGCCTGCTGCGCAACGTGCTGCCCGAGGTGGTGGCGGATCGCGTGCGCAGCGGCGAGCCGATGGTGACCGACACCTACCCCAGTGTGAGCATCGGCTACATCTCCATCGATGGCTTGCCTCGCGTGATGGAGAGCCTCGATGCCGACGCCACCATCAAACTGCTCAACGAACTCGTCGACAGCCTCGACGATGCGACCGACCGGCATGGCATCGAGAAGGTACGCACCGTGGGCGATGTGTACTTGGCGGCGTGCGGGCTCTCCACGCCTCGCCTCGACCATCGTCAACGCATGCTCGCCTTCGCGAACGAAGCACTGGCGATCGTGCAACGTTTCAACAACGCGAAGGACTGCGACCTACAACTGCAGATCGGCTTGGCCAGCGGCGAGGTGGATGCCGGCATCGTCGGACGGCGCCGGTTCGTGTACGAACTGTTCGGTAGTTGCGTCGCCGAAGCTCGACGACTGGCGATCACGGGCGACAGCCCCGGCCTCCACCTGAGTCCCGAGTTCGAGCACGGCGTCGCCTCAACAGTGAGCAACGCCGACTGATGGGCGTGTTCTCGGATCCGGCCGTTGCCTGGACACTCGGGTTGGCGGTGGGTTTCCCCATCGCGTCGGTCTCCCTCGTGGAGCTCGAACGAGCGACGGGCAAGCGCTCAGCCGACGCAGCGAAGGTGTGCCGACTGCTACAACGCACCGTGCTGCCGCCGCTGGCACTCTTCGTGCTGCTCCACAAGGTGGGCAATCGCCCCATCGACGGCACGTTGGTGAAGGTGGTGCTCAGTGTGCTGTCGATCACCGCCATCAATGCCGCGCTGGTGGCCGTGAACGCTGCGATGCGTGCGCCGCGCGACGGGCGTGGCGAGCGCCGCGGAACCGGCATTCTGCTCGACCTCGTCCGCATCTTCCTGGTGCTCGTCGCGTCAGCAGTGGTGGCCTCCAACATCTGGGGCGTCGACCTCGGCGGAATGCTCACGGCGCTCGGCGTCGGTTCCGTGGTGTTGGGCCTCGCCCTGCAAGACACCGTCTCGGGTCTGTTCGCCGGCATGTCATTGCTGTCGGGTCGACACTTCAAGGAAGGCGACTGGATCGAGAGCGGTGGGTTGGAAGGTCGCATCGTGCATATGAATTGGCGTGCGGTCACCATTGAGACGCTCGATGACGAGAAGCTCGTCGTCATCCCGAACTCCACGCTCGCAAGCGAACCGTTCGCCGTGCTCACCACTTCGTCGCGCAGCTTCGGTTCGAACATGGAGATTCGCTTTGCGTTCGGCACGCCGCCGGCGCGGGCCATGCGTGCTCTCGAGCGAGTGATCGAATCCGTCGATGCGGTGTTGCCCGATCCTCCCTACGACATCGACATCATCGCCACCGACGATGTGGGTGTGTTGTTCGACGTGTGCGTGCATTCGACGAGCAGGGCACAGGGCGAGGAGGCGGTGACCGAGGTCATTCGCAAGCTCTGGTACTTGTGCCAGCGCGAGGGCTTGGTGTTGGCCGGCGGGGCGAACGTCTACAGCTCGCATACAGCGCCACCGCAGCCGACGCGCGAGGAACTGGCAAGGGTGCTCGGCGCCACCGAACTGTTCCCCGGCACAGCAGCCGGCTTCGACACGCTGCTCGACGCAGCTCGCCACGAGGTCTACGACGAGGGCGAGGTGCTGCTCGCAGCGGGTGACGCATTCGACCGGCTGTTCCTCGTTGCCGATGGTGCGCTGCGGGTCGTGTTGGGCGCGGGCGCTGCGGGTCGACCGGTACAAGAGGTGGAGAAAGGCAGCACGTTCGTGGCGCGTGCCCTGCTGAGCAGTGGCCCATCGAGGGTGTCGCTCGTGGCCGACGTGGAGACATCGGTGCTGTCGCTGAGGTCCGCCGCAGTGCTCGCCTTCCTCGACGAGAACCCGCACCTTGCACGTCAGCTGGAACAGGCCATCGACATCACCGAGTTCGGTCTGCAGTCGGCACACCAGCCATTGCGATAGCGCCGGTTGGGCATTCAGGTGAGCGGCGTCAGCGCGGGGTGAGCACCGCTCGGCCAACGATGCGACCGGCGCGCATGTCGGCGAACACATCGTTCACGTCGTCGAGCGTCACCTGTCGAACGGTGGCCGCCACCTGGCCGCGCAGTGCGAAGTCGACCGCTTCCTGCAGATCGAGTCGCGTACCCACGTTGGAGCCGCGCACGGTGATCTCGTCGTTCACGAGCCGCGAGATGGACGCGCTGATGGTGTCGCGATCGTTACCTGGCAGGCCGATGTAGACGGCGGTGCCGCCGGGCCGCAGTAGCCCGACCGCTTGCTCGAACGCGATCGGCGCCGCGGCCGTGACGATCGAGCCGTGCGTGCCGCCGAGCAACTCGCGCACCGCCGCCACCGGGTCGGTCTCGCGGCTGTTCACCACGGCCGATGCGCCCAACGATGTGGCGAGGGCCAGTTTGTCGGGGTCCACGTCGAGGGCGACCACGCGGAGGCCCATCGCCACCGCGTACTGCACGGCGAGGTGGCCGAGACCGCCCACGCCCAACACCGCCAACCATTGGCCAGGCCTCAGCCCGGTGCGCTTCAGCCCGCGATAGGTGGTGACGCCAGCGCACAGGATGGGGGCGATGGCAACGGGGTCGACCGACTCTGGCAGCGTTGCCACGAACGCTGCAGGGGCCACGAGATACTCGGCGTAGCCGCCAGCCTTCGAGAAACCGGTGGACTCCGTGGACGGACAGATGGTCTCCATCCCCGCCAGGCACCACTCGCAGGTGCCGCACGACCAGAACATCCACGCCACGCCCACGAGCTGACCCGGCTGCAGGTGGGTGACACCATCGCCGCACGCGGCCACGCGGCCGGCAACTTCGTGGCCGGGAATGAGCGGCATCAGCGGCGGTGTGCCCCAGTCGCCATCCACGGCATGGAGGTCGCTGTGGCAGATGCCGCAGGCGAGCACCTCGATGAGAATCTCACCCGGTGCAGGTGTGGGCACGGGCACCTGTTCGATCGAGAGTGGTTCGCCCACTCGGTGAGCGATGGCGGCGCGCATGGTGGTGGGGATGTTCGACGGCGACATGTGCCGATGGTACGTGTCGCGGCTCTGTCACCATCGATGGTGGTACAGCCACGACAAGAACGCCGTGTTCGGCAGCGATGGTCGTCTGCTGGCAGCAGTTGGCAGCAGTTGGCAGCTGCTGGCAGCAGTTGGCAGCGGAAGGCAGCGGAACCGGACGGGGTAGCGGTGCTCAGGAGTGTTCAGCGAACTCGCGCACTCGAGCCAGCAGCATCTCGACGGCGGCTTCGTTCATGCCGCCCTCGGGGAAGATCACGTCGGCATGGCGCTTGCTCGGTTCGATGAACTGCTCGTGCGAAGGGCGAACCGTGTCGAGGTATTGCTCGATGATGTTGTCGATGGTGCGGCCGCGCTCGGCGACGTCGCGGCGGAGTCGACGGATGAGACGAAGGTCGTCGTCGGTATCCACATACACCTTCAGGTCGAAGCGATCGCGCAGTTGTGCTTCCCACAACACGAGGATGCCCTCCACGACGACGATGGAAGCCGGCCTCACCATGCGCACGTCGTTGCTGCGATCGTGAATGGTGAAGTCGTACACGGGTACCGGAACGGTGGCTCCCGCCGACAACGCCGCAAGGTGATCGTTCAACAGTTGCCAGTCGAACGCGTCTGGGTGGTCGTAGTTCATCTTCGCCCGATCCACCAACGGCGTGTCGTGTGAAGCCACGTAGTAGCTGTCGAGCTTGATCAGCGCGAGGTGTTCGTCGCCGGCCAGCACTGCCAACTTCTCCGACAGTGTGGTCTTGCCCGAGCAGGTGCCGCCGGCCACACCGATGAGGAACGGACGCGTGTTCATCGACATATTCGGCACGCTAGCGAGCGTCGCGACGATGGCCGTCTACGAACACCAGTTCGTAGTGCTGGTGTGAGGTGCCTCCGGCAGGGCAGACTGGCGTCACCATGACCACGGAACCCGAGATCACCGACACGCTCACCGAGCGCGAACTCGCCATCATCGAGTTCGAAAGCAGTTGGTTCACGCTCGACGAGGACCGCCACGACGCCATCCGCGCGCGGTTCTCGTGTTCAGTGGAGGAGTACAATCTCGAACTCAACCGGGTGATCGATCATCCGGCAGCGTTGGTCGCCGACGCGCTGGTGGTTCGCCGCCTGCGCCGTCATCGCGAGCGCCGCCGCCGTGCGCTGATCGATGGCTCGGCTGCAGGCGAACAGGCCTGACACTGCTGAAGCACCAAGGGGACGCACCATGAGCAACGATTCCGCGGGACGCACTTCTCGTTCCACCTCGGGCGGGGCACCCATGGGTTCCACCGTCGCCATCGTGGTGACGGCCATTGCCGTCATCCTCGGTTTCCTCATCCTGCGCAAGGTGAACGACAGCGCTGATGCCGGCACGACACCGGGCAGCACGGTTCCTCCCACCACTCAGCCGGTGGATAGCGCCGCCACCATCACGTTCCCGGCCACCACGCTGCCGCAGGTGGACAAGGCGGCCACCAAGGTGCAGGTTGCCAACGCCAGCAACGCCAGCGGTGTAGCCGGCCAGATGACCAAGCAACTCGCGGCGGCCGGGTACTCCACCGCCGAAGCCACCAACGCAACGTCGAACCCCAAGCTGGATGTCAGCAAGGTCATCTTCGATTCCAGCGACCCGAATGGTGAGGCCGTTGCCGGTGTGCTCGCCGCAACGATGGGTGGCATCGCTGTGGAAGCCGCTCCCGCGCCGCCGCCGGTGAAGGACGGGGCATTCGCCGCTGGCAGCGGAGTGATCCTGCTGCTCGGCAACGACCTGGCGGGCAAGACGCTGGATCAGCTCGCGAAGCCCACCGCGCCATCGGTGGCGCCCACCACGCCGGTCACGCAGATCACTTCGGTTGCCACCACCACGGGCTGAGCCGGCGCCCTCAGTGGGCCTGGTAATCCTGGATCGACCTGCCGTGTGAGCGGTCGGTGATCTCGCGTGCACGTGCACGGAACTCGTCGAGCAGTGCCTGCCGGTCGATGGTGAGGAGCTCGCGGTCGCGCATGAGCACGTTGCCGTTCACGATGGTGGTGCGCACGTCGGTGGGCTGCACGGAGTAGACGAGCGCCGCAGCCAGGTCGTGCACGGGCTGGCAGTGAAAGCCGCCGACATCCACCAGGATCACGTCGGCCAGTGCGCCGGCGCGCAGCACGCCAAGCTCGTGTTGCATGCCCAACACCGCAGCCGAACTGGGCCCAGCCATCTCCAACGCCATGGTGCTGGTGAACCAGCGAGCGTCCTCGTTCAACTGCTTCTGCAGGATGGCGGTGATGCGCATGCTCTCCAGAATGTCCATGGTGTTGTTCGATGCGGCTCCATCGGTGCAGTAGCCCACCGGCACACCCACGTTCATCAGTGATCGGATCGGCGTGATGGGGCCGAGCGCGAACTTCAGGTAGCCCTTCGGGCCGTGCGTCACCCCAACGCGATCGGCGTGGCGGGCAAGCAACGGCAGGTCGCTCTCCATGATCCCGTTGCCATGAGCGATGATCGCCCCCGCATCCAGGCAACCGGTGATCTCCATCACCTCCACTGGCGTGATGCCGCGGCTGGCGATGCTCTTGTGTGCCTGCGCGATGTCTTCCGACGTGTGGATGTGCACCTTCACGCCGAGGCGCTTCGCCTCCGCTGCGGCGAGCGCAAGGTGGGCGTCATTGACGGTGTAGGGCGCGTGGGGTGCCACCGATGTGGTGATGCGACCGTTGGCCTTGCCGTTCCACGCCTCGGCGAACGCGACGGACTGCTCGATGCCCTCGGCGCCCTGCGAACTGAAGAACGCTGATCCAAGGTTGGCGCGCAGGCCGCTCTCCTGCACGGCTGCTGCCGCCTGCTCCATGTAGAAGTAGTGATCCGCGAACGTCGTGACGCCGGCCTGGATCATCTCCGCAGCGGCCACCATCGTGCCGAGGTACACGTCGCGCTCGGTGAGGTTCACCTCCATCGGCCAGACGTAGTCGTTGAACCACGCGTCAACATCCACGTCTTCGGCGGCACCACGGAAGTAGGTCATCGCTGCGTGGCAGTGCGTGTTGATGAGCCCTGGCATCGCCACCATGCCACCCGCATCGATGATCTCCGCTGCCGCAGGGATACCCGCCGGCGACGTGTCGACGGCGAGGATGCGGCCGTCGCGGATGGTGATGGTGGTGCCCGGTGCGAACTCGGCGCGTTCGCCGCTGGTGCTGAGCAGCGCCGTGCAGTTCACGATGGCCAGATCGGCGGGTAGGTCGGAAGGCGTGGTGGCGCCGGTGGTGGCGGTGGGGGTGTCCATCGGTGTGGAAGCTACCGAAGTGACGGGTGCGTCAGCGGTTGCGCAGCAGCGCGGTGGCTGCCTGCTCGATGCACCACAGTGGTTCGTTCATCGCCTTCTCGAGCCCGTACTCGCGGGCGAGCGACACGTGCTCGATGCGGTCGATCACGTCGGGTGCGCTGTCGCCCACCACGGCGGCGAGTGGCTTGCCGGCCTTGCGGCACATCGCATCCACCCCGCCGATCACTTTGCCTTCGAAGCTCTGTTCGTCGAGATAGCCCTCGCCGGTGATCACGAAGTCGGCGGCCTCGATGTGATCGTGCAGGTCGAGCTCGTCGGCCACGAGGTCGAAGCCCGGCATGAGGCGTCCGCCCAGGGCCACCAACCCACCTGCAAGACCGCCGGCTGCCCCCGTGCCCGGAATGGCACGGACGTCGACGCCGTGCTGCTCCTGGTACATCTGCGCCAGGCGTTCCAGCCGTCCGCGCAGCATGTCCACCTGCGGCGGCGTGGCACCCTTCTGCGGGCCGAACACCGGCGCGGCATCGGTGAACAGCGTCTGCACGTCGCACGCCACGAGCAGTTGTACGGCCTTCAATCGATTCGGTGCCGTGATGGCGCGCACGCAACCCAGGCCACCATCGGTGGTGGCCGAGCCGCCGAGGCACACGACGATCTTTTTCGCACCCATGCTGAGCGCGAGATCGATCAGCTCGCCGGTGCCGACGGTGCTGGCGGCCATGGCGTCGTTCTTCGTCGCGCCGCCCACCAGCGTGAGGCCGGATGCCCTGGCCATCTCGATGACGGCGGTGCCGCGATGAAAGCGCCACTCGGCGTCCACTGGAGCCCCGAGCGGCCCCGTGACCGTGTTGATGCGGTTCGCTCCACCCAGTGCCTCCAGCGTGCCCTCGCCACCATCGGCCACAGGCACTTCCACGCAGTCGTGGCCGAGTTCCCAGCAGGCGTGGCCGATGGCCGCCGCCACCTGTGCCGCCGTGGCGGTGCCTTTGAACTTGTCGACGGCGGCGAGCACTCGCATCCGGCACAGGTTAGGGGCAGGCGTACAGTGCGGCCATGGGAACCCTCGACGACGTCCTCGAACTCGATGCCACCGGTCAGGCCGAGTTGGTGCGCAGCGGCGAAGTGAGCGCCAGCGAACTTGTGGCTGCGTCGGTGGCTGCAGCGCACGAACGCAACGGCGCAATCAATGCCATCATCCATCCGCGCTACGAGGCTGCGCTGGCCGAGGCGGCTCAGGTGGACCATGCACATGGTGGTCCCTTCGCCGGCGTTCCGATGGTGGTGAAAGACCTTGGTTGCCTGATGGCGGGCGAGCCGGCACATGGCGGCACACGGGCGCTGAAGAACATCGATTACCGGGCCCCGCACGACAGCGCGCTCTACCGGCGGTTCCGCCGGGCGGGCTTTGTGGCGATCGGCCGCACCAACACGCCCGAGTGGGGCAGCACCATCACCACCGAGCCCATCGCGTACGGGCCGTCGCGTAATCCCTGGAGCCTCGACCATTCCACCGGTGGCTCGTCGGGCGGGTCGGCCGCCGCAGTCGCTGCTGGCATCGTGGCCGTTGGACACGCCAACGATGGCGGTGGTTCCATTCGAGTTCCGGCATCGGAATGCGGTCTGGTGGGTTTGAAGCCGACGCGTGGTCGCGTGAGCCTCGCCCCCGACACGGGAGAGGGCTGGGCCGGCTACACCATCGATGGCGTGGTCACCCGCAGCGTGCGCGACGCCGCGGGGGTGCTCGACACCATCGCTGGCTACGAACCTGGCGACCCGTACATGGCGCCGCCATTCGGCCGACACCTGCGCGACGAGGTGGGCGTCCCGCCCGGGCGACTGCGCATCGGCGTGTTGAGCGGCGCCGAGTTGGGTGGCGCCGTCGACGCCGAGTGCATCGCCGCTGTCGACCGCACGGTGGCGTTGCTGCAGGCCGCCGGACATCACGTGGAGGCGTCGGCCCCCGCTGCGTTGATCGACCCCGGCTTCAGCCAGCGGTTCGTCACAGTGCTGGCGGCATCCACGGCGTTCGATCTTCGCCAACTCGAAACGCTGCTGGGCCGCGCAGCGACGGCTGATGATCTGGAGAGCGACAACCTCGCCTACGGCCACATCGGTAACAAAGTGTCGGCGGTCGATTACCTCGAGTGCCTCCACGCGCAGCACGCCTGGTGCCGGGAGATCTTGTCGTGGTGGCACCCCGCCGATGGCAGCCACGGCTTCGATCTCTTGCTCACGCCGGTCATCGCCACGCCGCCGCCGCCCATCGGCTATCTCAGCGGCAGTGAGGGTGGTGCACGCGTTGGTGAGCTGCTGCTGTTCACTGCGCAGTTCAACGTGACTGGTCAGCCAGCCATCAGCCTGCCGTTGCACCGCACTGCCGGTGGGTTGCCGGTGGGGGTGCAGTTGGTTGCGGGCTATGGCCGCGAGGACGTGTTGGTACGCGTGGCCGCCCAACTCGAAGCTGCTGCGCCGTGGCCAGCCACTGCTCCGAGGTGAAATCCCGACCGCGTTGGTAGTCTTTGGCGCATGGCTGTGACCGTTCGAATCCCCACCACGCTGCGTCCCATGGCGGGCGGCAACTCCACGGTGCAGGTGGAAGGTGCCACCCTCGCCGACGTGATCGAGGCGCTCGAGTCTGCGCACCCTGGTCTCAAGGATCGCCTGCTCGACGAGTCGGGCGCGATGCGCAAGTTCGTGAACATCTTCGTGGCCGACGACGACGTGCGGTACCTCGATGGTCTGGCCACTGCGGTGCCGGCTGGCGAGACCGTCAGCATCATCCCCGCCGTCGCTGGCGGCTGAACAAATACGCACGGGTACGCGACGGAGCCTGCCTGATCGGGCACACTGTTCGCAGTGGAAAATGCGACGCCCCCCGACGTGGACGAGATCCGCAATCAGATCCGCAACCTGCTGCGCGATGTGAACGAACTCGTCACCGGTATCGAGCGCAATGGTTTGCCTGATGGCACCCATGCGTTGGCCACGGCGCTTCGCTCGCGCATCGACGATCTCGGCGGTGCCATCGACGGCGTGCTCGACCCAGGTCAGGTGATCGGCCGCTCCGTCCGGGCGCCGCAGCCCACCTCAGCGGCACCCGTTGATGAGGGTGCCCTGCGCAACCTGCAGGACGATCTCGGCGACCCGTCGCGTGTGACGTCGCTGGTGCAGTTGTTCCTCACTGAGTTGCATGGTCGCCGTCAGGCCCTAGCGGCCGCGGTGGACGCCAACGATGTGGCTGCGGCCCACGGTGTGGCGCACACGCTGAAGTCGAGTGCGCTGCTGCTGGGTGCTGGCTCTCTGGCCGCCACCTGCGACCGCCTGTCGGCCAACGCCGATCCGGCGCGTCTGCGGCCGCTGGCCGACGACGTCACCACGCAAGCCACGGCGGCGGCTCGCTGGTTCCAGATCTGGTTGGGCAACCAACCCGTCGCCAGCTGACCCTTACCCGTCCGAGTCGCTGGGCCCCATCCGAGTCCCAGCCCCCCATCCGAGTCGGGACTCGCATACGGGGTGCGAGTCCACACTCGGATGGTGACGACGGACTCGGATGGTGACGACCGACTCGGATGGGGGCGTGGGACTCGGATCTGGGATGCGGAAGGGGCCCGGCGCTGTTGCGCCGGGCCCCTTCGGTTGTTCAGTGCAGCGGGCTGCGGGAGGGACTCAGAAGTCCTCCATACCGCCCATGCCGCCGCCGGCCGGAGCGTTGTCGGGCTTGTCGGCCACGACGGCTTCGGTGGTGAGGAACAGGGCCGCGATCGACGCCGCGTTCTGCAGCGCCGAGCGGGTGACCTTCGCAGCGTCGATGACGCCGAGCTTCACCAGGTCGGTGTACTCGCCGGTGGCGGCGTTGAGGCCTTCGTTGCCGCTGAGCGCCTTCACGTTGCTCACGACCACACCGCCTTCCATGCCAGCGTTCTCGGCGATCTGCTTCAGCGGGGCCTCGAGGCTCTTGGCGACCAGGCGAGCGCCGGTGGCCTCATCGCCCGTGAGCGTGGCGGCGAGCGCCTCGACAGCGGCCTGAGCACGCAGCAGGGCCACGCCACCGCCGGGCACGACGCCCTCTTCGATGGCAGCCTTGGTGGTGGAGACAGCGTCCTCGATGCGGTGCTTCTTCTCCTTGAGCTCCACCTCGGTGGCGGCGCCGACCTTCAGCACGGCAACGCCGCCGCTGAGCTTGGCGAGGCGCTCCTGGAGCTTCTCGCGGTCGTAGTCGCTGTCGGTGTTGTCGATCTCGGCCTTGATCTGGTTGATGCGGCCCTTGATCTCTTCCTCGTCGCCAGCACCTTCGACGATGGTGGTCTCGTCCTTGGTGATGATGACCTTCTTGGCACGGCCGAGGAGGTCCATCGTGGTGTTCTCGAGCTTCAGGCCCACTTCTTCGCTGATGACCTGACCACCGGTGAGGATGGCCATGTCTTGCAGCATCGCCTTGCGACGCTCGCCGAAGCCCGGTGCCTTCACGGCGGCCGAGCGGAACGTGCCGCGGATCTTGTTCACCACGAGGGTGGCCAGGGCCTCGCCCTCGAGGTCTTCGGCGATGATGACGAGCGGGTGGCCGCCCTGCATGACCTTCTCGAGGACGGGCAGCATGTCGCGCACGTTCGAGATCTTCGAGGAAGCGAAGAGGATGTACGGGTCGTCGAGCGACGCTTCCATACGGTCCATGTCGGTGGCGAAGTACGGCGAGATGTAGCCCTTGTCGAAGCGCATGCCCTCGACGAGGTCCATCTCCATGCCGAAGGTGTTGCTCTCCTCGACGGTGATGACGCCGTCCTTGCCCACCTTGTCGATGGCCTCGGAGATCATCTGACCGATCTCGGGGTCGGCAGCGGAAATGCTGGCGACCTGAGCGATCTGATCCTTGCTGTCGACTTCCTTGGCGAGTTCGCGGATGCTGCCCACGGCGGCGATGACGGCGGCCTCGATGCCCTTCTTCAGGGTCATCGGGTTGGCCCCGGCTGCCACGTTGCGCAGACCTTCGCGCACCATGCTCCAGGCGAGCACCGTGGCGGTGGTGGTGCCGTCACCGGCGACGTCGTCGGTCTTCTTGGCGACTTCCTTCACCAGCTCGGCGCCAATGCGCTCGTAGGGATCCTCGAGCTCGATCTCCTTGGCGATGGACACGCCGTCGTTGGTGATGGTGGGTGCACCCCACTGCTTCGAGAGCACCACGTTGCGGCCCTTCGGCCCGAGGGTGACGCGCACGGCGTCGGCGAGCTTGTTCATGCCCGCCTCGAGCGACCGGCGAGCGGCTTCGTCGAAAGCGATCTGCTTCGGCATTAGATTCCTCCACGATGAGGTAGTTGTCAGGGGCACGCCACCGGCTGTCACTCCGGCGGCGAGAGTGCTAGCACTCTAAACCCTGGACTGCTAACCGGCAACACGCGCGGGGCGTCAGCGCACCCGTTCGAGCACCACCGTGGTGAGGGTCTCGGCTGCGGTGAACTCCTTTGTGAACCGCGTGAGCAGCGCGTTCAAGCCGCTGGTGCCAGCGCAACTGACGTTGAGCTGATAGTCGGTCCGACCCGTGACGTGGGTGAGCGAGTTCACCTCCGGACAGGTGAGTGCACCCTCTTTGAACACCTCCAGGTCGGCGACGCGCACGTCGATGACGGCTTCGAGGTCGCGGCCCAGTTGCGATTGGTCGATCTCGATGGTGAAGCGGCGGATCACGCCGAGGCGGATGAGGCGGCGCACTCGGTCGGCGGCAGCGTTGGCTGACAGGTGCACCCGCTGGCCGAGCGCCTGGTACGGAATGCGAGCGTCATCGCGCAGAATAGCGAGAATATCGCGGTCGACATGATCAAGTACTGAGGAATCCACAGTCATAATGGTCATTCTGGCATGAAGTCCGGCGCTTTCGCAGCCCTTGCGCCGGAACACTAGAGGCATGACACACAGCGAGTTCCTCTGCAGCATTCTTCGTTCGGTCCGCGCCGACGGCGCAGCGGCCACCCTCGAGCAGGTGCGTACCGAGCGTCCGGCCTTCCATCGAGGTCGGTATCACGACACCCGTGCGGTGTTCTTCGTCTGGGCCGTCGATCGCCTCGTGGGCGCCGGCCTCAGCGATGCCGGAGTGCTCTGGCATCCGCTCACCGCCGAGGGCAGCGTGGGTGCCTGGTGGACCCTCGAGACCCTGGCCAGCACTGCTGCTCATGATGGTTTCGTGAGATCCGAACTGGCGTTGGCCCACGAGCCGCAACCTGAGGAACTGGACTTCTTGATCGCGGCCTGACGTGCGGAGCTACAACCGACCGACTTCCTCGGAACTGGGTCATTCGGCCCAACTCGGGTGATGAGGTGGAGATCGCCACCGATTGTGGCAGAATCCCTACTGTGACGGACACCGATGTGCTCTTGGTCGAGGACGCTCCCGAGTTCGCGCAACTTGCCACCAACGTGCTCACCGACGCGGGTTACCGCGTTCGCACCGTGAGCACGCTGGCCGACGCTCTCGCCTCAATGTCGAGCGCCATGCCCGACCTCGTGGTGCTCGACCTCGGCCTGCCCGATGGTGACGGCCTCGACCTGTGTCGTTCCATCCGCGAGCACTCCAATGCCTACGTCATCGTGGTGTCGGGTCGCTCCGGCGAGGTCGACAAGCTGAAGGGTTTCCGGCTCGGCGCCGACGACTTCCTCGTGAAGCCGTTCAGCGGTCGCGAACTGGTGGCTCGCGTCGAAGCGCTACTGCGCCGTCCGCGCACCGACAGCGCCGAGGGCCTGCCGCGCGTGTTCGGCGACCTCGTGCTCGACCCGCACTCACGTGAGGTCACCGTGCAGGGCGTGAAGGTGGATCTCACCCGCATCGAGTTCGATCTGCTCGAGACCATGTCGGCCAACCCGAAGCTGGTCTTCACCCGTCAGCAATTGCTCGACAAGGTGTGGGGCCCGAACTGGTTCGGCGACGACCATGTGGTCGATGTGCACATGGCGAACCTGCGCAAGAAGGTCGACGTGGCAGATCAGAAGAGCTGGGTCCGCACCGTGCGCGGCGTCGGCTACTCGATGGCCCTCTGAAACCCCCTCCGACGCAGCACTCGGCGGTGTACCGCCCTAGCGTGAGATGCCATGAACGTAGTGGTGGTCGGTGGAGGCGTTGCCGGGCTGGGGTCGGCGTTGGTGCTGGCGCGCCAAGGGCACGACGTGACGGTGGTGGAACGCGACGACACCCCGATGCCCACCTCGGCCGATGAAGCGTTCGAGTGGGATCGACGCGGGGCTCCGCAAGTGCGCCACAGCCACGCCTTTCTGGCTCGCCTGGTGGGCCTGCTGCGCAACGAGCACCCCGATGTGTACGCCGCGCTGTTGGCCGAAGGCGCCACCGAGATGCGTTTCGGCGACGACCTGCCGCCCACCATCACCAACTTCGAACGGCAGCCCGACGACGACGAATTGGTGATGCTGGCGTGTCGGCGCACCACGTTCGAATGGGTGTTGCGCCGCTGCGCGCTGGCTGAAGGTCGCGTCACGTTCCGCGTTGGAGAGGGCGTCGATGGCGTGCTCACCGCCGACCATCAGTTGCTGCCGGGTGTGCCGCACCTGGCTGGTGTTCGCCTGGCCGACGGCAACACCATCGAGGCCGATCTGGTGGTGGTTGCAGCAGGCCGCCGCAGCGCGTTGAGCGAATGGCTGGAGGCTGCCGGCACGGCACCGGTGACCGAGGAAGTGGACGACACGGGCATCGTGTACTTCAGCCGTTTCTACCGACTGCGCGAAGGGCAGCAGGTGCCGCCGCGCAGCGGTCCCATCGGTGGCGACCTGGGCTACCTGAAGTACGGCGTGTTCGTGGGCGACAACGACAGCTTCAGCGTCACGCTGGCCACGCCCACGGCCGACGATGAACTGCGCAAGATGCTGGCCGACCCGGTGGTGTTCGATGAATGTGCCCGTCAGCTGGCGGCCACCGCACCGTGGCTGGATGGTCGCGCCGAGCCCATCACGCCCGATGTGCACGTGATGGCCGGACTGTTGAACCGCTTCCGCGAGTACATGCCCGGCGGCACGCCAGTGGCCACCGGATTCCTTCCCGTGGGCGATGCCGTGCTGTGCACGAACCCGTTGTATGGCCGCGGCTGCTCGGTGGCGTTCTGGGGCGCGCACCTTATGGCGAAGGCGGTCGCGGCGAACCCGGGCGATGTGGTGGCGATGATGACGAACTACGACACCGATCTGCGCGCCGAAGTGGTGCCGTGGTACCGCTCGGGCGTGGAGCAAGATGCCGAGGCGCGGCGCGTTTCTGCAGCGCTGCTTGCGGGCGAAGACCCCGATGGCGACACCAGCGATCCGCGCACGTTCATGCGGTCGGTGTTCCGCGACGGCTTGATGCCTGCCATGCGCACCGATGCAGTGGTGCTGCGCGCGTTCTTCCGTGGCCTCAATCTGTTGGTTTCACCCGACTCGCTGGTGAAGGACCCCGACGTGCAGGCCCGCGTGTTCGCCGCATGGCAAGAGCGCGACAGCCGCCCGCCCGAAGAACCGCTGGGTCCGAAGCACCGCGCGGAGTTGTTGGCACTGCTGCCCGTCTGAGCGGGGTGCCGCAGCGCCCGCGAGAACGACGTTCCGAAAAACGACGAAGGCCGGCCACCCCTGGGTGGCCGGCCTTCGTACTTGAAGGGACTCAGGCGTCGTTGCCCTGGATGACCTTGTGGATGATGGCGCCGAGGGCACCACCGACCAGCGGAAACACGATGAAGGCCCACAGCTGGGTCCAGCCGTGCGAACCCTGCGAGAAGACCACGGCGCCGAGCGAACGGGCCGGGTTCACCGAGGTGTTGTCGACGGGGATCGAGATGAGGTGGATGACGGTGAGGGTGAGGCCGGCGATGAGACCGCCGAAGCCGGGGGCGAAGCCCTTCGTGGTGGTGGCGAGCACCACGACGATCAGCAGTGCGGTGAGCACGATCTCCGCGACGATGGCAGCGCCGAGGCCGAGGAAGCCGTCGGCCTTGTCGTACAGGTTCGAGGCGAAGCCGCCACGGGTGCTCCAGCCGCCACCGCTGCTCACGATGATGGCGATGATGCCGCCACCGATGATGCCGCCGATGACCTGACCGATGACCGCCGCCGTGGCGTGGGCCTTGTCGATCTTCTTGGCGATGAGGAGGCCGAGGGTGACTGCCGGGTTGATGTGGCAGCCGCTGATGGGCCCGATGACGTAGGCCATGATGGCCAGTGAGAAGCCGAAGCCCAGTGCGATGGCGAGCAGGCCGATGCCGTCGCCGCCGCCACCGAGGATGGCCGTGCCGGGGCCGCCGAGCATGAGCACACACGTGCCCAGGAGCTCGGCGAGCATGATTCGCTTACTGTTGGTGTTGGTGTCGCTCATGAACGAAAACCGTAGTACCCACACAGTTCCAAATCGCGCAATGTCTGCTTTCACGGATACCGTCTCGTCGTATGGCCCCGCGTAGCCGCAGCGAGACGTTGCTCGTCACCAAGGTGCACGACGGCGTGGCGGCGCGCCAGCCCGACGACCTGATCGTGGAAGAGCCCATGACGGTGCAGCTCGATGGCACCACGGTGAGCACCACCATGCGCACGCCGGGAAACGACTACGAGTTGGCGGTGGGCTTCTGTTTCACCGACGGCCTGCTGGCTGGCGCACCGGTGTTGGGCGTTCGATACTGCGCCAACGGATCCGCGGTGGGCAGCGAGTTCAACGTCGTCACGGTGGAAACCGGCGGCCGCGCCCCTGCCCCGCGCGTACGCCTGGGCAACACCACCTCGAGCTGCGGCCTGTGCGGCAACGATGCCATCGACGAACTGTGCGAGTGGTTGCAGCCCTTGCCCGCCACGGCGCCTATCTCGCTCGACGTGCTGCAAGCCGTGCCCGACATCGTGCGCAATGGTCAGGGGTTGTTCGACAGCACGGGTGCCGTGCATGCCGCAGCAGCGTTCACGGCAACCGGCGAGATCCTGCTCACCCGCGAAGACGTGGGCCGGCACAACGCCGTCGACAAAGTGGTGGGCCGACTGCTGCTCGACGGCACGCTGCCGGCCACCGGTCTCGGCTTGTTCGTGAGCGGTCGTGCCAGCTTCGAGTTGGTGCAGAAGGCGTGGGCGGCGGGGTTTTCCACACTCGTCGCCGTGAGCGCTCCTACGGCCTTGGCCGTGCACACTGCCCGTCGCGCCGGTCTGGTGCTGGCCGGGTTCGCCCGTCACGACCGGCTGAACATTTACTCACCCGAGCGGCTGGCCACCTGACCGATCCCGCGGCGTAACCTGTGGGGCATGAGCGATCCGATCAGCCCCTCCGTCGGCCGTGGTGTGGTGCACCTGTTCTGCAAGCCGACCCCGTTCTTCGACGGTGAGGCCGTGGTGGCGGCGGTGAAGGCCGCTGAAGCCGCAGGCGTGCAGGTGGTCACGGTGGCCACGCTCGGCCACAAGTGCGATGCGGCTGTGATGGCCATGCACGAGGACTGGCGCGAACTGCGTGCGCTGCAGACCGGTCTGCAGCACGGAGGTCTCGACGTGGTGGACAGCTACGTCAGCCTCACCGAGACCAGCGAGTACACCGCCGGTATGCCCCAGGAGCATCTCAACGGTCGGCTCTATCCCGATCTGCCCCCGAAGGTGCACATGCCGGCGTGGTGCTTCTACCCGATGTCGAAGAAGCGCGAAGGGCACGCAAACTGGTTCACGCTGCCGTTCGAAGAGCGCAAGAGCCTGATGATGGAGCACGGCACCAGCGGTCGAAAGTTCGCTGGCCGCGTGGTGCAGTACGTCACGGGCTCGGCTGGCGTCGACGACTTCGAATGGGGTGTCACTCTGTTCGCCGTCACTCCCGACGTGTTGAAGGAGGTCGTGTACACGATGCGCTTCGATGAGGCATCCGCGTTGTACGGCGAGTTCGGCGCGTTCTACACCGGCTTCGTGGTGCCGGTTGAGGAATTGGTCACGTCGATCTGACGCTGAAGCCCTCGTTGCTCGCAGCGTCAGGTGTAACCGACGGTGATCACGTTTCGCCGCACGTCGCGTCCGGTGTCGGGGTCGATGCGAAACTGCTCGAACTTGGCAATCGTGGTGCGGCCGATTGCGTCCAACGCCAGCACTCCGTTGGGTCCGTCGTAATCCAGGTTGCGACCCTCGTCGGCCACGCGCATGCAGTCGGCGAAGTTGGCACAGCTGCTGCCGCCGGTGCTCACCTGTTGCACGGCGGCAGCGATCTGCCGTGCATTGTCCGACCGGATGAGGTCGGAGGCGATAGCCACCAGGGTGAGGCAGTCGTACGCGTTCACTGCGTAGAGGCCGCCAGCCGCAGGGTCTACGGCCTTCAGGCGTTGGCTGAACGCTGCGTCGTCGGGGTACGCGAGTGGCGACACACCCACGATCTGCGCCGCGACGGCCTTCGAGTACGGCGCGATGGATGCGTCGGGGCGGCGCATCGCATCGTTGACCACAAAGGTGGGCAGGCGGTTCGGGAGGGCAGCACCGATGGCGGCGACGATGCCAGGCCCGCTCACAGCGTCGGCCACCACGACCACCACGTCGGGGGCCAGCGCTGCGATGCTGTCGATGGCGGTGGTATCGGGTGTGGTTCCGGGGTCGAATGGGAACGTGCCCTCCACCGCGGTGTTCTGCTGGCCGAGCGCTGCCGACACCTCATCGGCCAAAGGTCGGCCGTAGGCGTCATCGAGATAGGCGACCACCGCGGACTGTCGGCCGGTCTGGTCGACGGTGCGAGCGATGGCCTGCGCCTGTAGCGAGTCGCTGGGAACGGTGCGCAGCAGCAATCCGTTCGAGGGATAGTTGTCGAGCGACAGCGCCGATGAGGTGGGCGAGCATGTCAGCACGTTCTTGGTGACGGTGGCAGACAACGTGGCGAGCAGGTTCAGTGACGAGGTGGGGCCGATGATGACATCGGCGCGTCCCTGCACGAGTTCTTGCACGGCGGCCAGCGCCGTGGCGGCGCTGTCGCCCTCGTCGCGCATCACGACGGAGATCGGTCGGCCGTTCACTCCGCCGGCCTTGTTCACTTCGTCGGCCGCCATCGTGAGCGCTGCTCGCATCGACACGCCCATGTCGGCGGCCGCACCTCCGCCAGGCAGTACTGCGCCGATCTCGAGGATGCCGTCGTCCGCAGCGGCGGCCGTGGTGGTGGTCGCCGCAGGCGCGGTGGTGGTGGTTGTCCCCTCGGACCCCTTGCTGCACGCGACCATCAGCGCTGAGGCCCCGAACACCACGACGAGGAAGCAGCGTCGACCGTGCACGGTGTGGAGTGTAGAAGAGGCGGCCAGCTAGGGATCGACGGGAGAGATCCCCAGCTCGCCAGCCCTGACGGTTGCGCAGGGACGGCGCAGCACTGTCATCACGTAAGGTAACCGATCAACCACCTACCGCTCGGGATGTCAGCGCAAGTTATCGTGTGCGCCGTGAGCGATGCCGACCCCGCCGACTTCACCCGCGATCTGGTGCGCTGGAGCGAGACCCTGGCCGCCATTGCGCGCACCGGTCTGGGCTTCACGCAGAGCCTCTACGAGCGTGAGCGCTTCGAGGAGATCCTGCATGTGGCGGCCGACATCAAGGCCGCTGCCGACGATGCGTTGGAGGTGCGCCGCGAGACCGACCACTTCATCCAGGAATGGATGGACAGCGTGGGCGAGGGCGTGCCCGGTTACATCACGCCGAAGGTGGCGGTGGGTGCCGTGGTGGGTAACGACGCCGGCGAGGTGCTGCTGATGCAGCGCAGCGACAGCGGCGTGTGGCTGTACCCCACCGGCTGGGCCGATGTGGGCTACTCCGCCAGCGAAGTGGTGGTGAAGGAAGTGCTGGAGGAAACCGGCATCGAATGCGAGCCCGTGCAGCTGCTCGCCGTCGTCGACGGACAACGTATGGGGTTCACGCGGTTCTCTATGCACCTGCTGCTGTTCCACTGCCGTGCCACCGGTGGCACCCTGCAGGGCCACCCGCTCGAAACCTCGGATGTGGGCTGGTTCTCTCGCGACGCGTTGCCGACGCCGACGGCGGGTGCCGAGTGGTGGGGGCCGATGGCGTTCGCTGCCATCGATGGCGCCATCTTGGCCTCCACGTTCGATCCGCCCCGCCCGCAGGTGTGGCGCGGCGATCACCCCACTGCTGGCTGAGCAGCGAACCGGCGGTCAGTGTTCGTCGGTGCCCTGGTCGCGCAGGAAGCGCTCCAGCTCGGCCATCAACTCGTCGCTGTCGAGTTCCTCGTCGTCGTCGGCCAGCTCGCCGCCGATGGCATCGTCGTCGTCATCTTCGTCATCGTCGAAATCGTCGTCGAGTTCACCGGCATCGCTGAGGTGCTCGAGCCGGGCGACGTAGCCGATGAGGTCGGCGTCGTCGGCCACGAAGGAGGTGACGCGGTCGTCGTAGGCATCGGCCTCTTGGCGAAGCCGGGCCACCGGGCCGGGCGTGCCGAGCATCTCGCAGGCGCGTTCCACCAATGCGAGTGCGGCCTTCGGAGATGGCACCTGCGACGCGTAGGCAGGTACGGCAGCCCACAGCGATGCGGACGCCAAATCGGCGCGTGTGCACGCGTCGTGCACGACACCGACGATGCCGGTGGGGCCTTCGTAGCGACTGCGCTGCAGGTCGAACCGATCGATGATCTGCTGGTCGGTGGCGGTGCCGATGAGCTGAACCGGTCGAGAGTGCGGCACGTCGGCCAAGAGCGCGCCGAGCGTGAGTACGAGCGACACGTCGTACTCCTGAGCCACCGCTACGAGTTGGTCGGTGAAGAGGCGCCACCGCAGCGCCGGCTCGGGGCCGAGCATGAGGATGACATCGCCACCCGGCGTGCTGGCGCTCCAGAGCCCCACTGTGGGCCACACGATGGCTCGCGTGCGGTCGGGGTTCAGGCGCACGAGGGGTCGAACCGTGGCGAAGTCGGTGAACTCCTCGGGGTCGATCTCAGCGAGTGGCTGGGCCTGCCAGGCCTCCACAAGATGCCGCACACTGTTGCTCGCTGCATCGCCCGCGTCGTTCCAACCCGTGAACGCCGCAATCAGCGTGGGGCGTCGCAGCGTGGGGCGAGAGAGCCAGCGCACATGTTCCATCACACGCACAAACTACCGGCGCAATTGGCTGTGATGAACGGAGACGGGGCCGACAGAGGGCACCCCCGCGCAGGGACCATGTGCCCTGACTCTTCCCCTTGCACCGGCGCACGATGATGCACATGAAGGTTGCATCCACGCACACCTACGCGGCGCCGCCCGAGGCGGTGTTCGCGGTGATGACATCGCCCGAGGTGCTCGTGGCGAAGTATGAGGCGCTTGGGCATCTGGACGTGAAGATCGTGGAGCACACCGCGAGGGGCGGCATCACCGTGGTGCGGTCCCGGCGTGGTGTGCGCCTTGTCGTTCCTACCTTTGCGAAACGGTTCTTCGAGCCAATCACGCTGGTGGACCAGCATGATGAATGGGATCCCCCGCAGGACGACGGCAGTCGTGCCGGTATCTGGCAGGTGATCGCTCGCGGCGTGCCGGTGACCACCGGTGGCCACCTGTCGCTCACCCCGGTTGCGGATGGCACCATCGTGGACATCGCCGGCGAGGTGACGTGCCCGATGCCCATCGTGGGCGGCCGGATCGCCACGTTCCTTGCCGCCGACGTGGAGCGCACAATGCAGGAGGGTGCAGCGTTCCTCGACGGGTATCTGCGCGACCGCGCCGCAGGCCCGCCAGCACGAATTCACCGCCCGGCGTCGTAGTTACAACTGGGGCAGGAGGTTGTAAGCGGCACCGCCGCCGCCGGCAATGACGTCGTCGAGCCAGTTGCCCTCGTAGACGTCGTTGGGGCCCTGCATGAGGTCGTTGTCGTCGGCGCCTTCCGGCGTGGTGACCAGTGTCCAGGCCTGCCGCTTGTAGGTCCAGTTCGAGGGGAACAGGCGGTGGGCCTCGCGCCACCACGCCACTGCAGCTTCGGGGCCGACGGTGACGCGGAGATGGTTGCCGAGTTCGAAGCAGGCGGCGGCGCGGGCTTCGTCGTCACCGCGTGGCAGCGAACGGGCGATCACCTCATCGGCCGACAACACGAACTTCGACGCACTTCCGTGCTGGGCCCAGTCGGCGATGGCGGCGCGGTAGTCGTCGGCCACATCGGGAATGGCCTTCACCTCGCGGTACATGCGATCGATGCGTTCGGGCAGTCCCTCGGGAATCTCCATGTCGCGCAGCGGGCTGCGCTGGATGCTGGCTGCCTCCGCGGGTCGCACGATGGTGCCGGTCTCGTCGATCCAGACGGCCATCGGGATGTTCACGAAGCCGAACAGGTCGTCGGTGACATGGCCGGTGTCGATGAGCGACGGGTGCGTGGGGTTCGCTGCATCGATCCATTTGAAGGTGTGCTCAGGCACCACATCGAGGGCGACGGTGACCACCGTGAAGCCGAGCGGAGCGAGTTCTTCGTGGAGCGCCTGCCACCCGGGCAGACTGGTGCGGCAGCCTCAATAACTGGACCAGGCGACCAGCAATACCTTTCGGCCGTGCAGTGCGCTGAGGCGGAACGGGTTGCCGTCGCGGGTGAGCAGTTCGGGGTCGGCTGCTGTTGCGGTGGCCAGTGCCTTCCCGCCGAGGGTGGCCGAGCCCACGGCCCACGCGCCGTGCTGTTCGTCGTGCACCACTGGCATTCCGAGGCGTGCGGTGGCGGTCTCGATGTGCACCGTGCCGTCGGCGAGCAGCGAGCCGGGTGCGGGCACACACACTTCGCCGCGGCAGAGGCCTTCGGGCTTTGGTGCCCATCCGGTGTGTTCGGCGAAGTCGTCGGCGGTGACGCCGTCGAGCGAGGTGAGGATCATGAGGGCACCATAGTCATGAGCGAAGGGTCGTGAGTGAAGGGTCGTGAGGGAAGAGTCGTCGGCGCTTGGCTATCGGCGCTTGGCTGTCAGCGCTTGGTGACTGCGTCGGCGAGGTCGTGCGGGCCGCTGGCCGGGTAGCCCTTCGCATCGCGGATGGCGGCACCCCACGGCAGCAGGATCTCGACGAGTTCGTCGATGTCGCTCCCGATGGCAGCCATCGCCCGATCCATCTGCCGGTCGGTGTTGTGTTCGATCTGCTCGCGCACGCCGTGACCGTGCGGCGTGAACCCGGTGTCGTCGACCAGACCGCGCGACTTCAGTCGCTCGTGGGCAGCGTCGAACTGTGCCTCGGTCCAGGCGCGGGTGCGGCTGTAGGTGCGCATCGGCAAGCCCCAATACAACTCGCTGAGCAGACCGATCTCGGTGGCGTCGATGTCGGCGCCGATCCAGGCGGCGGTGTGGCAGTCGCCACGGAACTCGCGGAGCATGTCGCCCATGCGCCACACGGCACCGAGATCGGTGTCGGGCATCGGCTGCGACAGCACACCGGCGTACAACGGGCGACCTTCGGGGCGAAGCGGCTCGCAAAGACGAGCCAGCAGATCGCGGGCACGCCCCACACCCTCGGGGGCTTCGCCGAGGATGCGCACGAGTTGGGCGATAGCACCGGCGTCGCGTGCGGCACAGATTGTTGCAGCATCGGTGAGCGTCCAGCCGTACGACACGGCCGGCACAACGGCCTGTGGGTTGAACACCGCGAACGCCGCGGCCACCAGTTCGCCCGGCACCTGGCCCATCAGCGAACCACGGCTGGTGAAGTACGCGGGTCCGTCGGGCAGCGCCACTCCGTTGGCCTGACCACGACTCGCTTCGAAGCCGAGGGCGACGTAGTTGGCGTGACATTCCGGCGAGAAGTACACCTGGCCGATGACGGGTTCGAGAGCGGCGGCGAGCGCGCGTGACGGTTCCATGCGCGCACCCTATGCGGCGGCGTGAGCGTCGGTCGTGCCGTAGCGTGGGCGCCGTGAGTGTTGTTCTGGAGATCGCCACCGAAGCCGACGACGAACTGGTGCAGGCGTTTGCCCGCCTCATCCCGCAGCTGTCGAAAAGTTCACCCCCGCCTACTGCCACCGAGGTGGCCGAGATGGTGGCGTCGGAGGCGAGCGACGTGCTCGTCGCCCGGCTCGACGGTGCCATCGTGGGCACGCTCACCCTGGTGACGTTCCGCATCCCCACTGGCGTGCGGGCATGGATCGAAGACGTGGTGGTCGACGACGCGGCGCGCGGCCACGGCGTGGGTGATCAGCTCAACCGCTTCGCGCTCGACATCGCCCGACAGAAGGGCGCCAAGACGGTGGACCTCACCTCGCGCCCGTCGCGCGAAGCCGCCAACCGCCTGTACCAACGCATCGGCTTCGAGCCCCGCGAAACCAACGTGTATCGGTTCTCGCTCGAAGCCTGACCCTCCCGACGGCGATCGTGCGGCCTCGGTCGGTCGGCGCCATCAGAGGGCGCATAACGCCGTCGAGAGACGGCACGGAGGCCGAGCAGAACGGCAGTTAGGGCGTGGGCTTCGTTGGGCGCGATTCGTCCTGGTACTGGGACCATTCGCGCCCACGGGCGAGGAATGACCCGGATTTGGGAGGTTTCGCGCCCGTGGGCGCGAAACCTCCGGCGCCTCACGAGATAGAGCCGAGTGCCCGGTATGGGCGCTCTTGGCAAGGGGTTCTGCGCGTGCGTTATGTGCGGGTCCTGTCGGCCAAGTCAACCGTGGTGGCGGCGCCTGACGGGTAGAATCCGTGAGGTGGAGACTCCTTCGACTGCGTCGAGTTCGATCTCGAAGGTCGTGAGGAAATCCGCCGTGCGCGATCAAGTCGATGAGGTCGTGTATTGGGCCGGAATCTCGCTCGAGGAGCGGGTTGCGGCGGTCGAGGTGTTGCGGCGCCGGATGTACGGGGGGAACGATGGAGTTCGACCGGGACTTCAGCGAGTTTGTCGCATTACTCGCTCGGCATGACGTTCGTTACATGATCGTCGGCGGCTATGCGCTCGCAGCGCATGGTCTGCCGAGAGCGACCGGCGATCTCGACGCATGGATATGGACGGATTCGGCCAACGCGGACCACCTTCTCGCAGCGCTCGAAGAGTTCGGCTTCGGAGGCATCGGTATCGGACACGATGACCTGACCTCGGACGATTGCGTCGTTCAGTTGGGATACCCGCCCTATCGGATCGATCTGCTCACTCGCATCTCCGGCGTGGATTTCGACTTCGCTTGGACACGCCATATCGAAGTCGTACTCGGCGGTGTCGTTGTGCCGTTCATCGGGCGCGAGGACCTCATAGCGAACAAGCGGGCCACCGGTCGACCGCAGGATGTCGCCGACGTCCTACGCCTCACGGGCAACGCGTCCGGCGACGACGCGCGTTTCTGACGACGGTGAGCAGACCAACGTCTACAGGTTCTCGCTCGAAGCCTGACCCTCCCGACGGCGAGGCGGCGCTGTGCCGGGCGGTTTGGTTTCCGGAAGCCGGGAGAGATTCCGCCGAGAAGCTGATCTGGGAAGAACTCCGCCGGTGACCGTTCGGCCGGGTCCGATCAACACAGATGCCCGCGCCGGGCGCGGTCGTCGCCGCAGCCGACGCATGGGTGGAGCAGGCCTGTGGACGGTGGTGCACCCCTCGCGCTCTCAGTTACTCTCAAAGTGAGTTGCTGATCGTAGGAGGTCGGCGAGACCGAAAGGAATGACGATGAGTATCGGCACGATGCGATGTGTGGCCTTCAACGTGACCGACCACGAGGTCGGTCTTCGCTTCTGGTCGGCATTGACCGGCTATGAGGTGCTCGATCCCGGCTACTGGGGACACGGTTGGCTCGCGTATCTGGGCACCACTGAGCCGTGTGGGCATCCGGGCCATCCACCCGGTTACAAGCACGAGATCATCCTCATCCACACCGACCATGCTCCGATCGAGACGGAGGTGCCGACGCATCACCAGACGAACTGCGTTCATGTCGACATCACGCCGAACCAAGGTGTCGATTCAGCGATCATCGACATCCTTGCGCTCGGTGGCAGTGTGAAGAAGCCGCCAAGTCTGTACCCGCGGCCGTCTGCCGCGTGTGACGAGGAGCCGATCATCGACTGGGCAGTGATGCAGGATCCGTTCGGCAACGAGTTCTGCCTCGTCTTCGACCTCACCGTCGAACAAGGAGCCGCGGCCCTGGCCGCAGCTCGTCGAGGTATCACGGGCGACCGGGAGTTACGCGCTGCGGCAGGCCAAACGACCGTGGCTGGAGGTGTTCTTCAGCAATCGTGCGTTCCCATCCGTGTAGTGCAATCCAGCAGCAGGACGCTCGGCGTCGACCTCTGAGTCGTCTGCGTGGGTGTCAGGGTTGCGCGACGGTGGTGCGCCAAAGGATGGTGTTGTCGACCCTGAGGTCGCCGGACCAGATCAGCTTGGCGTCGGACGACCAGGTCACGGTGTCGTAGCCGTCCTTGGCGCCAACCTCCGCGGCGGTGTACTCACTCGCTGCCACCCATGCGGTGTCGTCGAACGACGGCAAGGTCCAGCCGTCGGGTTCCGGAAGGATCTCGTGCGTGCACGTCGTGTCGGGATCCGTCGACGATGCACAGTCGGCGTTCAGCGGTGCGCGGAAGATCGCGAGGCCCTTCCAGGCCGAACTCGTGGTGGCGATGACATCGCCCGTTGTGGTGTCGGTGAACTGCGCGATGAATCCGCCGTCGCCCATCTGTTGGCGGTCGGTCCCGATGTACTCGAGGCCGCTGTCGCTCTCCACGTAGTCCTTCGACACGAGGGCGATAGTGAGCGGGTATGTGGCGGTGAAGGTGATCGTCTCGGCGTTGAACGAACGAACCGTGGTGATCGGCACGCTGTCCTCGCCGACCTTCTCACCGTTCACGTACAGCGAGAACCAGTTGTCGGCCCACACCTCCGCCGTGAAGGTGACGAGTGAGCCGGCCGCGCTGCCGGTGGTGGTGGGTGCGGGGCTACTCGGCAGAGCAACGGTGGTGGTGGGTTCCGTCGTGGCGGCTGCCGTTGCGGCGGCTGAGGTAGTGGTGGCGACGGGTGACGTCGACGAGCCACTGCACCCGACCAGCAGCATCGACAGTGCGAGGGCACCGACTCCGGCGGTTCGAGCGAGCATACGGGCGTCCTTCCAGTGGCCCGATGCAATCTCGGGCGGCAGCAGGCGCCGGCAAGCTAACCAGGTTTCTGGGCATGCGCCAATGAGGTAACGCGCCGGCCGCCCGCCCGGACCCGAGTAGGGAACGCGGTCACCGAAGTGGGCCGCTGCGGCCCAGTTCGGTGACCGCGCCGGGAGTCAGATGCCGACGATCTCGGGCTTCATGCCCCAGAGGATCTTCAGCGCCTCAGCCTGCTCGAGCTCGCCGACACCCTGGGCGGTCATCGCCTTCAGGATGTCGTCGATGACGGCGACGAACTCCTGGTCGCTGACGTTCATGCCGCGGTGGGCATCGACGAGCGACAGACCGGTGTAGGTGGGCACGCCCGAGAGACCGGTGCAGAAGAACTCGAAGGCTCCCTCGACCAACTCCGCACGGCTCGCCTTGGCGTTCTCATAGCGGGTGCAGACGGTCGGGTTGGCGAAGTGGTTGGTGACGATCTTCTCCATCAACTCGTGCAGGCCTTCGCGGCCTCCGAGTCGGTCGAACAACGATGCTTGCTCCATGGCGATCTCCTGTGGTCGAGGAGTACCGGTCGGTACTCAAACTGCGAGCATATTGGTCGCAATAAGAGTAGTCAATGGATCAACGGCGGTGCCGTTTTCGGACCGCCTCGAGCCGCGCCCGGGTCGCCGGGGTGGCGGCCGGGTCGGTGGTGCTGGCCCAACCGCGCACTTCGCTGGCTGTCGACCGGGCGAAACTCTCCACGCTGGCCAGGAGTGTGGTGGTCGACTCGATGACAAGGGCGATGACGTGGAGTCGGCCGGGGAACATCGGTCGACCTGCGAACTCCGCCGGCGGCCCGGCCTCCGACGCAGTCGCTCCGTTGATGCCGTGTTCGAGCATCCACAGTGGTCCGCCATCGGCGAGGTACTCGTCGACGAAGCCGAGCATCTCATCGAGCATGGCCCGGGCTGCGTCGGCCGTGGCGTCCATTGATGCAGCCAGATCGGCGACGCTGCCATGGCTGCCGTGGAACAGCCGCACCAACCCTTCGATCTCGAAGTGCGGTTCCTGCGGGGCAGTGGTCAACCATTCGCGGAGCGCTGCCTCGCCGGCTGCGGTGATGGTGTACCGCTTGCGCGTGCGGGCGCCCGCTTGCTCGTCCTCCACGGCGGCCCAACCGAGTTCGACCAGACCCTTCTGCTCTCGGTAGAGGTGCCCCTCCGACGACGACCACACGAACCGGAGCGATCGGCGCATCTGCTGGGTGAGCTCGTAGCCGGTCCACGAGCGCACGGCGAGCAACCCGAGTAAGCCGTACGTCGTTGTTGAAACCTTCACGTTGTTAATCTACTCTCAATAGGAGTATTGGGCCGGTGATGTCGGCGAGGTCTGGAGGGACACTGTAATGAGTATCGGGACGATGCGATGTGTGGCGATCAACGTCACCGACCACGACGTTGCGTGCCGGTTCTGGTCGGCCCTCACCGGCTACGAGGTGCTCGAGTATCGCTACTGGCAGCGCAACTGGATGGTCTACCTCGGCACGAACGAGCCGCGAAAGCACGAGATCATCCTCATCCACACCGATCACGCGCCCATCCAGACAACGGTGCCGACCCATCACGACACGAACTGTGTGCACATCGACATCACGCCGAACCATGGCGTCGATGCGGCGATCGTCGACATCCTGGCGCTCGGCGGCACACTGAAGAAGCCACCGAGCCTGTACCCACGGCCGACGGCCACCTCCGACGAGCCACCGGTCATCGATTGGGCCGTGATGCAGGACCCGTTCGGCAACGAGTTCTGCCTCGTGTACACACTCGAGTTCGAACAGATCATCGCGGCGTACGAGGCGGCCCGGCAGGGCATCACCGACGACCAGGAGTTGCGCGCCGCGGCCGGCCAAACCACCCTGCCCTGACCTGAGGCCCCCTGACCACGTGGCGTGTCTGGGGCGCTTAGGCTCCGGCGGATGCCACAGGTGATCACGGTCTTCCGGAACCGACTTCGCGCCGACGCCGCGCCCGAGTACCGCGATGTGGCGGTCGAAATGTCGCGGCTGGCTCGCACGATGCCGGGCTATGTGGAGCACAAGGCGTTCACGGCCGACGACGGCGAGCGCGTCACGCTGGTCACGTTCGCCGATCGCGCCTCGCACGATGCCTGGCGCGACTACCCCGAGCACCGGGAGGCGCAGGCTGCCGGCATCGATCGCTTCTATGCGGAGTACGCCATCCAGGTGGCCGATGTGACGTACGCGCATCGTTTCGAGCGCGACGCCTGAGTCCAGCATGGCCTCATGGGGTGAGTTTCGAGCGCAGCAACCCGACATGGCGTCCACCGTCGAGCACCTGTTCAACAGTCGCCGCCACAAAACCATGGCGACGTTGCGTGCCGATGGTTCACCGCGCATCTCAGGCATCGAGTGCGAGTTTGTGGCCGATCAATTGCAGTTCGGCTCGATGCCGGGTGCGCAGAAGTTGGCTGATGTGCAGCGCGATCCCCGTTGCGCGCTGCACGGCCCCACCGTCGACCCGGTGGAAGGCAACGAGGCAGACTGGCCCGGCGAGGCCAAGGTGGCTGGTCGTGCCGTATCGGCGGGCGCGATCGGTGGCGACGGGCAACCGTCAGGTGAGCAGTTCGTCGTGGACCTGGACAACGTGGTGCTCACCCGCCTCAACGCCGATGGCACCAGATTGGTCGTGCAATGGTGGACGCCGAAGGGCGGCCTGCAGCAGGTGGAACGGGACTGACGCCCGGGTGCGCTGAGGTTCAGCTGATGGACCGGTAGATGCCCTTTACGACGGCGGCGATCTGGCCGTCGGCCTCCATGCCCGGCGGCACCGCGGCACCAGTGAGGATGTTGGCAAGGCCGTGCACTCCGGCCCAGGCGATAATCGGAGCGTCCTTGCGGCGAGATGCCGGAATCGCCCCGGCCAACGTCATCTCATCGATGGCGAGCGTGAGCACTTCCCACGCTCGGGGGTCTTCCGTGCGTTCGAGTTGTACGGGGCAGGCGGTGAACGCCGCTTCGAACACGGTGGGGTGCGCGATCGCGAACTCGACGTAGGCGTGGCCGATCGCCTCGAACCTCGCGACCGACCGACGCTGCGCCGAACCTCTGGCGGGCACGACGTCGCGAGCCGCAAGCATGTGGCGGGCGAGATCCTCTCGCGACAGCATGGCGACCGCAGCGATCACATGGTCACGGCTGGGGAAGTGGCGGTAGGCCGCCGAGGGCGTGACGCCGACAGCCTTCGTGAGGTCGCGCAGTGACAGCGCAGCGATGCCGTCGGAGCGGACGACATCGATCGCTGCGTCGAGGAGTGCCCGTTCGAGATCGCCGTGGTGGTACGGCTTGGCTGCCATGCCGGAAGTCTCTCACACGATGTTGACAGCGTTCACATCACTGGATAATGTGAACACCGTACACATGTGCGGGACAGGGAACTCGGGGAGCAACGATGGCAACGATCAACAAGGGCCGGTATTCCGCCGATGTGGGGGCGGACGGCAAGGTGCTGTTCCTCATCGGGATGCGCTTCAACCAACTGTGGAAGCCGTGGAAGTGGCTGCCCGTGGTGACCGCCATGCCGCGCATGCTCATCGAACTGCAGAAGAACCCCAGCCTCGGCCTGGTGGGTACGCCACGCACGTTCCTGTCGGGCCGAACCATCTTGGTGTGGCAGTACTGGGAGTCGTTCGAGAAGCTCGAGGCGTATTCGAAGTCGGGTTCGGCGGAGCACCTGCCTGCGTGGCGGGCGTTCAACAAGAACGTGCGCGACAACGGCTCGGTGGGCATCTACCACGAGACCATCGTGCTGTCGGATGCAACGGTGGAGACCGTGTACGGCAACACGCCCACCATGGGTCTGGCGGCTGTTACCGGGGCTGTGCCGGCTCGGCAGCGCGGGCAGAGCGCCAAAGCCCGCATGACGGGAGCCGCAGCGGAAGCGCCCCCGGTGGACCCCTACTGACCCGGGTTTCAGGTCAGATACGGAAGTCGCTGATCTGTGTGTCGTCGGCGCCGAGGTCGGCGTAGTTGTCGGCCCCGCGCGCGGCGATGAAGTCGCGGAAGGCGAACGGTCGATAGCGCGGTGCACCATCCGTTGCATCGGGGATGGGTTCCACCACGCAGTCGTTCGGCGGGTTGAAGAAGTACGGGATGCTCATCCGCGTGCTCGTCGTCATCGGCAGCACTCGGTGCAGTGCAGCCCGGTAGCGGTCGTTCGTCCACACCTGCATGCAGTCGGCGAGGTTCACCACGATCGTGCCGGGGCACGGTGCCACATCGATCCATCCGTGTTGCTCGGAATGCGCTTGCAGGCCACCCACGTCGTCCTGGATCAGCAACGTCAGCACGCCACTGTCGGTGTGGTGACCCAACGCCACAGCACCGAGTTCGGCGAGGTCGCCACGCTCGTCGGCGGCCACCGGGTCGCCCATCGTGTAGTGGTTCAGCCGCATGCTGGACCGTGTGCGGTCGCCCCGGTGTGTGTCGGCCTCCTCGCGTGGCAACTGCAACGCATCGAGCACCAACGTGAGCGTGCGGTCGGCCAGTGCACTGCAGGCGTCGAAGTGGGTGCGCAACGCTTGGCGAAACTCGTGCACGCCGTCGGGCCAACGGTTGTATGCGTCGGCGCGAACGTCGTCGGGGTCGAGGAAGTCGAACACTTCCTTGTGATCTCTGCGTCGCTTGGTGAGTTCGCGGTCGTTGTAGCCCAGTGGGTTGACGGCGTCGCGCCGGATGGGGTCTTTCACTGAACGGTCGGCGTCGAAGAACCGGCGGGCGGCCCGGAAGGTGTTCGCTATCACGTCGTCGAGGCCGTGGCCCTCGATGAGGAAGAACCCGTGGTCGCGACAGGCGGTATCGAGTGCTGCCAGCGATGCGCTGTGTGGGTCGCCGATGTCGATGACGGGTACCAAGTCCATCCGTGCAGGGTACGCGCAGGGAACGATGTGGGCCGCATGCTGCCTACAGCGGCAAGGTCGCGAGGATCTGTCCGAGCTTTACACCGTTATTCTGAGCCTCAGCGTGGACGATGCGAGACCTTCCACTAGCTTGCGAAGGATCAGCTTCGACCGTGCGTCCGAACTCACATCGCTGCCCACCGACCAGATTCCTGTTCCCGTCGCGCTGGTGGCTCTTGATGGTCGGGTGGCTTCTGCGAACCCCGCGTTCGCGTCGCTGTTCGGGTGGGACCCTGCCGCCCAACCGAGTATCACAGCAAGCAGTTTCGGTGATTCGCTCGGCACCGTCTGGCCTGACCATTACCTCCAACTCGCTCGCGATGGCGTGATGAATTCGCAGCCGGTTCATCATCGTTTCCAACGGCTCGATGGTGGCACGGTGATGGCCAACCTGCGCACGTGGCCGGCCCGTGCTGCCGACGGGCAGATCGTCGGCATGGTTGCCATGTTCTCCGGTTCGAGTGCTGCAGGCGCCGATCGGTACCGGCTGTTGTGGGAGGCCTTCGAAGACCAGCACGAGCTGATGTTGGAGTGGGCGGTCGATGGCACCTTGCTGTTCTGCAATCGGTCGTGTCGCGAGTCCTTCGGCTGGGATGAGAACGTGGCGGGGCGTCAGCTTGATGAGCTCTACGGAGGGGGTTCGCTCGAGAGCAGAGGGCTCGTGGTCGAACGGGCCTTGTCCGAGGCACCGCTGCAGCGAGAGCAGCGCGTCTACTCGAGCGGACTGGTGGTCGAGTGGGCCAACACACCGGTGCGCGATGAAATGGGCAATGTGGTGTCGATCTTCTCCATGGGCCAGGACATCACCGACCGGGTGCGTATTGAAGCAGAACTGCGACTGAGCGAACGCCGCAACCGGGTGATGGTGTCGAACTTCCAGGACGCGGTACTGATGCTGGATGATTCCGCGCGGCTGATCGAAGCGTCTGCGCAGCTACCCGGGCTCGGCTACGGCGGTTCTGCGGGTTTCATGGGGGAGCGCCTTGGCGAACTGGTGCACCCCGATGACCGAGCGACGGTGGGCGTCGTCTACTCCACCCTGGCAGCTGAGCCGGGCGCGCAGACCGGCTGGTTCGAGTTTCGAGCTCTGCGTGCGAACGGCGACTACGCATGGTTGGAGGTCTCGGGCAACAACTTGCTCGACGACCCCGAGGTTGGCGCGGTCGTCCTGACAGTCCGCAACATCGATGAGCGCAAGCGCCTGGAAATCGAACTCGAGGCACGCCGCCATCAGGCGCAAGAGGAACTCCGCGAGCGGTTGGCGTTGGTGGCCCAGGTGGGGCATGAACTGCGCAACCCGCTCCAAGGTCTGGCTGCGTTCTCCGATCACCTTCTGTCTCGCCGTGTTCCCCGGGAGATCGCCGACGATGTGGAAGCCATTTCCAGGCTCGCGGGAGTGATGCGACGTGTGGTCGATGATCTGCTGGATGCTTCGCAACTCGAACTCGGCACCCTGTCGGTGCGCGCCGATGTGGTGGACATCGTTCCGATCATCGACGACGCAGTCTTCATGGCGCGACAACTGACCCAGCCGGGGGTGGAGGTCAGCGGCTCCGACGTGCCGTCGAACCTTCGCTACGTGGTGGGCGATGCCGACCGGATTCGACAGGCATTGACCAACCTGCTGTCCAACGCGTGCAAGCACACTGCGTCCGGCGCGGTGACGGTGGATGCATCCGCGGCCGACGACTCCATGGTTCGCCTGAACGTGAGCGACACGGGTTCGGGCATTTCCTCCGACGACGTCGCTCGGCTCTTTCGGCCTTTCGAGCGTGGGCGTCAGGATCACGAGAGCGAGATGCCGGGCGTTGGGCTCGGCCTCGCCATCGTGACGGGTATCGCTACGGCGATGGGCGGATCCACGGGGGCCGCCCCGCGGGCTGGAGGCGGGTCCCTCTTCTGGATCGACATTCCACTCAGTGCTGATGGTGCGCCGGTTACGCAGATCGTGGCACCCCGACGCGAGGTGCCCCGACGCCACGTACTCATCGTCGACGACGAGCCACTGAATCGCCTTGCTGCGAAGTTCCTGCTCGCCGATCTTGGCGCCGAGGTGGCGACGGCCGTGTCCGGCGAGCAAGCGCTGCAGATGCTTGCGGATCAGCGGTTCGACACGGTCTTCGCCGATGTGAGGCTCCCCGGTATCAGCGGCCTCGAGATGACCCGCCAACTGCGCGCTCGGGGCGGGCGTCAGCCGGTAGTGGCCATCATGACTGGCGAGGTGGGCGATGCATCGAGGGCCGCTGCCGCGGCAGCCGGTGCCGATGCGTTCGTGCCCAAGCCCTCCACGGTGGACGACCTGGTGTCGGTTCTGCGTCGCGACCCGCGAGGCTGACCTTCAGAGGCCTGGTTGTCAGTCCAGCTCGTCAACCGAACGTCCGGCGACGCGATCCACGAACAGCACGAGGTGTTCGGTGAGTTGCGCCGAGGCGGTGTGCAGGTTCTCGAGGAACTGATCCGCTGCCGTGGCATGAGCGTCGGCGAGATCGGTGATGGTCTTCAGCGCCACGAAGGGCACCTGCAATGTTTCGCACACCCAGGCAACGCTGGCCGCTTCCATCTCCTTGGCGCGGGCGTCAAGAGTGGCCATGATGGCGATGTCTTCGGCGGTTTCGTCGAGTGAGCCGCCGGTGGTGACCACGCCGAGTTCGGCTCCGATGTCGGCTGCCACCGCGCGCATGGGAACGACGGGGAAGCGACCCTCGCCGTACTCCTGGTAACCCTCGATGGCGATCCGACGGTCGTGTCGCACCACGTGCGGGTACGACAGGTACACCTTGCCGATGCTGGCGCCGCGCGCGGCCCAACCACCGGCGGTTCCCGCCGACACCACGAGATCGGGCAGGAATCGTTCGATGGTGGCCACCGTGTTCATCACGGCGGGCTCGGGGCCCACGCCCTCCACGCCGAAGCGACGGTCGGCACCGTTCACCGAGATGACGACGCGAGCACCCGCTCGCTGCGCGAGATACCACTGGTGGGGGCGACCGGCGGGCGCTGATACGGGTGTTGCGCCCAGTGCGCTCACGACCGGTGCAGCCTCGTCATGCATGGCCATGACGATGGCGATGGTGCGAATCATTCCGGATCGACGTTGATCATCCAGCGGATGCCGAACTGGTCGAGGCACACGCCCCAGTACGCGCCCCAGAACATCTCCATCATTCCGGCCGATTCGGTGCTGTCTTGCGACAGGGCGCTGAACAAACGGTCGGCTTCGCCGCGGTCGTCGGGTTCGAGCATCACCGTGGTGTTGTTGCCGATGCGTAGGTGGTGGCCCATCGACTCGATCATGTCGGTACCCATGAGCACATGCCCGCCCATGATGGGCAACTTCACGTGCATCACCATGTGCTGCTCTTCAACGCTCAGCGGTGGCATGTCGGGGTTCGATGGCACGTCGCCCATGCGCTGGATCTCGCCGATGAACTCCGTGCCGAAGACGCCTTTGTAGAAGGTGAATGCCGCTTCGGTGTTTCCCATGAAGTTGAGATAGGTGCTGACGCGTGCCATCGATGCCTCCTGTGGCGACCCGCCGACTGTACCTGCTCGTGCTCAGCGCAGTTCGGCGAAGGCGGCGTTGAGGAAGCCGCCGAGCCGTTCAGCGTTGCGATGGATGGTGAGGCCGTGATCGGCGCGGGTGATCTGCAGCGATGGGCAGAACTCGTCTCGGCCTGCAGCGAAGAAGTGCGGTGAACCGATAACGCCGCGAGCCTTGCCAGCCTCCCAGTCGTTCAACACTGCTGCGTGGTCGGTTTCATCGGGCATCGGGATGCCGAGCTGCCCGGCCAGCGCCTGCAGCACCGCCGGGTCGGCGATGTTCTGACCACGCTCGAACAGCGCGTCGCGAACCTCGAACGAAGCCCGTTCCCCGAGTAGTGGATCGGTGCGTTGAGCCCGCGCCACGAGGGCCAGTGCGGGCAGGGTGGTGGCAGGGAAGTGGTCGGGGTCGAACCCGGCGAATGTGTGCGGGGCGACGTACTCGCGCAGTTCCACCACGTGTTCGGCGGCCTTGGCGACATCCATTGGTGCCTGGTTCACCAGTTCAAGCGGCCAGGCGCGCACATTGATGACCACATCGTCGCGTCCGAGGCGTCGGCGATGTTCTGCGACCGACCGCAGACCCACGTGAGCGAAGGTGCACCAGATGTCGGCGAACACTTCGATGGTGGGGCCAGGGGCTGGGTTCATACCCCCCAGGGTATCCCTGTCAGGGGTTCGGCGCAACGATACGCGCCGGGAAGCGGCGTTTCGCCCACAGCGAGACGTACACGAGCCCGACGAGGACGGGCACCTCAATCAGCGGCCCGACCACACCGGCAAGTGCTTCGCCCGATGTGACACCGAAGACACCGATGGCCACGGCGATGGCGAGTTCGAAGTTGTTGCTCGCTGCGGTGAACGCGACGGTGGCGGTGCGGTCGTAGGGGAGGCCGGAACGCCGCGCGACGAAGAATGCGCCGAACCACATAATGGCGAAGAAGGCAAGGAGCGGCAGTGCGATGCGCGCGACGTCCCACGGTTTGTTGGTGATGGTGTCGCCCTGCAACGCGAACAGCACCACCACGGTGAAGAGCAGGCCGTAGAGGGCCATCGGGCCGATGCGCGGGAGGAAGGTCCCTTCGTACCACTCCGTTCCCTTGGTGCGTTCTGCGATGACGCGGGTGAGGAAACCGGCCAGCAGTGGCACTCCGAGGAACACCAACACCACCTTCGCAATCTCCCACACCGTGACGTCGAGCTGCGTGGTCTCCAGCCCTAGCCAACCCGGAAGTACCTCGAGGTAGAACCATCCGAGCAGCGCGTACGCCAGCACCTGAATGATGGCGTCTACCGCCACCAGTACGGCGGCGAGTTCTCGGTGGCCGCCAGCAAGATCGTTCCAGATCAGCACCATGGCGATGCACGGTGCGAGACCCACGATGATGAGGCCGGTGCGGTACTCCGGCAGGTCGGGCAGCGTCAGCCAAGCAAGGGCGAACATCACCACCGGACCCACCACCCAGTTGAAGAACATCGCCAGGCCGATGGAGCGCCGATCCGCCAGTGCATCGCCGACGCGGCGGTATCTCACCTTGGCGAGCACCGGGTACATCATCACCAGCAGACCGAGGGCGATCGGCAGGGAGACCGTGCCGATCTTCACGCTGTCGAGCGTGTCGTCGAGGCCGGTGAACACGCGGCCGAGCACGATGCCGAGCACCATCGCCAGGCCGATCCACAGCGGCAGGTAGCGATCGAGCGTGCTCAGCCGCGCGGTGGGCGCAATCGTTGTGGCGGAGGCTGGTTCGGTCATGCGGGTTCGACCGTACCCGCCGATGGCGGGGTTGCGACCCACCGGGCATGCGAGAGTGATGGCGTGTACACCCCCGCTCACTTTCGCATCGACGACCCCGACGAGTGTTTGGACATCGTGGAACGCAGCGGTGCGGGCACGTTGGTGGTGGCCGACCCGGATGGCGGCTTCGAAGCCACGCTGCTGCCATGGATCATCCACCGCGCCCCGAACGGTGCGGTGCGGCTACTCGGGCATGTGGCCAAGGTGAATGCGCTCGTACGCATTGCCGAGCAAGCCGTTCCTGCGTTGGCGATGTTCGATCTGGTCGATGGGTACGTGAGCCCTACCTGGTACCCCTCGAAGGCGGAACACCATCAGGTGGTGCCGACGTGGAACTACGTGAGCGTGCACGTGCATGGCAGCGTGCGAGTGGTGGATGACGTGCATTGGCTTCGCGACCAGGTGGGCCGCCTGACCGAACGCTTCGAAGACGACATGCCGTACCCGTGGGCCGTGAGCGATGCCCCCGACGACTTCATCGCGAAGATGCTGAAGGGCATCGTGGGCCTTGAGTTTCACGTAGACCGCGTGGAGGGCAAGGCGAAGTTGAGCCAGAACCGATCCGACGCGGATCGAGCAGGTGTGATTGCCGGGCTGAACGCCGTGGGCGACGACGAACTGTGGGCCGCAATGACCATGGCCGAAGAAGAACGGGGCTGGGGCGGCTGAACGCCGGCCGGCAACGCGTTACGGCTTGGGGTGAGCAAGCAGGAAGTCGACCATCGCCTCGGTGAGGTGATGGCTGCCATCCGGAAACACGATGCCCGGGATGTGTGCGCCACCGTTCACGGTCATCAGTTCCACGCCGATGCCGTCGGGGCAGCCGTCGATGGCCGACCGTTGCGTTTCTGCGTCGGAGATGTTCGGCTCGAAGTCGAGCGCCGGGCTACTCGGAGTGCGACTGCCTGAGCAACCGTTGTAGGTGGCCCAGTTGGCCACCGACTGCTCGGCGCCGGGGTACGTGCCGTTCACCACCGGGATGATGCCGCCCGTGTAACTGATGGTGCCGTCGGCGGTGCCGTGTACCTGCAGCACGCTGACGGGTTCGCTGGGTGCGCACTTCTTCGTGTCGGCAAACGTGGCACCAGCAAGGCTGGCGATGGCGGCGATGCGGTCGCTCTTGTCGCACGCCATGCGGTACGACATGAAGCCGCCGTTCGAGTGGCCCATCAGGAAGATGCGCTTCGGGTCGATGTCGTATTTCGCGCTGATGTCGTCGATGACAGCGGTGACGTACGCGACGTCGTCAACCGAGGTGCCGAACCCGCAGCACGCGTCGGTGGCGTTCCAGAACTGGTCGCCTCGCTGGTTCTTGGTGCCGTCGAGGTGTGCATAAAGGAAACCCTTGGCCTCGGCCAATGGCTCTACCTGGAAGTACGCCTCTTGAATGTCGCCGCTGGCGCCGTAGCCGTGCAGCAGCACCACCAACGGCATCGCCGTTCCCTTGGTGTACGTGGTGGGCACGAACACCTTGTACGGCCGCGTCGGGTCGGGGGCAGCAGCAGCGGTGGTGGTGGGCAGATCGGTGACGGCGGTGGTCGTCGGCGGAGCGCTGGTGTCGGGGGCCACGGCCGTGGTGGTGACCGGAGTGGTGTCGGGCGACTGAGCGCCTGAATCCGAGGAACTGCTGCACGCAGCCAACAGGCTGAGGCTGGCGGCGAGAAGAAGGAGGGTCCGGCGCATCGGGGCAATGTACCGGGGTGTGGCCGATCTGTCGCAGCGTCGATGACGAACTGGTCAGCGCACAGTGCGCAGCAGGCGTCAGGCCTGGTCGGGTTGCATGAAGGGTGCGACGTCCTCCGCCGATTGGCGTACCTGCCAGTCGCGGTCCTCCAGCGCAACGGCGAGTGCAGCGTCCACCTCGGGCCCATCGAACGGGGCCAGTGCCAGTACGGCTCGACGTCGAATGGCGGGCTTGTCGTTGCAGCCAGCGAGAATGGCGGGAAGGCCCGTAGGGTGGCCGATGGCCCCGAGCGATGCGACGGCGGCCTCGCGCACCAGGGGGTCGGGTGCCTCGGTGGCGAGCTGAATCAGTCGCTCGAGCACCGTGGGGTCGGGATGCGGAAGCAGCGGCTGCTGCTCGCCGGCGGCCCAGGCGGCTGCCTCCACCACGCCGACATCGGCATCCGACAACAGGTCCAGCAGCGACACTTCCACTCGGTCGGCCATCATCATTGCGACGCGTCGTCGCACGGCCATCTCAGGGTCATCAGCAGCGCGACGCAGGTCGTCGTCGGTGAGCGCCCCCATACGCGACAGCGCGCCGAGCGCCAATTCGCGTGCCACGGGGTCGGTCTCGGCGAGGGCCGCTCGGGCGGTGGGTTCATCGCCCTCGTGGCCTGCTACGGCCAGCGTGCGCCAGTTCATCGCTTCAGCATGTGGGTGAGGGTGATGACGGCGTAGGCCACACCGAATCCGAGCACGGTGGCCACGATGGCGCCCACCCAGACTGCCAGTGCGCTGGCTGCCACCACCGACCAGACGCGCTTCAGTGCGTGTGCGTGGTGGTCCATGGGAGTGTCGACCGTGACCACCTCTACACCGGTGGGGGCATGGTCGGGTCGGCGGGCGCGCGCCGGATTGGCCGTCGCTCTGGCAGTCTTACGCCAACCGGTCGCAATGAGAGCCACAATGGCCAGACCGGCAATCCAGCCTGCCGCGGTGGTGACCTCAGTGATACTCACGCAATCAGACACTGTACCGGAGCCGCTTCCGCCGCCCCACGCGCCTTCGTCGCGCCGTCCCTGGTGGGCGTTCATGCTGGCCATGTTCGGGTTCGTGCTGATCGCCGGCGTGGTGTTGACGGCTCTCGCACCGTCGAAGTGGTTCGTGGAGAAGCCGAAGTGCCTTCAACGCGACAAGAACAACGTCTGCATCGATTCCAAGCAGGTGCCCGTGGAGTTCGCGCTGGTGCCCGCCGATGCCGAGGCGGTGGAGCCGCGCCTCGATGTGCAGGGAACGCCCACCTATGCCAGCGACGGGCAGATCTACTTCGTCACCATTCGGCAGCCACCGATCACGCTGCTCGACTGGCTCGTCACGCGGAAGTCGCCGGCGGTTCGGTACATGAGTTACACCGACAAGTACGGCGACCAGACCGAGGAGCAACTGCTGCAGTCGGGTCAGCGACAGATGACCGGGGCCAAGGACCGCGCCACCTATGTGGCGCTGAAGGCTGCAGGGTTCCCGGTGGAACGCAAAGAGGGTCCAGCCGTTGTGGACTACCTGATCTGCCTGAAGGCGAACCAGTCGAACACCAAGTGCGAGCAGTTCGTACCGGCCAACGACGTGCTGAAGCCGAACGACGTCATCACCCAACTCGATGGCGAGCCGGTGAAGATTCTCGACGACCTCAGCAACATTCTGAAGGACATCGAGGCTGGTGCCGCGGTGCCCATCACGGTCGAGCGCGATGGCAAGAAGATCGACACCAAGGTCACCACGATCGCCGCCCCGGGCGAGACGCCAACCCGCACCATCATCGGCTTCAGTCCCGTCGACACCACGACGGTGAAGCTGCCCGACGGGGTGTCGGTCGACTTCGAGACGGAGGGCATCGGTGGCCCGTCCGCTGGCCTGGCGTTCACGCTGACGCTGATCGATGAGGTCACCAAGGGGAACCTGATGGGGCCGCAGCGAGTAGCCGTGACCGGCGAGATCGACATCGACGGCAACGTCGGGGCCATCGGCGGCCTGAGCGCCAAGGCATCGGCGGTGGCGCAGGTGGGCGTGAAGTATTTCCTGGTCCCCAAGAGCCAACCCGGCCCGGGCAACGACCCCGCCCACCCCGACTTCGACAGTGTGGAGGCGGCTCGCAAGGTGGTGGGTGACCGGGTTGAGATCATTCCAGTCGACACGCTCGATGAAGCGCTTGCTGCGCTCCAGCGACTGGGTGGCGATCCGCTCCCCGAGTGACCCGGTTGCTGGAAGGGGATTGCCACCCTTTCGAGCCGTGGCGCGCTTACGCTTGACGGTCAATGGCCATGTCCTTTTCACGCCCCGATCCCTCGTCGCCGAACGCGGTGTCCACGGCTGCGTTCACTACGTCCCGCAAGGGGTATGAACAGGGCGAGGTTCGCGACTTCCTTCGGATGGTCGCCGCCGAGCTGGCGCGCCTGCAGGAACGCGAGCGTTTCCTCGACCGCGAACTCCGCAACGCGCAGCGTGGGGCCACCAACGCGAACGTGGCGCTCGACGAAGAGGTTGTCACTCGCCTGCTCGGCGAGGAAGCGGCGCGGATTCTCTCCACGGCCCGCGAGGCTGCGTCCAGCATCAAGGTGCGAGCCGAAGACGATGCTGCCCGCATCCTTCGCGAGGCCACCGATGAAGCGCAGCGCCTTCGCGAAGAAGCCCAGGTGGAGGCTGCTCGTCGCCGTCAGGATGCTGCCGCCGACGCCGAAGCCGAGTTGCAGATGGCCAAGCAGCAGGGCCGCGACATGGTCAACGAGGCTCGCGCCTATCGCGAACGGGTACTGAACGAACTCGCCCGGCGTCGAGAACTGGCACGCCAGCAGATCGAACAGCTGGTGCATGGTCGCGACCGCCTCCTGCAGTCGTTCGAGCGGGCTCGTATCGCTGCCGTCGATGTGATGGCAGAGATGACACCGCTCGGCGAACCTGACGAGTACGTGAACCTGGATCCCACCACCGGCCCTGTGCCCTTGATGGTGCCCGCGGCGAAACTCCGTTCGGTTGAGGCAGAGGCCGACGAGGCTCCCACCGACGATCCTGCGGTTGATGAGATCGTGGACGACGTGGAGGCCGACACCGAACTCGAGGTGGCCGACGAGCCGGAGGCCGAGGACACGCTCGAAGAGGTGGCCGAGGAAGTGGCAGAAGAGTCGCCGCTCGAAGCAGAGACCCTCGAAGCAGAGACCCTCGAAGCAGACACGCTCGAAGCAGACACGCTCGAAGCAGACACGGTCGAAGCGGAACCCGAACTCGACATTCAGCTTTCGGCTGATGCCGGCGACGAACCGGAGTCCGACGTCATCGCCCCCGTCGTGTCCATCTTCGGCGGCGCCGTGGTGACGGCAGAACCCGAAGCCACTGCGGATGTCGCCTCAGCAGCCACGTCGGAGAAGGATTCCGTCGAGGATCTGTTCGCAAAGCTGCGGGCGTCGCGCACTGCCAAGGTGGCCGCGCGCGCAACCGAGTCGTCGGCCGAGGCCCTTTCAGCCGCGGTCGTACAGCCTGCCCCGGAGGCTGCTCCGGAGATCGTGCTGCCCGACGCCACCGAGGAACTTGCCGTCTTCCGGTCCACGCCCGAGGCGCCCGTCGCGCCGACGGAGTTCGACGATTCCGCATTCGGTCGGCGCGATGCCGAACTCACACCCCTCATCGTGGGCAGCGCCCGCAAGCTGAAGCGGGTGCTCGCCGACGAACAGAACGATGTGCTGCATGTGCTGCGCAGCGCGAAGAAGATCAACGCACTGTCCGACCTGCTGCCCTCCGAGGCCGAGCACGTGCGCCACTACGCGGATGCCATCGACGCCGAGCTGCGCGCTGCTGCGCTGGCCGGCGCCTCCAGCCTGGGTGAGGGCACGGCGAAGGACCACAAGAAGGCGGTGGCGAAGGCTGAGGTGTTGCAGCCGGCGGTTGCCGCACTGGGCACGTCCATCGTGCAGCCGCTGCGCGACCGACTCGACCGGGCCGTCTCCGACACCGGTGGCGACCCCGACGACCTGGTGGCGGTGGTGCGGGCCGTGTATCGCGAGTGGAAGACCCAGCGCATCGACGAACACCTCGACGACGTGGCTCGCATGGCCTTTGGCCGTGGCCAACTCGCAGTGCTGGCACCTGGCACGCCCATCTGCTGGACCGTCGACCCCAACGGCCCCGACTGCCCCGATGCCGAGGACAATGCGCTCGGTGGCGTGGTGAAGGCCGGAGATCCGTTCCCCACGGATCACGTGTGCACTCCTGCACACGAAGGGTGCCGCTGCATGCTGCAGCGAGCACCCAGGTAACCTTCGCCGCGTGCAGAACCCTGCGGATCTTCCCCGCTCCGCCCGCCAACGTCGCGTCAGCGACCGGGGTCGTGCGGTCATCATCATTGCGGCCGTTGCCGTAGTCGGTCTCCTGTTGTCGGCGCGGTTCCTCGCCGGCTTCTACACGGACCTGCTGTGGTACAAATCGGTCGGCCGTTCCGACGTGTTCTGGGGCGAGCTCTGGGCCAAGGTCACCCTGTTCGTGGTGTTCGGCCTGGTGTTCGCGGTGCTGGCCATCTTGAACCTGGTGATTGCCGATCGACTGGCGCCAGCAGCCTTCACGGCGAACACGCACCCCGTCGTGGAACGGTTCCATGAGTTCTTCGGTCATCGCCTCCGCTTGCTTCGCTTCGGAGTCGCCGGCGTGTTCGCGCTGCTCTTTGCGGCCCCGGCAGTCGGTCGGTGGCAGGACTGGTTGATGTTCCGAAACAGTAAGTCGTTCGGCATCAGCGACGCGCAGTTCGGCAATGACGTCGGCTTCTACATGTTCAAGTTGCCGTTCGTGACGTTCGTGCTCGACTGGATGTACTTGGCGGTCGGTTTCGTCACGCTGCTCGTGTTGGCCACCCACGTGCTGTCGGGCGGTGTGATGCTGGCGCCGCCGAAGCCGAAGATCCGTCGCGCCACGAAGGCACACCTCGCGGTGCTGCTCGCCATCATGGCCATTCTGAAGGCGGGCGACTACTGGGTGACGCGCTACGAGCTCACCAACGCCAACCGCGGTTCGTTTACCGGCCCCAACTACACGGTGGTGAACGCGCAACTTCCGGCCGTGCTGCTGCTGGGCCTCATCGCGCTGCTCACGGCGGTGCTGTTCCTCAGCACGTTGAAGACCGACCGTTGGCGCCCCGCCGTTGTTGCATCGGCGCTGTGGGCAGTGGTGGCTCTGATCGGCGGGGTGATCTATCCGGCGGTCATTCAGTCGTTGGTGGTGAACCCGAACAAGAAGGACAAGGAGTCTGCCTACATCGCCCACAACATCGAGGCCACGCGACACGCGCTGGGCATCGATGGCGTCACGGTGAAGCCAGCCAAGTTCGAGACGATCAGTACCAACGACGTCGAAACGAACGTGGCGGCACTCCGCGACACACGCCTCATCAAACCCGACGAGAAGATGGAGACCCGCTTCCGTACCGATGAGGGCCAGCCGGGGATGACCATTGCCGATCTCGACCCCGACCGCTACGTGGTGGATGGCCGTTCGCAGCAGGTGATCGTGGGTGCTCGCGAGCTCGACCTGAACCAGGTGGGCAACAAGAGTTGGCAGGGCACGCACCTCATCAACACCCATGGGTGCGGTCTGGCGAGCGCGTTGGCTGCCCAGATCCAGAGCGACGGCAAGCCCGTGTATCGCGACGACATCACCAAGGTGGATCAGCCGCAGCTGTACTTCAGCCCAACCCTGTCGGGGTATGCCGTGCTGAAGACCTCGGTGACCGAGCAGCCGTGCCAGGGTGTCGACGACGCCAAGCCGTACTCGGGCACCGCGGGTGTGCAGTTGAACTCGGGCCTCCGTCGGCTCGCCTTCGCGCTGGCTGAGTTCGACTACAACCTGCTCGGCTCGAGCGCCATCAATGATCAGTCGCGGTTCGTGACCGTGCGCGACGTGCGAGCCCGAGTGCAGAAGGTCGCACCCTTCCTGTCGTTCGACGGCGACCCCTACCCGGTGATGGCCGGCGGGCGCATCCAGTGGGTCGTCGATGGTTACTCCACCAGTTCTCGGTACCCGTACTCCCAGTTTGCCGACAGTCGCGATCTCATCGCAGGCGGTGGACTCGACCAGGCGTTCAACTACGTGCGCAACAGCGTGAAGGCCACTGTCGACGCATACGACGGTTCGGTGCATCTGTATGCGATGGACGACACCGATCCGGTGCTGCAGGTGTGGCGTGCCGCGTTCCCCGATCTGTTCGAGCCGGCCAGCGCTATGTCGGCCGATCTCGTGGAGCACCTCCGCTATCCGGAGGAACTCTTCCGGGTGCAGACCTCGGCGTACTCCAAGTACCGCCTCGATTCGAACGACTTCTTCGACCGTCGCGGCGCATGGTCCGTGGCACTGGCTGCTGCGGCCTCACCGGGCGATGTGGTGGGCGGTGCTGCCGCCCCGATCACCACCACCGCATCGGGCCAGCCGAACGACTTTGCGGGTGAGAGCACGGCGGCGCGTTTCGCCCCGTACTACACGATGTTCCACCCCTCCGGCGACGCGTCAGTGTCGTTCCAGCTGTACCGGCCGTTCCAGCCGTTCAGCACCACCGATCAGCGCAAGGAACTCATCGCGTACATGACCGCGGGCAGCGATCCGGGAAGCTACGGCGAACTGATCGCCTACGAGTTCCCGAACGATGCGCTGCCGGAAGGCCCGAACACCATCGGTGCGTCGATGGCCACGGATCCGAAGGTGAGCGAGGCCATCACCCTGCTCGGTCAGCAGGGCTCGCAGGTGGCCTTCGGCGATCTGCAGATGCTGAACATTGCTGGTGGCGTGGTCTGGATCGCGCCGCTCTACGTGGAATCCGAGACCTCGGGGCAGCCGCTGCTCCGGCGCATGATCGCCAACTACAACGGCAAGGTGGCCATCGGTAACAGCATCGGTGACGCCATGTCGCAGCTCTTCCCCGGCTTCTCCGCCGTGGTTGGCGACGTGTCGGGCAGCACGCCATCCGACGGTGGCTCCAAGCCGCCCGTCACCGGCACCACTGCCCAAGAACTGCTGCAGCAGGCTGAACAATTGTTCAACGAGGCCGAAGCGGCGTTGAGGGCTGGCGATCTCGGTCTGTACGCCGACAAGGAAGCTCAGGCCCGCGACCTCGTGCAGCAGGCGCTCGATCTGCTCGGCTGACCCACGCCCACTTCGAGTGGTTCCCGCGTTCTACTGCTACGCCGACGCCTTCGACGTAAGGGCTTATTCGCGGGGTTGGCGGCGGACGTGCTCGGCGAGCGCGGCGAGGTCTTCGCGGAAGGCGATCTCGTAGCGGGCCTGTTCGTTGGCGAGCTTGATCTGCCCGCTGCGCAGCGCCGCCATCACTTCGTCGCTCACCGTGCCGGATGCAACGTCGGCGGTGCGCTCGGCAAGGCCGTCGATGTCGCGACCCAGCTCGCTGATCTGGTTGGCCAGTTCGGTACCCACCGAATCGACGCGCTGCTCGAGCGCTGCCAACTGCGCCGTGGTCTGCTGGGCGTTGGCGTCGGTGGTGGCAACTCGCTCGGCGAGGGCGCCGAGTTGCGCCGCCAGCGCCTCGGTGGCTGCCAGGCGAGTGGTGAGGCCGGTCATCTGGTCGCGAAGTTCGGGGTCGTTGGTGGCAGTGGCATTCTGGTCGCCGGTCTCCGGTGCCGTCTGCAGTTCGGTGATTCGATCGCGCATGGCGCTGAGTTGCGCCCCAAACTCGGCCTGTGCGGTGACCCGGGCATTGAGCTGCGAGAGCTGACCGGTGAGCACATCGATCTGGGCGACACGCAGTGCAAGGTCGTCGAGTTCGTACAGGCGAAGCCCGATGGCGTCGAGCTTGGCGGCCATCTCAGGGTCGGGTGCTGCTGTGGGCATGGCGCCGAGCAACGGCGACGGCGCGACCACCTCGGGCTTGGCTGCGGCTTCGGCCCGAGCCGCTTCGGCGGTGGCGGCGGCTTCGGCCACCTGGGCCTCGAGCATGGCGATCTTCGCAAGGACTTCGGCGTCGTCGCCGTTACCGATGTGGAGCACTCGCGCTTCCAGGTCGGCCAGGCGTTCGGCGGCACCGCTGGTGCCTGCCTGATCTGAGGACAATGCGAGCGCCGTGGCATCGAGCGCTGCCAGGCGGCTCTCGACGATGGCGCGCGATTGCTCGGCTGCCATCAGGCGGGCTTTCACCTCCATCAACTCAGCTCGGAGGTTCAGGAAGTCGACAGGGTCGATGGCGGTCGTCTTGGACTTCTTCGACCCCCAACCAACAGCGGCGGGCGGCGCCGCTGGATTCGGTGCAGGGGCACGCGGCGGAGCGGGAGTTGCGACGGGTGCCGCCTGGGGTGTCGGGGCCGGCATCGCCCCCGCGGGCGCGTCGTCGTTGGTGGCGCTGGTGCTCGGCTTTGGCTTCTTGCTGAACAGACCCATGGTTGGTGGCTCCCCATCACCTGATGGCCGCGTGACGGCGACGCCGAGCGTATCGCTTCGCACGCGCTGGGTGCGTTAGCCCGGGCCGCAGCGCCGAGTTTGCGCTCACCAGATTCTCACCGGACGGCTCTGGCCTATCCGACATCGTCGTCGTTACAATGGCGACGTTCTCCGGTGGCTCGGAGGAGAAGCGGCGGCTCGAATTATCGTGGCTGCCGCTTCTTTTGTTCTCAGGCCGTGCTGCGTTCAGGCCGTGCTGCGCTCAGGCCGCGGCCCGAATGTGTGGGGCGCGAACCAGCACCGACAGTGGCACCATTCCCAGCCCCGACGCTGCGGACACGTTCGTGCTGGTGCCACTGTTGTGGCGGCGAAGCGTGAGGGAACGCGCCGACGGGTGCGAACTGTTGGTGTAGGTGCTTTCAATCCAGGTGCAGAGCACATCGCACGCGTGGTGGGAGGCGCCTACGCGTGCATCGGCATCGGCAAGCACCGTGATGGTGTTGATCACCCGCTCGGGCCCGGCGACGGCGACCGGTTGGTCCTGCTCGTCCACCTTCAGGGCGTCGAGCACCATCTGGCGCACTTCGTTGATGCTGCGCACCACCTGGGTTCGGTGCTGCACGTTCGGCGTGGCATTCGGGTCTGCCTCGGTGAACTCCACGACGCAGATCAGCGAGTCGTCGGCCGGGATGGAAGGATCCACCTCTGCAGGCACGACGTCGGCCTCATTCAGGCGCCGGCGTAGCGCATTGCGGATGAGCAGCAACAGCAACTGCAGGACCACCACGATCGGAATGATGATCACCAGCCAGGGGTGTGTGGTGGTGGTGGCCGCGAAGGTGGTGGGCATCGAGGTGCCGTTCAGCGTGGCCCGCACCGATTGCTCGCCGTAGGAGAGGTTGGGGAACTCGATGGGCACGGAGATCTTCCGTGTCTGCCCCACCTCCATGCGCTCGATCTTCACCGGCTTCACGAAGCCGGTCGGGTTATCCGATGGGCCGGCAGTCATCGTGACGGTTGCGTTGTTGACGGCCACCGACCCGGTGTTCTTCAACTCGAACATGAACACGCGCTGCGGGCTGGCGCCCATCCAGGTGCGCAGGTTGTCGCTACCGCTGAGTTCCACGTTCGAGGCTTCGAGACGCCGAAGGGCGGGTGCCGTGATGTCGCCGTCACCGGCGTGCGAGGTGGGTGCACCAGGGATCTCGATGGGGGTGAGTGCGGTGTCGGTGGTGGTCTGGCTGAGCGCGCGCACCACGCAAGGGCATGGCGACGGAGGTACGACCAACGCGAGTCGTCCCTCGAACGTTCCCCTGACGTTGCTGGCCACCACTTGGGCGGCGTCGGAGGCGCAATCGCTGGTACCGGAACGGGCCTCGGCGCCACAGACTTCAAGCTGGATGAGGGTGTCGGCGGGCCATCCCGTGCCGGCCACCTTGAATGTGGCTCCGTCCTGCACTTCTCGCTCGCTGAAGAGTTGGTCTTCGATAGCGATGGCAGGTGCCGCGGCAGCGGCGCTGTCGTCGGCTGACGGCGGGGCGGCGGCGGGCAATGCTGCGGCTACGGGCGCGACAATCGACACCACCGCCAGCATGGTGCTGGCGAGGTACGTCGCCCACATCGCCCGAGTCCGACCCGAGATCATGCAGTTGCCCGCTTACGCCGCTTGACGATGCTGCGGACCATCAAGGCCACGATGATGAGCGCTATCACTGCGACGCCGAGCCAGGGAATGGCCCACTGGGTGATGGTGCTGTGGACGGCAACGGCTTCGTCCGGGGCTGTGATGTCGAGATCGGCGGTGAGCCGCAGATACGGCTTCACGTCGAGCATCACTTCGGCGATCTGGATGGAGTTGCCCGGGAGAAGCTCGGGTATCTCTCGGTCGGGGAAGTTCTTCTCGCCCAGACCGAAGACACCGGCAAGCTTCAAGGTGGCGGTGGGCGTGAGGCGCACGTTGCCGGTGTTGGTGAGCGTGTACTCCACCTTCGCAGTGCCGGTGCCGAACGGATTGGCAGGGGTGTCGTAGGTCATCGTGAACGAGTCGACGGCCAACGATGGGTTGGTGGCGCCTTCGATGCGCACATACAGCCGGGCCCCGACGCGCACGCGCACGTTCAGGCCGATGCCATTCGGGTTGGAGGGGTCGGCGATCTTCTGGGCCACGATGGCACCCACGTGGTCGCCCGAAATTGCGTCGTTCGGCACGGTGACGCTGAAGGGAATGGTCACCTCGGTGTGCGGCTTCAGGGTGTACTGCGTGGCGCCGAGCTCTACCCAGGAACCAACGTCCTTGGGCTTATCTTCCTCGCGCAGCAGGCTGAAGGAACCGTCGTTGGTGTTCACCGCATCCGTGGCGTAGACGGCGTAGGTGGCTTCCTGGTCGCTGTCGTTGGAGATCGTGACCTTGTCGCCGTAGACCGTGCCGGTCTTCAGCGTGTAGATGAAATAGTCGCGCCCGCCTACTCCATCGGAGCTGTAGGGGCGCACAGCGAAGGCGCCCGCATCGCTCGGAGCGGTTTCGTCGGCCGGCACGCTGTCGCTGGGGGGCGTGGTGGCGGCCGGAGAGATCGAGGCCGGTGAGATGGCCGACGCAGGGGTGAAGGCCCCGAACAGCAGCACGGCGCTCAGCGCCAGCGCACCCATTGTTCCGTTTCGCTTCCGTCGTAGCTCCACGTGTCGTCCTGTCCTTTTGCTTCGTGAGAAAGCCGCTGCAGTTGAACGGTCTTTCAGTGAGAAGCGGGTGGGACCCCGGTTGCCCGGGATCCCACCCGCTCAGTTACTGAACTTCAGGTGTGCTTGCCTACCCGACGAATGTCAGGCGAGCGTCAGCACGATGCCACCGGTGTACTGACCGGCGCCGGCCGAAGCCGGGACACCGAGGTACAGGGAGGCGTTGCAGGTGAACGTGCCACCCGAGTGGTTCACCGGGGCGGAGCACAGCGTCCTCGAGCCGAGCAGACCGCCGAGGCCGTCCACGCCGACGCCAGGGTCGTTGGTGTTGCCCGCGGTAACCAGACCGGCCAGCCAGTCGGCGGGGGTCGGGGCGCTGGCGGCACCGGCGGTCACCTGGGCGACATCACCGGGGATGTCGTTGTGGGTGATGGCGGCGCTGGGCGTCCAACCGAGGTTGTCGCCGGGGATGCAGAGACGATCGCTGGCGACCGTTGCGGCGAGCACCGGGTTGGCGATCAGCGGACCGGCACCGGCTCGCGAGCAGAGCGCCACGGTCACGCCGGGCAGCGGCGAGAACGTGGGTGCACCTGCTGCACCGAGGTCGGTGGCGTAGGCCGTGACCGACCATGCAGCGGCAGTACCGCGGGCGTTGGTGACCGTGAGGGTCTGCAGCGCACCGGTGGAGACCTGCTCACGACCGTTCAAGATGACCGGCGACATGACGACCACACCGGGAACCTTCTCGAGCTTCATGGTGGTGCCGATGACCGGCTGCACGATGATCTCGGTGAGGTTGCAGGAAGCCAAGGTGGCATCACAGGTGTTGGCCAGGATGGTGGCGGTGATGGTGGCCGTGCCGCTGACGAGGCCCGTTGCGTCGGTGGCCGTGAAGTTCACGACGACCGGAGCGCCCGGGTCGGTTGCCGGTGCGGCGTAGGTGTAGATGCCGGCCGTTGCGGTCGGGGTGAGCGTGCCAGCCGAAACTGCGCCGATCTGGTAGGTGAAGGGGCTACCGCCACCCTGCGCCTCGTTCACATCGGTGCAGTTGTTGGTGAGGTCCACCGTGGAGTTCTGACCCACGCCGACGCTGAGCGTCTCGTTGGTGCAGACCGGGGCGGTGGGCGGCGCCACGACAACACCGGTCTCAAACGCACCGATGCTGGCAGCAGCCGTGAACGAGGTGGTGGTGGACGGCGGCACAGCGGCAACCGACGCACCGGGCTGGCAGTCGAAGTTCACCTTGATCAGACCGCCGGCGACGACGGACTGGGTGAAGATGCTGCCGGTGGTGGCGGTGTTGGCGCCACCAGCGCCGATGGGAAGCGGGCCGATGGCGCCGGGGCCAGCCTGCTTGAACTCCACGTTGCCGCCGAGCGGGGTGACCGTCCAGTCGGGCAGCGGCCGGTCCACGCTGATGGGCGTGGCCGTCTCGTCAGCGCCGCCGGGGCCGGTGCCACCGGGCACGCCGTCCGGGTCGGTGATGACGGTGGACAGCTGCGACGGAAGATCGAGCACGTCGACCTTCGTGAGCGTGCCCTTCACGCCTGCGCCGGTGTCGACGTTGCTGGCCGAACGGCCGACCCAGATCTTGGTGGGGATCGGGTTCGTGCCGACGCTGAGCACGCCGAGGTTGTAACCGGCCACCAGAATGGCGGCCGGAATCTCGCCGACGATGCTGCCGCCGGACAGGGTGACGTCCCCCGAGCCGAGCGTCTGCGGGTTCGGCGACGCCGTACCGTTCAGGGTCCAGGAGATGTCGGCCCAGTTGCCGTTGGCGTTGTTCTGGCAGGTGTTGACGGTCGTGAGCGTTCCGGGCGCAGCAGACGCTGTTCCCGTGGTGACTCCGACCGCAACCAGCGCGGTCAACAGACCGGCGACTGCTGCGATGGCGCTTTTACGCCGAGTGGATGCTTGCAAGAGGATCACTCCCTCGTTCGATGTTGGTGGCTCGGAACTTCATCCACCGGTGAGATCGTGTGGGTACACCCGGAATGCGACGAGCCGACAGAACGGTAAACCGTGGCTGTCGTATCAACTGTCCCCATCGCATCCACGAGTCGTCTACCGACGTCCCCTCCCGTGGTGTGTCTCGTCACTGTTGGTGGTGAGACAGTGGGCAACATACCAGCCCAGTGCGGTCGGTCGTCAAGGACATCTTTTGGGCATCTTGACAGTTACCAAAAGTCGTAGGCCCTTGACACCGGCCCTGAATGGGGTGTGAACTGCTGCCTGACTGCCTGGGGAGGCGGTCTCCGAGCCACACAGTTTCAAGGGGAACGATCATGCGAAGCCACCAACGCGGGGCCGTCATCGTGCTGGTCATGCTATCGATTGCCCTCGCGGCAGCGATCGTCGTGGGGCCAACTCGTCGCACAGCTGTGGCACTTGCTGCCACAAATTCATGCAAGAGCAACGCCACCGGCACATTTAGCGACATCGGCGTGGGCTTGACGGGAACCGCCGCGTGGAGTGGCGCCGCCGATCCGGCGAACTCCGTCACTCTGAGTGGTGTGAAGTTCACTGCAGCCGTTCCTGCCACGCTGTTGATTGCCGGCTACAACCTCGGTTTGTTGACGGTTGGTAACAACTCCATCCCGGTGAAGGGATGGGTGTCGCTCACCGCCACCGGCACCTCGGACGTGAAGAAGATGGTGCAGTTCTCCACCACGGTCACCACCACGATCACCGACCCGAATGGCATTCCGGGTAATGGCGACGAGAACGCCACTCCCCTCAATGTCGACGTCAGCCTGCCCGACACGGCCTGGACGCCGACCGGCGGAGCAGTGAACTTCTCACAGGGCGGGCCCGGTTCGCTTCCGCCCATTGCCGCAGGGCAGGTATCGGGTGGCGTGACCAACCCGGCCGGTGGTGTGTTCATCAGCGCTCAGGTGGCCGGCGGCCTCATCAAGGCCAACTTCGACTGCCAGGGCGGCACCTCGGCCGTGGGTGGCGCATCCTTCACCCCGTCCACCCCCGGCATCTTCGCAACGACCTCGGCATCCGTCGGCGGTGGCACCACCACCACCGTGGCCGGATCCACCACCACCATCCCGTCGGGTACCACGACTCCGGGCACCACTGCTCCGGCAACCACGGCCCCTGCCACCACGACGCCGGCAACGACGGCTCCGGCCACCACGGTGCCCGCTACCACCACCACGCTGCCGCCGCCGGTTGCTGGCTCGGGTAACTACGTCACCTCCTGCAAGAACAGCGTGACGCCCGACCTCAGCGAACTCACCTTCACGGCCACGGGCACCGCCCCGGGCGAAGTGACGGCCGACTCGAAGTTCGACCTTTCGAAGATGAAGTGGAGCGTCACCATCCCGGCCGGCGTGTTCCAGACCGGCATCAACTTCGGTCTCATCAATCCCGGCACCTCGATCGACGGCACCCTCGACCTTGCCATCACCGGCACGAACACGGTCCAGGTCACGCAAGACGCCGACAACATCGCTCTGGTGATTCCGGTGAAGACCTCGAACGGCCAGGCGTTGCCGTCCACGGTGAAGTTTGATGTGCCGACCATGCACTGGACCGCTCGCACCGGCAAGATCGACTTCCGTCTGTACGGCGCCAATGTGAGTGTGAAGATCGGCCTGCCCAGCCCGGTGGTGTTCGTGTGCAAGCCCACCAAGCCGACGTCGTTCGTGAGCACGAAGGCCGTGGGCGTGTCGACGGCCACCACCACCATCCCGGCCACCACCACTACCCAAGTTGCGTCCGAGGCACCCAGCACCACGACGCCCGGCCAACTGGTGGTCACCGGTGCGGGCTCCACGCTGGTGCAGGTGCTGATCGCGCTGATGTTCCTGGATCTCGGTTACCTGGTGCTGTCGTTGCGCCGCCGACCCAGTCGCCTTCGCTGAACCCGTTCGGGTTTCCATGTCGAGGGTTTCGGTGTCCTACGGGTACGCCGAAACCCTCGTCATTGCGTAGGGTCGGCCGCCATGTGGCATCGACGCTCAGGTGACGGTTTCGTGCGGTGCTCCGACGGCCATGTCCGTTGGGGCGTGTTCGGCGCCGCCGGTGTGGTGTTCGTCGTGTGGGAAAACGGTGTGCCGAAAGTGATGCTGCAGCAGCGCTCTGCCATGGCACACGAGGGCGGCACCTGGAGTTGTGCAGGTGGAGCCATCGATGAGGGCGAGACACCCTTTGAGGCCGCGCTGCGCGAAGCCTCCGAGGAGGTCGGCGACATCCCGGAGCATCATCGGGTGCTGGGGGAGTACGTCTTCGCACCTGCCGACGACTGGAGCTACACCACCATCGTGTTGGAGGTGGACCATCGGTTTGGGTCCTCGGTGAACTTCGAGACCGACGCCGTTGCCTGGTTGCCGCTCGACCAGGTCGATGAGCGACCCCTGCACGCCGGTTTCGCGGCCGCGTGGCCGGCACTGAGGGCCATCGTCGAGCGATCGATGTTGCCTGAAGGTGTGTCCGACGACCCTCACTGACGACACGGTTCGGAACTACCCCCAGGGGTAGCGTGGGGTTCGTCGTGAGCAACCACCCGTTCGTCCCCCTCCGCCATCGTGCCGTGCGGCTGTTGTGGAGCGCCGCGGTCATCAGCGACATCGGTACCTGGGTGCAGCTCATCGTCGTCGGCAGCCTGGTGGCTGCTGGCACGGGCAGCGCCGTGCAGACCGGTCTGGTGGCGTTGGCCACGTTCATGCCGCAGGGCATCGCCTCGCCGGTCGGCGGGTTGCTGGCCGATCGTTACGACCGTCGCAAGGTGTTCGCCGTCGCGTTGATGGTGCAGGCCAGTGTCACCACGGTGCTCGCCATCGTGCTGGGCATGGGCGTACGAACCCCGGCTGTACTGACGGTGCTCATCCTGCTCGGCAGCGCGGCCGGCGCTACGGGTGCTCCGTCATACGCGGCCATGCAACCGGATCTGGTGCCGCCGGACGAACTGATGCAGATGGTGTCGCTGGGCGTGTACTCCTGGAACAGCGGCCGCGTGGTGGGCCCGTTGCTCGGCTCGGCGATGGTCTTGGCGGTGGGCCCGGCGTGGACCATCGGCTTCAACGCATTCTCATTCGTGGTGATGGCAGTCGCCGTGGCCTTGGTGAGGCGACCATTCCGACCGCACGGTGCGCCCGGCACTATTCGCGAGCGACTGGTGGGTGGCATGCAGGCCTTGCGCAGCACCCCCGGTTGTTGGCACGCGCTGGTGATGCTCGGTCTGTTCAACTTCACCATCGTGCCGTTCATGGGGCTCATCCCCATCTATGTCCGTGTGGGTTACGGCGGTGGTACGGGCCTCACCGGTGTGGTGGCATCGGCCCAGGGAATCGGTGCCATCGTCGGCGGCGTCCTGGTCAGCATCTTGGCCACCCGCTACGCACGTTCACTGCTGGTCGGCTGGATCGCCATCGGTGTGTCGGTGGCGCTGGCCGCCTACGCACTGGCGCCGAACGAGGCGTGGGTCATCGGCATCGCGATGGTGCTGGGCGGTGGTTGGTCGAGCATGTTCATCGCGCTCTCGGCCGTCATCCAGCGCGATGCGCCTCCCGCCAGTCGAGGGCGTGTGATGTCGTTGATGCAGGCGACGCTCGGCATCTCCTACGGCTCCGGTCTGCTGTTCATCGGCATCATCGGCGATACGTGGAACATGCACGGTGCCTTCATGGTCGGCGCAGTGGTGGGCATCATTGGCTTCGGGTTGTTGACGCTGCGCGCCAAGAACTGGCGGCGTGCCATCGATGGCAACGAAGTGCTGCCGCAGCCCGAACTCGCCCGCTGCTGACGAGGTGTCGCTGGCAGCGTCGGTCGGCTCAGTCGGCTTCGTTGAACCGCTGCCGCAACGCATCGAGGATGTCGCTGCGGCCGGCTGGCTTCGCGAGGAAGTCGTCGGCACCGGCAGCGAGTGCGGCGGCCCTGTCGGCTGCGGTGGCGCTCGCGGTCATCACGACGACCAACGGGTGGGGGAGCGGCATGGTGCGGATGAGTTGCACCAGATCGAGACCGCTCATGCCTGGCATCTGCACGTCGATGAAGGTGGCATCGAATGTCTGCGCCTGGAGCAGCGCCCACGCATCGTCGCCGCTCGCTGCGGTGGTGACACCGGAGGCGACATCGGCGAGTTGCAGTTGGGCCAGCAGCAGGTTCACAGGGTCGTCGTCAACGACGAGGAAATTCACTGCGAACCGAGCCAAGCCGTTGTCGAGGGTGGCGTCTGGGGTGTGGGTGACGTCGTCCGTACCTTGTTCGGCCAGTGGCAGTTCGATCCAGAAGCAGGACCCATCCTCTGGGCGTGGTGCTGCGCCAACGTTGCCGCCCATCGCCTCCACGGTTCCCTTCACGATGGCGAGGCCAAGGCCTACGCCCGAACCGGCAGCGTCTGTGCCGCGCTCGTAGGGCTCGAAGAGGCGTTCGATGTCGTCTGCTTGAACGCCTGAGCCCGAATCCAGCACGCTGATTCGAACGGATCGGAGCTGCTCGCCGGGCGATGCCGTGATGCGTACCTCCCCGCGCTCGGTGTTCTTGCAAGCGTTGGAGAGCAGATTGTTGAGCACTTGGTGAAGTCGGTCGTTGTCGGCGCGGACGTAGCGCAGTTCCGGCGCCGGGCCGATGGGGCGAAGGTTCACATTTGGCCCGACGATGTTGCGGGCGGTCTCGATGGCGTCATTGAAGACGGCATCCAGGTCGACATCCGCGAGGCGGATTCTCAGAGTGCCGGCTTCGAGCTGTGCCATGTCGAGCAGGTCGTCGACGATGCGCCGCATGGTGGTGCTCTGCCGATAGATGGCCCGCGCCGCTTCCGCCAATTCTGGTGACAACTCCGACTTCGTCAGGATCTCGCTGAGGCCGAGCATGCCGTGGAGAGGGTTACGGAGTTCATGGCTGACTTGAGCAACGAACCTGGACCGCTCACGTAATGCCGCCTCGGCTTTGGCGTGGCGATCGGTGAGTTCGGCCTCGATCTTCTTGCGGCGGTCGACGTTGCGCACGGTGAGCAGGACGGCGTTCACTGCTGGGTTGTCGAGGAGATTGGCGCCGTTGAGTTCCAACCAACTGTACGTGCCGTCGCTACGCCTGGCCCGTAGCTCGAACCAGGCTTCTGCCATTGGGCCGGCTTCGACGAGCGCTGCCAACTCGAGCAGAGCTCTCTCCCGATCGTCGGGATGCACGATGTCGACCAACGTGTTGTGCGCCCAGAAATCGGATGGATGACCGAGATCGGTGCGGTACGAGGAGGTCGCGTCGAGCAGGTTGCCGTCTCGATCGACGAGCATGATCGAGTCCCAGATGTAGGTGACCATCGTGCGGAAGCGTTCCTCGTTGCTGCGCACCATCGCCTCGGCGCGCAGGCGCTCGGTGACATCGCGTCCGACGGCGAGCACGGAGATCGCGTCGCCGCTGGAGGACTGCACGAGGGTGTTCGACCATTCAATGGAACGGCCGTCGCTGTACGTGCCGGTGTTCACATACGCCGGCACGCCGGCGAGGAGATAGCCAATCAACTCTTCTCGGCTGTTGCCCTTGGTCCAATGGACGAACTCATCGATGTTTCGCCCCACCATCTCTTCGCCATTATGGAGATAGTCGCGATACGCACGATTGCAGAAAAGAATGGTTCCGTCGCGAGCCCATTCGCAGACCAACTCTCGCTGGAGGTCCATTGCGCGGCGGATCGGGTTCTCCTGGATCGACTCCTCGGCCGGAGTCACGACACTGAGCAGGCCGGTGGTTTGGTCAGGCCCGAACTGCACCGTTCGGGCGTGCACAGTGGCGTCGAACACGGTGTTGTCCAGGCGGCGCATGCGGGCAGCGACCTTCATGTCGACCTGATCCGCCAACGACATACGATGCTGGATCTCGTTCGCCAAGGCGTACATATCGGTGTCGATGATGTTGCTGACGTGGACCCGAGGTTGAGTGGCGGGGTCCCACCCGATGAGCTCTCGACATGCTGCGTTGGCCCACAGGATGAAGCCTTCAGGGTCAACCACTCCAACAGCTGACGGCAGCAATTCAGCCAGTTCGGCAGCGAAGACCGGCGGGTGCGAACCAGATGCTGGCCCGCCGTTGGTTTGCATAGATACAACGTATACCGGCCGGGCATTGCTCGCTAGCAAACGGTGTATTGGCCCCTGCCGCCGGGATCAAGCGGGGCGTGCCGTGAGCACGCGGCGAGATGCCTCCACCGTGAGGTCGTTGCGTTGGCGCACGGCGTTCGCGAATTCGGCCAATGCCAGCGCGTCGGTCTGCGACAACAGGTCGCCGGCCATGTCGATACCGCGACGCACGTGCGCTTCCAGCCATGCGAGCGCCGTCGGTGCCAATGGCGCTGCGTGATGCGCCACGCGGTTGCCGTCGGTGATGTGATCGAACCCCGCCTCGGCGAGTAACGCCGGCCAGTCGACGAGTACTGGGTCGAGGCCCAGCCGCTCGGTCAGCGTGGTCGATGTGGCGAGTTGAAACCGTTGCCAGGTGCCAGCCGTCATCAATGGGTCGTCGGCAGGCAGCACTCTGGGAAGGTCGCCGAATTCGATCATCACCAACGTGCCGTCCCTGCGAAGGCGATCGCGCAGTCGGCGCAGTGTGGTGATGGGATCGGCGACGTGATGCAACACCATCGATGCCCAGATGAGATCCATTGGTCCGGTGGAGGGCAGCGGCTCGTCGAGGTTGCCGGGCAGGGTGGTGAGGCGGTCGGAGACCGAATGACGCTCGGCGTGGTGGGCGGCGCGTTGCAGCAACGCCTCTGAGGAGTCGATGGCGGTCACCTCGGCGTCGGGAAAGGCGATGGCCAGCGTGATGGCCGTTTCTCCGGGCCCGCAGCCCACGTCGAGCACGTGCTCCACGGGTCCTTCGATCTCGGGGATGATCGAGTGCACGATGGGTTCGGTGATGGCTGCGTCGAGCACCAGGCGATCCGTCATCGCATCCCAGTCGAAGCCGTCGCCGTGCTGATGGCCGTGCTGGTGATCGTGGCCGTGTTGGTGGCCGTGTTGGTGGCCGCCGTGCTGCTCCATACGCGGATGGTATCCCCGCGCCAGCCGGGTGGAAGCACGCCGGGGGTCAGTTGCCGCCGAGTACGCCCTCGGCGCGAGCCTGGATTTCCTTGACGGCCGACTTCGCTGTTCGCATGCCGCGCAGCGCGTCGTGAATGGCCTGCCAACCGGCATCCTCCACCTCGGGGAAGCGGGGGTGGGCCGGATACGTGATCATCGCGGTCTGGATGGTTTCCGCGGTGATGGCCAGCCGCTGCCGGTCGGTCTCGTTCACGGGGCTCACGTCGGCGAATGCACCGGTGTGCGCACAGACGCTGCCCCCTGCAGCATCGAGCGCGTTCGCTTCGAAGCCGGTGAGCAACGACACGAGCTTGGTAGCGGCGGGTACGTCGGCACAGGTGGTGGGCACGGCCCACGCATGGCAGCCGGCGTAGCTGACGCGTCGATGCGCGCCGGACGGGTACGGATGCGGCGTCAGTTTGTTGGCGAGCGAGCTGTTGCGGATAGGGCCCCAACCTCCGGGCCAGATGCCAGCCGCATCGACGCGTCCGTCGAGCAAGGCTCGATCCACCTGGTCGTAATGCCACGTCGGCAGGTCGGCGGGCGCAGCGGCGGCGAGGCGGCAGAGTTGGTCCACTGCGGCCACGGCCTCCGGTGAGTCGATGCATGGCAGGCCGTCGTCGTCGAACAACTGGCCACCAGCACCGACGACGAGTTCGAAGAACGTGCCGAATAGACCGGACTCGCGCCCAGGGAAACCGAACACCATGCCTCGCCCGGCGAGGTCGTCCCACGTGTTCGGCACGGCGTTTACGCGGTCGGTACGCACCCACATGATGCGCACGTCGATCAGCCGAGGCACGCAGTACTGAGCGCCGTCGAAGCGGCACAGATCGACGGCCAACGGTGCCAGCGCCGAGGTGTCGACTGCGCCGTTCAGCGGTTGCAACCACCGTGCCTGCGACGGTGCGTACTTGCTGTGGGTGGCGAGCACATCGATGCGGTCGCCGCGCTCGAGCATTGCGGCGACCTCGCGGTTCAGCGTGGGGTGATCGGCGTGCACCACGATCTCCACGTCCTGATCGGCGAGCAAGCTGTACAGGTGGTCGTACATCGGCCCGCCCACCAGAGCGACGCGCAACGTCATGATGCGTCCACGATGCGGATACCGCTGATGCCGCCATCCACCAACAGGTCGATGCCAGTGGTGAACGTGGTGGCTGCGGCGAGATACACCACGGCATCGGCAACGGTCTCGCAACTCACCAGATCGCCCATTGGCTGGCGCTTGCGCAGCGCTGCGTAGGTGGCTTCGGGGTTCTCGGTGGCCGCCACGAGCCGCTGCACCCACGGGCTCTCCACAGTGCCGGGCGACACGCAGTTCACGCGAATGCCGTGCTGCACTTCGTCGGCGGCCATCGCCTTGGTGAGTGCCTGGATGGCGCCCTTCGAGCTGGCGTACACAGCGCGCTGTACCAAGCCGACGGAGGCGACGATGGAGCACGTGTTCACGATGGCACCCCCGCCTGCGGCGCGCATGTGGGGGATGACGGCGCGCGACATGTTGGCGACGCCGAAGACATTCACCGCGAACACCCGCTGCCAGTCGTCGGGGGTGCTCTGCACCACGTCGCCGATGGCGCTGATGCCGGCGTTGTTGCACAGCACGTCGATGCGCCCGTGCTCGGCCACGATCCGGTCGGCAGCGGCGGTGCACTGCGCCGGGTCGGTGAGGTCGAAACCGTCGGCCAGGTCGAGGCCCACGACGGTGTCGCCGTTCGCCGCGAAGCGCTCCATCATGGCGCTGCCGATGCCACCCGCTGCTCCGGTGATGACCACCACTCGTCCGCTCATCGTGTCCCCCTGTGTGTGCGCTCCAGCGCACTTCGGCGCCCAGTATCGCGCCTACTGTCGCAGCGTCGTCGACCAGCAGGACGTGCCATGACCACCATCGTCTCCGTCACCACTCACGATCTCAGGGCACGCACCTCGGCGTTCCTGCACGGATCGGATGCCAACCACCCCGATCCCGACTACTCGGCTGCCTATGTGGTGCTGCACACCGACGGCGCGCACGAGGGCCACGGCATGACCTTCACCATCGGTAAGGGCAACGAGCTGTGCTGTGCGGCCATCGAGGCGCTGAGCACGCTGGTGGTGGGTCGCCAGCTCAGCGATCTCACCGACGACATGGGTACGTTCTGGCGATCCGTCACCAACCATTCGCAGCTGCGTTGGCTCGGCCCCGACAAGGGCGTCATCCACCTCGCCACCGCAGCGCTGGTGAACGCGGTGTGGGACCTGTGGGCGAAGGTGCGCGGCGTGCCGGTGTGGCAGTTGGTTGCCGACATGGAACCCGCCGAGTTCGTGAACTGCATCGACTTCCGCTACCTGCGCGACGAGGTGGACGAAGTGCGCGCGCTGGAGATGCTCACGCGCATGCAGGCGGGCAAGGCCGAACGCCTTGCCGAGTTGCGTCGCGACGGGTACCCCGCGTACATCACGTCTGCCGGTTGGTTGGGCTATCCGGAGCCCGAGGTGCGACGTCGCTGTCAGGAGGCACTGGCGTTGGGGTGGACGAGCTTCAAGACCAAGGTGGGCATCGACGTGGCGAGCGATCGTCGTCGTTGTGAGGTGATGCGCGAAGAGATCGGTGATCACCGCCAACTGATGGCCGACGCAAACCAGGTGTGGGACGTACAGCAGGCCATCGACTGGACGAATCAGTTGGGGGAGTACCGGCTGCGCTGGATCGAGGAACCCACGCACCCCGACGACGTGTTGGGTCATGCGGCCATCCGCCGCGGCGTGAAGCCGGCCGGTGTGGCGACGGGCGAGCACGCTGCGAACCGGCTGATCTTCAAGCAACTGCTGCAGGCCGAGGCCATCGACTACGCGCAGATCGACGCCTGCCGACTGGGCGGTCTCAACGAGGTGCTGGCCGTGCTGTTGCTGGCTGCGGCGCGAGGGGTGCCGGTGTGTCCGCACGCCGGTGGCATCGGCCTGTGCGAGTACGTGCAGCACATCTCCGTCATCGACTACCTGTGTGTCAGCGGGTCGCTCGACGATCGCACTACGGAGTACGCCGACCATCTGCACGAGCATTTCCTGCATCCGTCGGTGGTGCGCAACGGCGCCTATGTGATGCCTGAGGCGCCGGGCTACTCCATCGAGATGCACCCGGAGTCGATCGCTGCGCTGCGCTTCCCCGACGGCGCCGAGTGGCGATGACGGCGCACCGCCTCGGGCTGGGCACCGCTCCGCTGGGGAACCTATTCACCGCCATCACCGACGACGAGGCCACTGCCACCGTTGCCGCTGCGTGGAACGGCGGAGTGCGCTTGTTCGACACGGCACCGCAGTACGGGCATGGCCTCTCGGAGACTCGACTCGGCGTCGCGTTGGCGTCGTATCCGCGCGACCAGTTCGTGCTCGCATCGAAGGTTGGCCGCCTGCTGCGCAGGGTGGAACCGCGTCCGGCCTCGGCCTTTATCGACATTCCCGACGTGGATCCGGTGTTCGACTTCAGCCGCGATGGCGTGCTGCGCTCCATCGAGGAGTCGTTGACGCGGTTGGGTGCCGATCGTCTCGACATCGTGCACGTACACGACCCCGACGAACACGAAGCCGAGGCGTTGGCGACGGCCTTCCCCGCGCTCATCGAACTGCGCGAGCAGGGGGTGATCGGCAAGGTCGGTTGCGGCATGAACCAGGCCGAGATGCTGTCTCGGTTCGTGGAACGTGTGGACCTCGATTGCCTGTTGCTGGCCGGCCGTTACTCGTTACTCGACCGCAAGGGCGCGGCGTTGCTGGAGCAGTGCGCGGCTCGCGGCGTGGAGGTGATCATCGGCGGGGTGTTCAACAGTGGGCTGTTGGCACGGCCCGAAGTTGGTGCCATCTTCGACTATGCGGCGGCACCCGCAGCGCTGGTGGAGCAGGCGCGAGAGATGCAGTCGGTGTGTGGCGAGTTCGGCGTGGCACTGCCCGCAGCGGCGGTGCAGTTCGCATTGCGGCACCCTGCGGTCGGCGTCGTGCTGGTTGGGGCCCGTTCGTCGGAGGAGATCGAGGCCGATGTGGCATACGCGGACACGTCGTTGCCCGACGAGTTGTGGCCGGCACTCGAGGCCGTTCGACGCTGATGATCGGGTGCGGCTGCGCTGCGGAGTTCCCCGCAGGCAGGGCGAGTTGCCGCCTTCGATGGCACGGCGGGTGGCGGTTGCCGTCGCGCCCCTGCGGCGGTAGCGTTCGTGCTTGGCGACGCGGGGTGGAGCAGCTCGGTAGCTCGTCGGGCTCATAACCCGAAGGTCGCAGGTTCAAATCCTGCCCCCGCCACTAAATGAAATGGCCGGCCCGCAAGGGCCGGCCGTTCGCATTGGTGGCGCGCACGGATTTGGGAGGAGCGAGCGCAGCGAGCGACGGTTCCTGCCCCCGCCACGAAATGAAGGCCCGGATCGCAAGGTCCGGGCCTTCGACGTTCTCCGGCCTGACGTGGAGTTGGGCGCGAAACCTTCCTAATCCGGGTCGCTTCGCGCCCACGGGCGGGCAATGTCCCACACGTAGGAGAAGTCGCGCCCGTGGGCGCAGAAACCTTCTGCCGCAAGTGGCGCATCCCGGACCCACGGGTGGCACAGCGCCATGGATGGCACAGCGCCATGGATGGCACGAAACGGACCCGTGGGTCCGAAACGTGCCGGATGGCCGCGCCCTTCCGGTGCTCAGGGCACTGGTGCGCTTCGGCATGCCGCTCCTCGAACCACCGGCTTCCGATGATGCAGTGCGCCCGATGCTCGCCGTGCGCGGCGCGCTGCTCTCCTACCGCGACACGGTGGCGTCTGTCGGCGTCGACGAGCGATACGAGATCCGTGTCGACGGCGAGGTGTTCGCGATCGACAGCCACGGCGCAGCGATGCCCGAGGTTGCAGCGCCGGAGGTAGTCATCACCGCGCCAGCGCGTGCGTTCATCGACATCCGCCACCGCTCCGCGCCGGAACGTGCGGCGTGGTGTGTGATGTATGAGTCGAGTTGGACGAACGGGACAGATTGCGTGCGCGCACGACGACTGGGTGTTCGAACGGTTCCTGCAGTTGCGTGCGGTGCGTCGCGGACGATGCTCTGGCTGGCTGGTGGGGCCGGCGCTGGGGGCAGTGCCGGCGCTGCGGGCAGTGCCGGCGCCGACGGTTCGGCATCGAGCACCGTGTCGTCGCTTGTTCAGGGGCACGCGTTCCAGAGCACTACCGCTGCCGAGCCGGCATCGGTGGTCGTTGCGGTCGTTGCGGTCGTTGCGGTCGTGGTGGCCGTTGCTCCGGAGCTGCTGTCGACCGGTCGGAACGCAACGCCGTTCGTTGCTGCGGGTGCGGTGGTGCTGATGCTCGGCGCCGGCGCGTTGGTGACCTCCCGGCGTCGTCGCCCCGCCTCACGAGCGGCCGGGCGCGGGTCGGCCATGCGCAGGTGCGCCCGCGCATGGCAGCGCCGCGCCCGTGGGCGCGGAACGTGCCGGGGAACGGCGCCGGGGGCGTCAGGCCGCCGCCGACCCTGGTGGCCCCGTGTGGTCGAGCATCTGCTCGAAGAGGTCGGATTGGTCGGGCTGCCGGATGGGCCGTCGGTGCAGGATGGTGCCATCGGCGAGGTGAAGTCGCCACGTAATGGCATTGCCTTCGATCCACACCCCGGGTCGGTGACGTTCGGTGTGATGGTGCGGGCACAGCAGTGCCATCTGGTTCAGATCGGTGGTGCCGCCGTGCCCCCACTCCACGATGTGGTCGGCATGGCACCATGCGGCGGGAATGTTGCAGCCGGGCCACACGCAGCCGCGGTCGCGAGCGAAGAGTGCCTGATACTGCTTGTCGGTGGCGTAGCGGTAGCTGCGACCGAGGTCGATGATCTCGGAACCGGCCATCACGATGCGGCGGATCTCGGCCAGTTCGGCGAGGCGGCGGGCCTCGAACGGTGGGATGCGCGTGCCGAGATCGGTGACCGCGGGCTCGTTGGAGTGGCCGCGGCGCGATGCTTCGCTCATCGTGATGTTCATCTGCGGCGCCTCGCGTCCGCCCGACACTTCACCCTTCGCGTAGGCGGTGGCCAGGTTGGTGAGCCCGTCGGCGAGCCGCTGCTCGATGGTGCGCGTGTCGCCCTCGCCCGCGCTGGCCGCGTGCAACAGGCTCTTCTTCACCTGGTCGGCGCTCGCAGCCGGCAGCAGACCTTTGATGGCGACCATGCCGTCGTCGGAGGGCCCGAAGTTCAACGACCGCGCCTGATGGCGCCGATCTGCCGCTTCCTCATCGGTTTCGGGAGTGAAGGTGGTGGAGAACAGGTTCGCCGCATCGCGAGCGTCCTTCGGCGAGGCGCCCTTGCACGCATCGACGAGATCGTCGAGGTGGTGGTCGTCGGCACCCTTGGGTGGTTCGTTGATGGTGCCCGCCAACTGCTCGGCCGTGTCGGGCGACACCTCGCCAGCATCGACCGCATCCTTCAACTTCTTGTTCTTCCCCAACGCGGAACCGAGCTTCGTCTTCCGCTTCGCGTCGCCGTACGACGAGTTCGTCTTCCCGGCCAACCAGTCGGCCATGTTCCTGGCCCCGGTGCCCGCCCAGGCCTCGAGTGCTTCGGCAGCAGCGAGCAGCTCGGCCTCGACCACCTTCAACTGATCGGAAGCCGAATGGACCGCGAGGATGGCTGCACGGAGCCGCCGGTGATCGGTGGCAGCGGGGAGCAACTGCCGTCCGAGGCCGACAGCTGCCGTTGCAGCGGCCTCGAAATCGACGAGTGCCGGGTCCATGGGGACATGGTAATCGAACATGTGTTCGATTGTCAACAAGGAAATCGAGGTTCCTGTCGCCGGCCAACTGACCGCGACTCCAGCCCGTGCGACTTCCGCCTCGGCCTGCTGCTCCGCTAGGACGAAGGGGTGACCGACCACGACCATGCCGCACCGAAGCCTGTCCGCGAAGAGCGGCAGCCTCCGCGTGAGGGCGTAGAGGAGGTCGCGCCGGGGATCCTTCGCTTGCAGCTGCCAATCTCGCTGCCGGGTCTCGGCCATGTGAACTGTTACGCGATGGAGGACAGCCGAGGGATCACGCTCGTCGATCCGGGACTGCCTGGCCCGAAGACATGGCGGGAACTGCAGCGGATCATGAAGACCGGTGGTCTCGCCATCGAACGCGTCCACTCGGTGGTGGTCACCCACTCCCACCCCGATCACTTCGGGCAGGCCGGCCAGTTCCGCAAGCGCTTTGGTGCCGAGGTGATCACCCACAAGGCGTTCCGCACCTTCCTCGACCCGGAGGCAGAGGATCAGGAGAGCGCCGACGAACTGGAAGTGATCGACCGGCCGGTGAAGGCCCAGATCGAGTCACTACAGGGCGAGGACCTGCGGCGTGGACCCTTCGCCAAGCACACACCGTGGGGTGGCGATCCCTACTCGATGCCACGCTCTCGTCGGCTGCGCTACTGGGCGATGCGCAAGGCCGCGGGTCGTTTCGTCACCACGCCCACCCCCACCCGGCGAGTGGAGGACGCGCAGGTGATGGAACTCGGTGGTCGCGAGTGGGTGGCCGTCCATACCCCCGGTCACACGATCGACCACCTCTGCCTCTACGACCCCGCGGGCGGCGTGATGATCAGCGGCGACCACGTGCTACCCACCATCACCCCGCACATCTCAGGGTTGGGAACGACGGTCGACCCGCTGAAGGACTTCTTCGACAGTCTCGAACTGATGAAGACCTTCGACAGCGTGCGCACGGTGCTGCCCGCGCACGGCCTCGAGTTCACCGACCTGTCCGGTCGGGCTACCGCCATCGAACGTCACCACCTCGAACGCCTCGACACGCTGCGCACCGCCAGCGGCGAGCTCGGCAGCGGCACCGTGCACGAGTACATGCAGGTGCTGTTCCAGGAGCGGTCGTGGGGTTCCATGGCCGAGAGTGAGACGTACGCCCACCTCGAACACTTACGCCTCACCGGCGAAGCCACGGTTGACGAGAGCGGCGACCAACTCCGGTACCGCTTCGCCTGAACGCGGGCACTTGCTCGGCCTCCCACCGCGGCTGCCGGTCGGGCGCGAAACCTCCTGCATGCGGGCCAAGTCGCCCCCACGGGGGCGATAACTCCCACGAGCGGGAAGAGGCGCGCCCGTGGGCGCGACCGCTGTCGCGCCTACGCTCGGCCGATGGAATCGTTGCAGGGAAAGACCGCAGTCGTCACAGGAGCCGGATCCGGCATGGGCCGCGCGTTCGCGGAACGGTTCGCCCGGGCTGGGATGAAGGTGGTGCTGGCCGACGTGGAGGCACCGAAGCTCGACGAAACCGTCGAGGCGATCACCGCCACCGGGGCCGAGGCCATCGGCGTCATCACCGACGTCACCGATGGAGCGGCAGTCGATCGGCTTCGCGATGCGGCCATCGAACGGTTCGGCCGGGTGCACGTGCTGTGCAACAACGCTGGCGTCGCCGGTACCGGGCCGCTGGGTGGGCAGTTCGTCAGCGAGGCCGAGTGGCGGTGGGTGCTCGACGTGAACCTGTGGGGTGTCATCCACGGTCACCGTGCGTTCCTTCCGCACCTCGCGGAGCACGGCGACGGGCACATCGTGAACACCGCCTCGATGGCTGGTCACTTCCCCGGCCACTCCGCCTACACGGCCAGCAAGTGGGCCGTGGTGGGCATCACCGAAGGCCTTTTCCACGACCAACAGTTGCGAGCCGCCGGTGTCGGTGTGTCGTGCCTGTGCCCCGGCTGGGTGAACACCGCGATCGCCGACTCGGCCCGCAACCGGCCCGAGTGGGCGGCCCCGGCGCTCGGCGTCGAGCGCTCACCATTGGAGGAAATGATGGAGGCGTACGTGCGCGACCAGTTGCGCTCGGGCATGGAGCCCGACGCAGTTGCCGATCTGGTGCACGACGCGATTCTCACCAACCGCTTCTGGGTGTTCACCGACATGCAGATGGTGCAGGGTCTGCAGCCCCGATTCGACGCGGTCATCGCGGCGGAGAATCCCCCAACGATGGGTCTCGGCGGCTGAGCCGCCGGGAGTTCGTAGGCCTGCGAGGTGGGTCTGCACAACTGCGGCTCTGCATTGCGCGTCTCGGACAGCATTGGTAGCGTCGCCGCCGAAGGGGAGTATCCCAACCACGGAACTGTCGTCATCACGGGCCACCATCGGTCCCGGCAGCCCGGCTCGATTCGAGTGGAGAGACCTTCCGAACGGACACCAGTCCCTCGAGAGGCACCCATGCTCGATTTCGCTCATCTTCTCCGAACGGGTTGCTTCGGTCAGCGCGCCGAGAGAGGTGTGCGATGAGCGACGAACTGGCGACGTCCGAACAGGGTGACATTGCCGAGGTTTCGGCCGACTCGCCGCCGGCCCCGGAGAACGGACACGCCCGTCCGGGCCGCTCGTCGGCGTTCGGCGCTGGAGCGCTGGCCATCGGTGCACTCGGCGTCGTCTTCGGCGACATCGGCACCAGCCCGCTCTACGCATTCCGGGAGGCGCTCGAGCACCAGCACCTCGACGTTTCGCGGACCAACGCAATGGGCGTGGCATCGTTGGCGTTCTGGGCGCTGGTGGTGATCATCTCGGTCAAGTACATCGCGCTGGTGATGAAGGCCGACAACCACGGCGAAGGCGGCATCCTCGCATTGACGGCATTGATCATGCCGAAGTCGAAGGCTGGCCGGGCGACCGAGGTGCTGATCATGCTCGGAGTGTTCGGCACGGCACTGCTCTACGGCGACGGGCTGATCACTCCGGCCATCTCCGTGCTCAGCGCCGTCGAGGGTTTGAAGATCTCCTCGAGCGCGTTCGAGCCGTACGTGATCCCGATCACGTGTGTGATCCTGGTGGCGTTGTTCGCCCTACAGCGTCGCGGCACGGGAGCGATCGGCAAGGTGTTCGGACCGGTCATGGTCGTCTGGTTCGGCGTGCTCGGCGTGCTCGGCCTTTCGCAGATCGTGCAGGAGCCGGGCGTTCTCGGTGCGGTGAACCCAGTGCACATCGTCGACTTCTTCGCCGCCGAGCCACTCAAGGCGTTCCTCGCCCTCGGCAGCATTTTCCTCGTCGTCACCGGTGGCGAAGCGCTGTATGCCGACATGGGGCACTTCGGGCGGCGCCCGATCGCGATCGGCTGGTTCGCGATCGTGTTGCCCGGACTGCTGCTGAACTACTTCGGGCAAGCAGCGCTGCTGACGCGTAATGCCGACGCGATCGAGAACCCCTTCTACCGAATGGCACCGGAATGGGCTGTCACTCCATTGGCGGTCCTCGCGATGTTGGCGTCGGTGATCGCATCGCAGGCGCTCATCTCCGGAGCGTTTTCATTGACGGTCCAAGCGGTGCAACTCGACTATCTCCCGCGGTTGGCGATCCGGCACACGTCGAGCGACCACCACGGTCAGGTCTACGTGCCGCTGGTCAACTGGGCGTTGATGGTGGGCAGCGTCGGCCTGGTCCTCGCCTTCCGCACGTCCAGCGACCTTGCCGGTGCGTATGGCATCGCCGTCACGAGCGTCATGCTGATCACGACGATCCTGATCTCGGTGATCGCGCGCCGGAACTGGAATTGGTCGCGGGCGAAGACGGCGATCGTGATGGTGCCGCTGATCGCCGTCGACGCCGGATTCCTGTCAGCGAACGTCCCGAAGATCCCGCACGGCGGCTGGTTCCCGCTGGCCATCGCAGCCGTGCTGCTCGTGCAGATGGCCACGTGGCGCACCGGTCGACAGCTCGTAGCCGCACGCATCCGCCGAGGTGAGCGTTCGATCAGCGAGGTGCTCGACGAGTTCAGCGAAGCCACCCGCGTGGACGGCACCGCGGTGTTCCTGTTCAAGGACCCCGGCGCAGCGCCACCGGCGCTGATCAACAACCTGCTGCACAACAAGGTGCTGCACACCACGACGCTGATCGTGTCGATCGTGACCGACGTGCTCCCACGGATTCGCGTCGAGGAGAGCGTCGAGGTGATCCGAGTGCAGTCGGGCGTGTATCAGGTGCGCTTGCGCTTCGGGTTCATGGACGAAGTCGACGTCCCCGCAGCGCTCGCCGAGGTCGAGCTGGAAGGGCGTCGTATCGACCTGGATGAGGTGACCTACTTCATCGGGAATGAGTCCGTGATCGCCGGCAAGGTGCCCGGCATGCACCCGGCACGTGAGCGACTCTTCGTCGTGTTGAACCGTGGCGCTGAAAGTGCCAGTCGCTTCTTCAACCTGCCGCCCGATCGCGTCTTCGAGATCGGATCCCACGTAGAGATCTGATGGTGCCGCGCCTTTCCCAACTTTCGTATCGACATGAGACGAAATCGGTCGTAGTGTCTCACCCTATGCTGCTGCGACTGGATGCTGAGAAGTGCCAGGGCCACAACCGTTGTTACGCGTTGGCGCCCGAATTGTTCGATGTCGACGAGTACGGCCAGTCCGTGCTGCTCGTCGAGGGCGACGTGCCGGCCGAACTGCACGCGAAGGCCCGTCTCGCCGTGAGCAACTGCCCCGAGTACGCCATCTCGATTCTGGTGGACTGACGTGACCGACACCGTCGCACCCGCCGACACCCCGGGCTACGAGCCCCCGATCTTCGGCGACTCGCCCGAAGGCACGCACGTCTGGCAACGCGTGCCCTACAACCCCGACGACTATGGCCCGGTGAGCGACTTTGCCACCGACTTCGACCATGGCGATCCGGCCTACAACCCGAACGCCCCCGAGGTGTGGAAGGAACTGCGCGACGCGAAGTGCCCCGTCGCTCACTCCGACCGTTACGGCGGCATGTGGGTGCCCATCACCCACGACACCGTGCACGAGATCGCCTACGACACGCAGCACTTCACCAGCCGCAGCGTCGTCGTGAGTGTTGGTCGCCCCGGCGACCTGTCTCTTCCCGCACCCATCGGTGGTGCGCCGCCGATCACCAGCGATCCGCCGTTCCACGCGATGGCTCGCCGGCTGCTGCTGCCCGCGTTCGCACCCAAGGTGATCGAGCCGTGGGAGACAAAGGTGCGCGAGCTCTGCGTGTCGCTGCTCGACCGCCTCGGCGATCTCACCGCCGGCGAGAGCATCATCGATGCCGCACAGCAGTACGCGCAGCACATCCCGGTCAGCGTCATTCGTCAGATGCTCGGCTTCCCCGAGAAGGACGAAGAGCTGTTCCGCCGCTTCGTGCACGAGACGCTCGAGCGCATCAACGAAGAGCCCGGCACCCGTACCGGTATGGACGAGTTGGGTCAGTACATCTTCGCCCAGATCCAAGACCATCGCGAGAACCCCCGTGACGACCTCACCAGCTACCTGATGGGCACGCAGATCGAGGGCATCGAGATGAACGACGAGATCGTCGGCGGCATGGTGATCCTGCTGCTCATCGCGGGCATCGACACCACGTGGTCGGCCATCGGCTCGTCGCTGTGGCACCTGGCGCAGCACCCCGAAGACCATCAGCGCATCATCGACGATCCTGAAGTGATGACCTTCGCGCTGGAGGAGTTCCTTCGTGCCTACGCGCCGGTCACCATGGCTCGTCTGGTTGCCGAGGACACCGACTTCCACGGCTGCCCGATGAAGAAGGACGACTGGGTGCTGCTGCCGTTCCCGGCAGCGAACCGCGACCCGCACCAGTTCGAAGACCCCGACCAGTTCATCGTCGACCGGCAGGAGAACCGTCATGCCGCGTTCGGTCTCGGTATTCATCGATGCATCGGCTCGAACCTCGCTCGCCTGGAACTGAAGGTGGCCATCGAGGAGTTCGTGAAGCGATTCCCCCGCTTCGAACTGGCGGGCGACACTCGGTGGAGCGTCGGCCAGATTCGTGGGCCGCGCGAGATGCCGGTGCGCATTCTCGACATCGCCAACTGACGTTGGTCCCGGGGCAGCGCTCATGACCACCATCGACACATGGGACACGCCGTTCCTGCAGGGGCTGATGAGGCCCGTGTTCGAAGAACGTGATGACGCCGACCTCACGGTGATCGGTGAGATCCCGAAGGCGCTGAACGGGATGTTCGTACGCACCGGGCCGAACCCACAGTTCGCGCCGATGGGTGCGTATCACCCGTTCGATGGCGACGGCATGTTGCACGCGGTGTACATCGACAACGGGACCGCTCGGTACCGGAACCGATTCATCGAGTCGAAGGGCCTGCTGGCCGAGCGTCGGCGCGGCCGTGCGTGCTTCGGCGGCATGAGCAACTTCCAGTTCCCCGATCGCGACGTAGTGGCCGAGTCGGGCGTGTTGAAGAACACCGCCAACACCGCCACCGTGCGCCACGCCGGCCGCTACTTCAGCATGCTCGAAGCCGGGGCGCCCACCGAGTTCGACCGTGAGTTGCGCACGCTCGGCGAGCACGACTTCGGCGGGCGGTTGCAAGGCCCGATGACGGCTCATCCGAAGGTGGATACCGTCACGGGCGACATGCTGTTCTTCGGCTACAGCCCGTCGTCGCCATACCTGCGCTACTCGGAGGTGAACGCAGCTGGCGAGCTGGTGAGTTGCACCGAGATCGACATTCCGGCTCCGGTGATGATCCACGACTTCGTGATCACCGAGCACTACTCGATCTTCCTCGACGCACCAGCGGTGTTCGATCTGCACCGCATGCTCCAGGGCGGCGATCCGATGAGCTGGGAGCCCGACAACGGCACACGAATCGGAGTGGTGCCGCGAGGCGGGTCGGGTGCCGACGTGCGATGGTTCGACATCGAGAACAGTTACGTCGTGCACTTCTTCAATGCGTGGGAGGTGGGCGACACCATCGAGATTCGTGCGCCACGTATGCCCGACATGCCCGGTGCGTTCCAGTTCGACAACCCTGGCGCGGCGCGTGCGCCGCAGCCGTGGCGTTGGTCAATCGACCTCGCCACCGGTCGGGTGAGTGAAGGGCCCACCGGCGACACCGCCAGCGAGTTCCCACGGGTCAATGAGCGGCTCACCGGTCGACCCACTCGCTTCGGCTACGCCTGCCCGCAGCGGTCGTGGGAGTTCGAGTTCGACTTCGAGGGCGTGTTCAAGTACGACTTCCACACCGACGACGTGGTGGCTCACCACTACGCGCCGTCGGAGGTGTGCGGCGAGCACGTCTTCGCGCCCGACCCCGATGGCACTGCCGAAGACGACGGTTGGCTGATGAGCTTCGTCACCGACCGAGCGACGGAGCAATCGGAGCTCGTGATCCTCGACGCTCGCGACGTGGCGGCCGGCCCGGTGGCTCGAGTGCAGATGGCCACGCGAGTCCCTATCGGCTTCCACGCCAACTGGTTCGCCGACTGAACGTCGCCGCTCCTAGCACCTGATGGGGTTCAGCCCCGTCGAGCGGCCTCGATGGCGGCGATGTCGATCTTGCCCATCTCCATCATTGCGTTGAACGCACGCTTGGAAGCTACGGGGTCGGGGTCGGCCAACGCTTCGGCCAAGGCCTTCGGCGTGATCTGCCACGACAGCCCCCACTTGTCTCGACACCACCCGCACTGGCTTTCCTCGCCGCCGTTGTTCACGATGGCGTTCCAGAGCCTGTCGGTCTCCTCCTGGTCGTCGGTGGAGATCTGGAAAGAGAACGCTTCGGTGTGCGTGAACGCCGAGCCACCGTTGAGCCCGAGGCACGGGATGCCGGCCACGGTGAACTCCACGGTGAGCACGTCGCCCTCCTTGCCGTCGGGGTAGTCGCCGGGCGCAAAGGCGATGGCGCCGACGGAGCTGTTGGGGAATGTGGCGGCATAGAACTGCGCAGCGCTCAGCGCGTCGCGGTCGTACCAGATGCAAATGGTGTTCTTCGGGGTCACGAACGTCTCTTTCGATCGGGTGTTGCGCTTCGGCTAGTGCGGATATTCCATCGTGGCGGCCGCCCATCGTCAACCGTGCGGCGCTGGCCATCGCATCCTGACCGGCCTCGGCGGTGAAGGGCTTCTGCGCGACCGGTTACGGTGGAGGCCACTCGCGTTCGCGATCGTCGCGAACTCTCGAAGAAGGATGAATCAGTAGTGAGCAGCTATGCAGTGGTGAACCCCGCCACCGGTGAAACCGTTCAGACCTACCCGACCATCACCGACGAGGCCTTGGTCGCCGCCATCAACGGGGCAAACGATGCCCACCGCTCCTGGTCGCGGCACACCACCGTCGCCGAGCGCGCGGCGATGATCGCCCGAGTGGCCGAACTGCACACCGAACGGCAGGACGACCTGGCCGCCATCATCGCCCGCGAGATGGGCAAGCCCATCGGCGATGCGCTCGGCGAGATCGGCTTCAGCGCCGCCATCTACCAGTACTACGCCGACAACGCCACCGAGTTCCTGGCCGACGAGCCCGTCACCCTCATGGGCGGCGAGGGCACCGCCATCGTGCGCAAGAGTGCGCTCGGCGTGCTGCTCGGCATCATGCCGTGGAACTTCCCCTACTACCAGGTGGCGCGTTTCGCCGGCCCGAACCTCATCATCGGCAACCCGGTGCTGCTGAAGCACGCCCCGCAGTGCCCGGAGTCGGCCGCTGCCATCGAGCAGATCTACCTCGACGCTGGCTTCCCCGCCGGTGCCTACACGAACATCTACGCCACTAACGATCAGGTGGCCGACATCATCGCCAACCCGATCGTGCAGGGTGTGTCGCTCACCGGTTCCGAGCGTGCGGGTGCAGCGGTGGCCGAGATCGCCGGTCGCCACCTGAAGAAGGTCGTGCTGGAGCTTGGCGGCTCCGACCCGTTCATCCTGCTGTCCACCGACGACCTCGATGCCACGGTTGCCTCGGCCACCATCGCCCGAGTCGACAACTGCGGCCAGGCGTGCAACGCCGCCAAGCGCTTCATCGTGATGGACCACCTCTACGACGAGTTCGTCGAGAAGTTCACCGCCTCGGTGCTGGCCACCAAGGTGGGCAACCCCACCGACGACGACATCAACATCGGGCCGCTCTCGTCGCTGGGCGCCGCGCAGCGCCTGGCGTCGCAGGTTGATGCAGCGGTGGCCGCCGGTGCCACGCTGGTGTCGGCCGGCGAGCGTTCGGGTTCGTTCTTCCCGCCCGGCGTGCTCACCGGTGTCACTCGCGACAACCCGTCGTTCTACGAAGAGCTGTTCGGCCCGGTGGCCATGATCTTCAAGGTGACCAGCGAGGACGAAGCCATCGACCTGGCCAACGACACGCCGTTCGGCCTGGGCTCGTACCTGTTCACCACCGACGCCGATCAGGCGGCCCGCGTGGCCGATGCCATCCAGGCCGGCATGGTGTACGTGAACATCGTCGGGGCCGACAGCCCCGAGCTGCCCTTCGGTGGTGTGAAGCGCTCCGGCTCGGGCCGCGAGCTCGGCCGCTGGGGTGCTGACGAGTTCGTCAACAAGAAGCTCATCCGCGTCGGCGCCTGACGCCCGCTGGGTTGGGCGCGAAATCTCCTGCCCCTGGCACAACGACCACCCACGGGCGCGAAATCTCCCGCCCCTGGCACAACGACCGCCCGTGGGCGCGAAACCTCCCGTGAACCGGGGACGGTCGCGTCAGGCGCACGCGACGCAGGTGGCGGCCCAGGGCACCACTTCGAGGCGCTCGGCCATGATCTGCCGATGGCACACGGTGCACTGACCGTACGTACCTTCGGCAATGCGGGCGAGCGCCTCATCCACCAAGGTCAACTGTTGTAACAACTGCCCGTGGATGGCCACATCGGTGAACCGTTCGATGGCGATGCTGGTGCCTTCGCCCACTCGCTTGCCGAATGAGATGCCGCCGCTCGGCACCGTGGCACCCGACCGCAGCGCCTCGGCGCGCGCCGTCAGCTCGTGGTGTAACGCCGCGAGCACTTCCTCGGGGGAAGCAACCTCACCCGAGGAAGGACTGTCGGTCATCAGTGCGCGGCGACGTGGGCGGCGACGGACTGCAGGAACGCCTCGTGGTGCGCTTCGAAGTTGGTTTCTTCGCCCATCGTGGTGCCATAGGAACGCGTGGCCGACAGCTTCACGATGGTGACGCCGTCGTGCGGCGACACGAACACCCATTGGTTGTAGATGCCAATGGCGCTGTACTGGTCGAGACCGCCGTGAATGAGCCACCACTGGTAGCCGTAGCCGTTGTCGAGCGACTCGCCGGCGATCACCGGGTTGCCCCATTCCAGATGCGGAGCTTCGGGCACGATGGAGGAGGCGACCCAAGCGGCAGGCACCACCTGGTGGCCGTTCCATTCGCCGCCGCGCCGATAGAGCTCGCCGAGCTTGGCGAAGTCGCGCGCGGTCAGGTTCACGCCGCCGAATGCCATCTCGCGGCCCAACGTGTCGAGCAGCCAGTAGCCGTCGCTCTCCATGCCGAGCGGCTCGTAGAGGTGCTCCTGCATGTAGTCGGTGATGGAACGGCCGGTGGCGCGCACGAGCAGCGCACCGAGCGCCTGCGTGTCGGTGGAGTTGTACTGGCACACGGTGCCAGGCGGCACCTCTCCGACAGCGGAGGCGACGAACTCGTCGAGACTGCCGCCGGGGGCCATCGCTGCTCCGAGACGCGCGACATCCGAGGTTCGGTCGCTGTAGTCCTCGTTCCAGCGCGCGCCCGACGACATCTGCAGCACGTCCTTGATGCTGACTCCGTCGTACGCCGAGCCAGGCTCGGTATCGATGTAGTTGCTGATGGGGTCGTTGATGGAACCGATGTGCCCTTGTTCCACAGCGATGCCGACCAACGCCGACACGAAGCTCTTCGCCACCGACCACGAGATCCACTGCACGTCGCGGCCGCCGGTGAGTCGGTACTGCTCGTGCACCACCTCGCCGTTGCGCAGCACCAGCAGTGCTGCCGTGTCGGTGACGTCGAGGAAGTGCTCGGTGTCGACCGCCGTACCATCGAGGTCGAAGGTGCTCGGCAGGTCGAGCGAAGGTCCGTCCGGAAACTGGTGTGGACTGGCGCTGGCAACGAGCCGACTGCTGGGCAGAAGGTGGTGCAGGCGGTTGAAGTTCTCGTGCTGCGGTGCACCCGTGAAGAGGGCGACGGCGGCGAAGGCGGACGGGTTGTCGGACATGGCTGCAGCGTATGCCACGGTGCTCTGCGCCCGAACGAGCGGACGGTCGGCCTGAGCGCGCTCAGGAGCGCAGCACCTTCGCCATCGGCCGGCCCTTGGCGAGTTCGTCGACGAGCTTGTCGAGGTACCGGATCTCCTGCATCGTGCCCGGTTCCAGCTCGTGCACCTTCACGCCGCATACCGAGCCGGTGATGGTGTGTCGAGCAGGGTTGATCTTCTTCGCCTCGGCGAAGAACGTCTGGAAGTCGGTGCCCTTCACGAGGTGCCGTTCCAATGCGCGCTGGTCGTAGCCGGTGAGCCAGCGGAACACCTCGTCGAGTTCGGCCTTGGTGCGGCCCTTGCGTTCGAGCTTGTTCACATACAGCGGGTAGACGCTGGCGACGCTGGTGGTGAAGAGGCGGTGCGGCTCGGCCATCGGCGAGAGCGTAGATCGCCATCGGATCTGCCCGAATGAAAAGTTTGGATTTCGACCCATCCGGATCGCTCGTGGTTCCGAACGGGTGACGAGGGTCCCATGTCGGGGCCACGATCCCCCCAGGAGAGATCCCCCCATGAACAAGCGTTTCGCACTTGCCGCAGTGGTGGCAGCGTCGATGTTCGTTGCCGCCTGCGGCGACGACAAGGACTCCGCACCCGTCACCACGGCTGCCCCCGTGGAAACCGGCGCGCCCGCCGAGGCCGGCGACATCGTTGCCGTGGCCAGCGGCAACCCCGACTTCTCCACGCTGGTGGCTGCGGTGCAGGCCGCCGGTCTGGTCGAGACCCTCCAGGGTCCCGGCCCGTTCACGGTGTTCGCGCCCACCAACGCCGCCTTCGCCGCACTCCCCGCCGGCCTGGTGGACAAGCTTCTCCTCCCGGAGAACAAGGACGTGTTGGTGAAGATCCTCACCTACCACGTGGTGTCCGGCAAGGTGATGGCCGCTGATGTGAAGGCCGGCGACGTTCCCTCCGTCGAAGGTTCGAACATTACGGTTGCAGTCGACGGCGGCAAGGTGACGCTGAACGGCTCCTCCAACGTGGTGGCCACTGATGTTGCCGCCTCCAACGGTGTGATCCACGTGATCGATGCCGTCATCCTGCCCCCGGGCCTGGATGTTGCGGCGCTGTAATCAGCTAGCGCTCACGACCATCTGGTCGGTGACGAAGCCCGAGTCCGTCAACGGACTCGGGCTTCGTCGCGCATCGAGTGGGAATACCGGCGGAGACCGCCAGGTTGTGCTGCGGGCATGAGCGACAGCGGTGCTCCCCACGAATCTGAACAGCGTGTGCGGTGGTTGCGTTGGCGCAATCCAAATGAGGCTCGGCACCGAACTAGCGACGTGATCAAGGCTGCCACCGCTCTCGATCCGACTGCGGACGCTCTGCAGATCGAATCCGACGTTGAGTTGCTGCACCGCGTCGCCCGGGGTGACCAGGATGCCTTTGCCCAGTTGTACGACCTGCTCGCGCCAATGGTGCATGGTGTGGCTTTGAAGGTCGTACGCGATCCATCGCAGTCGGAAGAGGTCACTCAAGAAGTGTTCGTCGAACTGTGGCGTACCGCGAGCCGTTTCGACGCGTCGCGTGCATCGGTGCGCACGTGGGCTGCGATGGTGGCGCACCGCAGAGCAGTCGATCGTGTTCGCAGCGAACAGGCCAGCCGCCGTCGCGACGATCGTGAAGCGCTGATGGCAACCCCCACCAACGACCCGGTGGTGGCAGAGGTGGAGTCGTCGATCGACCAATACCGGGTTCGCAAGGCGATGACCTCGCTCACTGCGGCACAGCGCGAAGCCGTGGAGTTGGCCTACTTCGGGGGCTACACGTACCGCGAGGTTGCGGTGCTGTTACACGTGCCCGAAGGAACAGTTAAGACTCGAATTCGAGATGGCATGATCAAGCTCCGCGACGAACTGGGAGGTGCGTCATGATCGACCACGATGTGCATCTCCTTGCCGCCGCGTACGCCATTCACGCAGTCGACGATGCCGATAGGGCCTCCTTTGAGGCACACCTCGGCACGTGCGAACTGTGCCGCGCCGAGGTCGACGAGTTCCGCGCAATTCACTCATCGATGGCGCAGACGCAGGCTGTCAGCCCGCCGCCGGCGTTGAAGGGGCGCGTGCTCGACGAGATCAACCGCACCCGGCAGATGTCGCCGAGCGTGCGCCAACTGCCGCCCTCGATGAGCCGTTCTGCCGGACGGAGCAAGTGGACGGCTGCGGCACTGATTGCGGCTGCCGCATTGCTGGTGGTGGTGGGCGTGTCGGTGCTCTCACGTAACGATGCGAGCGACCCCTTCGCCACCGAGCTCGCAGTAGTGATGGAACAACCCGACGCGCGCATGGTGGAACTGGATGAACAACCCAACGATGCGGGCCGCTTCAAAGTTGCCTGGTCCGAAACGCTGCACCGCGCCGTCGTGATCGGTGAAGACTTGGGGGCTGCCCCTGCCGGCAAGGCGTACGAGTTGTGGCTCATCACGCCATCGGCGTCGATGGCGATGCACGTGCTGGATCCGGCATCCGACGGCAATGTGCACGCATCGTTCGATATGCCCCAGGCACCCGCCAAGTGGGCGATCACGGTGGAACCTGAATCGGGTACCGAGGTCGCGACCGGCGACATCATCTTCATCGGATCGGTCGCCTGACCCCGCGACGATTGCAACATTGGGAACCTCGGCCCGCGCGCCCACTGGTACGTTGGCGCGATGTCTGCTGAACGAGTGTCCGTCACCCACCGCATCGCCGCACCTGCTGCCGCCCTCTACGCCATCGTCAGCGATCCTGCCGGCCATGTGCGCATCGACGGCTCGGGCATGCTGGAAGCCGCACCGGACGCGCAGCCCGTTACTGCCGTCGGCGACACATTCGACATCGCGATGGACCGCGCACCGCTGAACGACATCCCGGGGTTGGGCAAGTACGTGGTGCGCAACACCATCACGCAACTCGAGCCGGGTCGCCTCGTGGAGTGGACGGTCGGCGCCCCCGACCAGCCGCCGCTCGGTCACGTGTACGGGTGGCAGCTCGACCCGGTCGACGACACGCACACCGACGTCACCAACTATTGCGACTGGTCGAACATCGTCGAGGCCTTGCGTGCGACTGGGCGTACGTGGCCCATCGTGCCGGTGTCGATGCTCGAAGAGACCATGGCGAAGCTCGAGCGCGTCGCCGTCGAGGGCTGAGCCCCACTACCTCAATCGCGGGTGGCGATGACGCCGGCGCGTGCCTCGGGCGCGTAGCCGGCGTCGGCGCTCCACGTGACCTCGCCGTTCACCACCACCGAATCCACGCCCTCCTGTCGGCGGATCCAGCGCACACCCTCGCCGGGGAAGTCGTTTGATGCGATCTCGGGACCGCGACCGATGTGGTCGGCGTCGAACACCACCACGTCGGCGGCGTTGCCTGCCGCCAGCAACCCGCGGCCCTTCAGGCCCCAGATGCTGGCCGGGTCGAGCGTGATCTTCTTCACGGCGGCCTCGAGTGACAGCGACTTCGTGCCGCGTACGAACTCGGAGAACAGGTAGCCGGTATCGCCGAACGTGGAGAACGAACCCACGTGCGCGCCACCGTCGGAGGCGCCAACGTGCACGAATGGATGGGCGAGAAGATCGCCAACGACGGGCGAGTTGTCGTGGCCGATCGATGCGCGGATGAACCACGTGCCGAGGTCTTCGTCGAGCGCGAGGTCCACGACTGTGTCGCCGTGCGATGTGCCGCGCTCGCGAGCGATGTCGTCGATGTTGCGGCCGATGAGGTCGTTGTTGCGGGCATGGACCACTTCGCGCACCACGAACCCGCCCGCGCCGAGGCCGCCGTTGGGCCGGCGCGACATCGCGTTCATCTCGGCCACAAGTGCATCGCGGCCGGCGGCGACAGCGGCCAGTTTCTCGGCGTGGTCGCGGATAGAGGCCACCTTCCACCACGCCGGCATGGTGAGCAACATCAGGCTGCGCTGCTCCAGCGTGAAGCTGATGTCGATGGGGCGGGTCTGCACCTGCGGCCAGACTGCAGCGCCGCGTGCCCGGGCCGCCTCCACTGCGGCCATCACCCTTTGGACGCCAGTGTTGTTGCCATTGGTGTGGAAGAGCGGCGAGAGCGTGGTGGTGATGCCGTGTCGCAACGACAGTTCGGCGAGGTGCTCGATGCGGGCGATGGTGAGTTCGGTGTCGTAGAACTCGTGCACGATCTGCAGCACCGCGTCGCGCTCGCCCAATACGGCCGACAGCGCATCGAGTTCGGCGGGAGCAGCCCAGCGGCTGGGCACCGGCCGGTAGTGCTCGTCGATGTCGACGAAGCTGGTGCTCAGGCCCACGGCGCCAGCGTCGAGGCAGACGCGCAGGAGGTCGGCCATGGCGCGGATTTCAGCGGCATCGGCAGCGCGGCTTTGCGCCTCCGGGCCCATCACGTACATGCGCAGCACGCTGTGGCCCACGAGCGGTGCGACGTTCAGCGCGATGTTCTGTTCCAGCGCATCGAGCCAACCACCGAAGCCTTCACCCCAACGCCAGTCGACGCCCGCGTCGAACGCCGCCTCGGGCATCTCCTCGATCAGGCGGAACATGCGGCTGAACGAGTCGCGCTGATCGATGCGCAGCGGTGCTAGCGAGAGCGAGCAGTTGCCGGGCACCACGGTGGTGACGCCGTGCTCGATGGCGGGAAACGCGTAGGGGTCGAAGCAGAGCTGTGCGTCGTAGTGCGTGTGCGGGTCGATGAACCCGGGTGCCACGACGCGACCGGTGGCATCGATCACCCGCTGCGCCTCGCCGGCGCGGCCGCCGACCGACACCACCTTGCCGCCCTTGATCGACACGTCGCCGTTGCGGCCCGGCAAACCCGAACCGTCGACGATGAAGCCATTACGAATGACGAGATCGAGCATGTGTGTCTCCCAGGAGTTCGAGGGCCGGCAGCACGGTGCTCCATGGCTGTCCGACCAGATCGTCGATCGAGTTGATACCGGCGGTGTCGAGCGAGGCCAGGCAGGCGTCCTCGTCGAGCGAGATGGTGGAGGTGCCACCGTTGGCGTAGGTGAGTTCCACTTCGATCTCGGCCCGTCCGTCGTGGCCACCCACCACGGTGGCGCGCGTGATGATGGCGCTCATCGGGCCGGCGGTGGCTCGGTGAACACGACGTCGCTCGGGAGCAGCCCGGTGGAGCGACGTGCGGCGAGATGCAGATTCCACGACAGCAGTTGCTGGGCGGCGTCGGCGAGGTCGGGTAGTTCCCGCGCCGCGAGCGTGGCGAGGTCGTCGCCCGCCTGCGGGAACACGAACTGTCGAGCCGTCATGCCATGAGCGTAGGTGCGGGCTCGGCCGGTGTCGGTGTTGGAGTGTCAGCCGAGTTCAACGAGGCGTTCGAATACGAACTCGTGCTTCAGGAACGACGTCTCGCGTTCGTGCCCCGGAACGGGTGGGATGAGCGGCGACATCTGCAGCATCCGCCACCCATCCACCAAGGCTTCGACGCCGGTGCCGTAGGGCGGGTCGGCCTCCGGCTGCGGGCCGGCTCCCGCCGTGCCGTCGAAGAACGACCAGCCCAACACACGGCTGTCGAGGGTGGGGCTGGCGAGCCACAACATGAGCACCTGTTGGCGGGAACTCACTTCGCCACCAAACCGGCGCGTCGCTCGGTGCGAGTGAGGTACCAATCCACGTCGAACTCGGGGTCG
>CAIXIJ010000007.1 GCA_903919455.1 uncultured Acidimicrobiaceae bacterium | reverse complement strand
TGCCATGGCGATGTCGCCCACCAGCGCCGGGCGTTCCTGCAGCGCAGCCTCGACGGCACTCGTCGGAGTGTGCGTGGTCACTGAATGGGAGCGGGCCATACCCCGTTTCTATTCCGTTGATGAACCGCGTGCAACCCTCCAAGCCAACCCGCGGCGCCATGCCCTACGGTCGAAGGTGTGACGCAGCATCCCGCTCTGGCCGTGGTCGGCACCGGCTATCACGCGCCCACCGCCTCGCAGCTTGAGGTGCTCGAGCATGTGGTGATTGCCGTGGGTGCCGATGGCGTCATCCTCGGTATCCACCCGCAGGGCTCGGAGGCCGCCGATGCCGCACTGCGCACCGCCGCCCAGGTGCATCACCTCACGCCGTCGCAGCGTCTGCTGCCGGGCTTGGTGGATCTGCACATCCATGCGCCGCAGTGGCCGCAGTTGGGCACGGGGCTGGACCTGCCGTTGGAGCGTTGGCTGTTCGAGTACACGTTCCCGCTGGAAGCCCGCTATGCCGACCTGGCGTTCGCCCGCGAGGTGTGGGCGCACATGGTGCCCACGTTGTTGGCGCACGGCACCACCACGGCGGTGTACTTCGGTTCGGTGCACGAGCCGGCCACGTTGGCGCTGGCCGAGCAGTGCGTTGCCAGTGGGCAGCGTGCGTTCGTGGGTCGGGTGGCGATGGACCATCCGGAGGGCACACCCACTTGGTATCGCGACGAGTCGGCGGCCGCGGGCATCGAGGCGTCGCGTCGTTCGGTGGACGCGGTGCGAGCCTTGGGCAGTGCGCTGGTGCAGCCCATCATCACGCCGCGGTTCATCCCGGCATGTTCCGATGAGTTGCTCCACGGCCTCGGCGCCCTTGCGGCCGAGACGGGTGCGTTGGTGCAGACGCATTGCTCGGAGAGCGATTGGGAGCACGGTGCCGTGTTGCAGCGCTACGGCATCTCCGACACGCATGCGCTGCACTCGATGGGCCTGTTGCGTGAGGGCACGGTGTTGGCGCACGGCAACCATCTGGGTGCCGACGACCTCGCCACCATCCGCACCACCGGCGCCGGTGTGGCGCACTGCCCGCTCAGTAACAGCTACTTCGCCAATGCCGTGTTCCCTGCTCGCCGGGTGATGGATGCCGGCGTGAAGGTGGGCCTGGGCACCGACATCGCCGGGGGAGCGGAGCCCGGCCTGTTGGCGCAGTGTGCGTTGGCGGTCACCAGTTCGCGCATGTTGCACGACGGTGTGGATCAGCACCTGCCGGCTGGCGAACGTGGCGTGCCCGACTCGAGGCTCGATGTGGTGGCCGCCTTCCACCTGGGCACCGCCGGTGGCGCCGACGTGTTGGGCATTCCTGTGGGAAGGCTGCAGGCCGGCTGCCAATTCGACGCCATCGTGGTCGACACCGCATCAGCCGCGTCGGGCATGCGCCTGTGGGACGAGGTGGACGATCACGCCCGTGCCTTCGAGAAGATCGTGCGCCTCACCAAGCCAGCCGACATCGGCGCCGTGTGGGTGGCAGGCAGGGCGGTGAAGTGAGCCGGGCGGGTGTGGCTGTGGTGGCTGGCTTAGATCGCTAGCAGC
>CAIXIJ010000006.1 GCA_903919455.1 uncultured Acidimicrobiaceae bacterium | reverse complement strand
GGCCATCTACGACCTCGGCATTCCGATTCTGGGCATCTGCTACGGCGTGCAACTCATCGCCCAGCAACTCGGTGGCACGGTCGGCCGCGGTCTGCGTGGCGAGTATGGCCGTGCCAAGGCCACACGCGCTGGCGACTCCACCCTGCTGGCCGGCACGCCCGACGAGCAGGACGTGTGGATGAGTCACTTCGATGCGGTCACCGTGCCGCCCGAAGGTTTCGTCTGCACGGCGTCCACGCCCGATGCGCCCGTGGCGGCGATGGAGCATGTGGAGCGCAAGATCTGGGGCGTGCAGTGGCACCCCGAGGTGGTGCACAGCCCCTACGGCATGTTGGTGCTGCAGAACTTCCTGCACGTGCTGGCCGGCTGTGAGCCCACCTGGACCATGTCGAGCATCATCGACGAGCAGGTGGCCGCAGTGCGGGCGCAGGTGGGCACCGGCAAGGTGATCTGCGCGCTCAGCGGTGGGGTGGACTCCGCCGTGGCCGCAGCGCTGGTTCACAAGGCCATCGGTCATCAGTTGGTCTGCATCTACGTGGATACGGGTCTGATGCGGCTGAACGAGAGCGATCAGATCGTGGAGACGTTCAAGCGCAACATGGGTATCGAACTCATCCATGTCACTGCCGGGCCGCGCTATTTCGAGAAGCTCGCTGGGGTCACCGAGCCCGAAGCGAAGCGCAAGATCATCGGCGAGTTGTTCATCCGCATCTTCGAGGAACACACCGGCGGCCTCAGCGATGCCGAATGGTTGGTGCAGGGCACGCTGTACCCCGATGTCATCGAAAGCGGTGGCAGCGACGGCACCGCGGCGGTGATCAAGAGCCATCACAACGTGGGTGGCTTGCCCGAGGACATGACGCTGAAGCTGGTCGAGCCGCTGCGCGCGTTGTTCAAGGACGAGGTGCGGCGTCTGGGTCATGAACTCGGTCTGCCCGACGAGATCATCCTGCGCCAACCGTTCCCCGGCCCGGGTCTCGGCGTGCGCATTTTGGGTGAGGTCACGCCCGAGCGGGTGGCCACACTGCAGCACGCCGACGCCATCGTGCGCGACGAGATTCACAAGGCCGGCCTCGAGCGCGAGCTGTGGCAGAGCTTCGCCGTGCTGGCGGCCGATGTGCACTCGGTGGGAGTGATGGGCGACGAGCGCACCTACGCCAACCCCGTCATCATTCGTGCTGTCACCAGCGACGATGCGATGACGGCCGACTGGGCTCGCCTGCCGTACGACCTGCTCGAGACCATGTCGAACCGCATCATCAACGAGGTCCGCGGCGTGAACCGAGTGGTCTACGACGTCACGTCGAAGCCGCCGGGCACCATCGAATGGGAATGACCATCGCGGTGGCGCTCGCGCGCTGAGTGACACAACCGTTGCCGTTTCGCAACCCTTTCGTCACATGGCTACTGTGACGGGGTCATGTCCGTTCGAGCCACCCGCATTCTCGCCGTGCTCACGCTCGGTGTCGCCCTCGTGGGCGGCCCGCAATGGGTGAACGCCGCTGGTGTCGGCGATGCGCAGCAGGCCATGCAGCAGGCGCAGGACGAGCTCGACCAGTTGGTGAACCAGATGGGCCAACTCGACGAGGACTACGGCGCTGCGCAAGACCATCAACTCAGCGTCGATGCCGACATTGCGGTGTCGCAGGCGAAGGTCGATGCCATGTCGGCCAAGCTCGGCGACGTGCAGTCGGCGTTGCAAGACATCGCCGTCAACAAGTTCACCACCGGCGGTAGCGCAGCGCTGAGCCCACTGTTCTCCGATGCGGCGACGTTCCTTGCTGCCGAGCAGAAGGCGGCGCTCGGTCGGGTGGCGCTCGACAGCGGCGAGGCCACGGCCGACGACCTGCAGTCGTTGCTCGACGACCTCACGGCGGCGCAGAAGGTGTTGCAGGGGCAGCAGCAGGAAGCCGCCAACATCGTGGCCACGCTGGAGGCGAAGCAGGCGCAGTACGACCAACTGCAGTCGCAGTATGAGGCACGCCTGGCGAAGGCACAGGCCGACTTCGGCGCGGCACAGGTGCAGGCCGAGTTCGATCGGCGCGATGCGCTGGGCGATGCATCATCGGTGGCCCAAGCGCCGCAGCAGAACGACACGGGCGGATCGCCGGGCACCACGTCGCCTGGGCGTGGCGGCGGTGGCGACACCCCGACCGACCCCGGCACCGACCCCGGCGCGCCCCCCACTCCGAAGCCCGACCCGAAGCCCACGGCTCCACCCGTCAGCGGCAAGGCCGGGGTGGCGGTGTCGGCGGCGTACAGCGCCATCGGCACGCCGTATCACTTCGCCGGTGAGACGCCCGGCGTGGCGTTCGACTGCTCGGGCCTCACCAAGTGGGCCTGGGGTCGTGCAGGTGTGTCGCTACCGCACCAGAGCGGTGCCCAGTACGCCAGCGTGCCGCACGTCTCCAAAGACCAAGTGCAGCCGGGCGACCTGATCTTCTATTACAGCCCCATCGGTCACGTGGGCATCTACGTCGGCGGCGGGATGATGATCCACGCCCAGAACACCGGCACCACGGTGAAGGTGGCAACCGTGCACTGGAACAAGGTCGTCGGCATCGGCCGTCCGGGCTGATCCCCACCGCGGTCCGCCCACTACGGTGACGCCCGTGCAGGGCATCGACATCGCTCCGGTTACTGCGTGGCTGGAGAG